>NZ_KB904417.1 GCF_000380065.1 Streptococcus massiliensis DSM 18628 | reverse complement strand
ACAGCTGTAGCATTTAGGAGCAGGATAATCCAACTTCGCGATGATTTCTTTATGCGTTCCAGCATCTAGAACATCCAAAATCGTAATGTTAGGGTCTTTGATTTCCAGTAAGTTTGTGATAAAATTTAATTGTTCCATATGAGTCTTTCTAATGATGGTTTGGTCGCTTTTCATTATAGGTCATATGGGACTTTTTTTCTACAACAAAATAAGCTCCATAATCCCTAAAGTGATTTTACCCACTACAGAAATTATAGAGCCGTTATGTTGATGCTTTTTTTATTTTGTATTTGGTTAATTTTTGCCTAGCTTATCTTTTTATGTTTTATACTTTCAGTTCACGCTGGGATTAAGACCTGCTGAGATGTTGGCTTTAAAGTGGGAAGATGTAGATTTTGAAAATCAAAAAATTTATACCCATGCTCGTTGGTCGTCTAAAAAGCATAAAATTGTTCCTCCTAAAAATGATCATTATTATCGCAAAGTAAATAGAAGAAACCCTTCCGTTAGAAGAGTTCCAGTAAATAGACAAGCTATGACGGTTTTAAAAGAGTTAAGGATGGAACAAGAACGCATTTTAAGAGTGCTAGAGTTAAAGAATGAACAAAATTTTGTGTTTTTTCAATTTGGTGCAAAATGGGCTGTTCCGGATGAATCCACGCTAAATAAGAAATTAAAGAAAATTCTAAAGGAGTTAGAAATAGAGCCATTGATAACAGTCTATGGAGCGAGACATACATATGGTAGTGTTAAAGTTCAAGAAGGTGTTCCTTTAGAAGTTTTGGCAAAATGGTTCGGTCATAAGGATACATCAACGTTGAGAGAAACCTATATTCATTTATTGAAGGAAACAAAGGATGAATAGACAGAACTGGAGAAGAGAAAAAGCTCCGGGCAAAATGAAAAAATGCACCAAAAAAGCCCATTGAAATAGGCTTTCTGGATGTTTATACTTATGCCCCCTGCAGGGCTCGAACCTGCGACCCATAGATTAAGAGTCTACTGCTCTACCAACTGAGCTAAGGAGGCAATAGAAAAAGCTGTATTGGTGCCGGACCTTCACGGTTTGTATTGAACCCGCGCAATTAAGCAGGTGGGCAACTCGCTCTAACTGAAGCTGTTTCCGCGTGACACGGCCTACATGCTGTTAGAAGTCTTTTGTTTCCCTAGTAATACAAAAAATAGTCGGTCAACACTTAAGTGTGAAGTCGTACACCACAGCGTTTCTATAATTATAATACCATAAATTTGAAAAATTTCAAGAGAAAAAAACAATTTTTTGCAAACGATACCATTATTTTTTGAGTTGGTCGATTTTCTGCTTGGTAGCTCCGAGGGCTCGCTCGTACTTTCCAGTCTCATTTGGCGTGAAATAATCCGCCTCTTTGAGCTTGTCAGGTAGATAGTCCTGCTTGACCCATTTTTCTGGATAATTGTGGGGATAGAGATAATCCTGGGCGTTGCCTAATTCCTTGCTGCCAGCGTAATGGCCGTCGCGCAGATGTCGTGGAATAGGCAGGTTGCCGTTTTTCCTTAGGTCGGCTAACGCAGCGTCCATTGCCAGATAGGCCGAATTGGACTTGGGCGAAAGAGCCAGGTCGATGACGATATTAGCGATGAGAATGCGCGCTTCAGGAAAACCGATTTTTTGCGCAGCTTCAAGGGCGGTCACGGTGTGCATTTGCGCTTCGGGATTGGCAAGACCGATGTCCTCGTAGGCAATGACCGTCAGACGCCGCGCTAGGCTAGGCAAGTCTCCTGCCTCAATCAAGCGCGCTGCGTAATGAAGACTGGCATTGACATCCGACCCGCGAATGGACTTTTGCAGGGCAGAGAGAACATCGTAGTGGCCGTCGCCATTTTTATCCATGGTAATGTAGCTCTTTTGCAGGCTATTTTCCATGATGTCTAGCGTGATGTGGCGGCTCCCCTCATCATCTGGCTTGGTTGAAAGTACCGCCAAATCGAGCGAGTTAAAAGCTGAGCGCAAATCGCCATTGGTTGAGGTCGCGATGAAATCCAGCGCCTCCTCATCCAGCTCAACAGGAAAATCAAAGCCACGCTCCGAGTCAGTCAGTGTCGCTTCCACGGCTTTCTTGATGTCTTGGTTGGACAAGGGCTCTAGCTCGAAAATCTGCACGCGACTGCGAATGGCTGGCGTGACAGAAAAGAAAGGATTTTCCGTCGTCGCCCCAATCATGATAATCAGCCCGTTTTCTAGCAAAGGCAGGAGAAAATCTTGCTTGGTCTTGTCCAAACGGTGGATTTCATCTAAAAGCAGCACCAGCCCGCCAGAAAATTTGGCTTCTTCGGCGATTTCTTGCAGGCGTTTTTTGGAGTCAACCGTAGCGTTAAAAGTCCGAAAGGCATACTTGGTAGTGCCTGCAATTGCAGAGGCGATAGAGGTTTTGCCAATACCCGGCGGACCGTATAAAATCATGGAAGAGAGGCGATTGGCTTCGACCATGCGGCGGATAATTTTGCCCGGGCCAACCAGGTGCTCTTGCCCAATCACTTGGTCAATGGTCTGGGGGCGCATGCGGAGAGCAAGGCTGTCTGACATAGCAGGCTCCTTTCCTAGATAGTTGCTTATTGCTTGCTGTTTATGTTACACTGGTAGGGAATAGCTGCGCTGGACCGAAAGAAGATTTCAGACCAAGTCAGCACTTATCTTTTATTTTAACATATTTTTCATGAAGGAAGTAGTATGAGCAAATACGGTTTTTTGGATATTTTGGATGAGGAATTGAGCAAAAATTTTTCTTTTGACTATGAGATAAACTGGGACAAGAAAAATCATGCGGTGGAAGTGGCTTTTTTGCTGGAAGTGCAAAATCAAGCGGGCGTTGAGACGGTTGATGAGGCAGGCGAAGCTACGGCAGAAGACATCCTCTTTGAAGAAGCAGTGCTTTTTTATAATCCAGCCAAGTCGCGTTTTACGGCGGATGATTATTTGACGGTGGTGGCTTACGAGCCCAAAAAGGGGCTGTCGCGTGAGTTTCTGGCTTATTTTGTGGATTTCTTGGGGCAAACAGCTGAGGCAGGGCTGGACGCACTCATGGATTTTCTGGCAGACGAGGACGCTCAGGAGTTTGAAATCGTCTGGAATGAAGCAGTTTTTGAAGCGGGCAAGAAGAAGTTGCAAGAGACGACTTTTTATCCTTATCCCAGGTACTAGGAGGCAATATGGATACATGGCAAGAATTGACCATTCGGGTCAAGCGTGAGGCAGAAGAAGCGGTCAGCAATCTCTTGATTGAGACGGGTAGTCAGGGCGTGGCGATTGATGATAGCGCCGACTACCTCAATCGTGAGGATTGGTTTGGCGAAGTGTTGCCCGAGGTGGCGCAGGAAGAGACGGTTACCATTAGGGCTTATTATCCTGATACCATGGATATTAAGGTAATTAAACAAGAAATTGAAAAAGGTCTGCGAGAATTAGCTGGATTTGGCTTGGAGACGGGCAACATCCAGCTTTCCAATCAAGAATTGGTCGAAGAGGATTGGGCGGACAACTGGAAGAAATACTACGAGCCGACCCGCATTAGCCACGATTTGACCATTGTGCCCTCTTGGACAGATTATGAAGCGACTGCGGGCGAGAAGATCATCAAGCTCGACCCCGGCATGGCTTTTGGGACAGGGACGCACCCGACCACCAAGATGAGCCTTTTTGCCTTGGAACAGGTGTTGCGCGGCGGTGAGACCGTGCTGGATGTGGGAACGGGAAGCAGCGTTCTCTCCATTGCCAGTTCACTTCTGGGCGCCAAGGAAATCTATGCTTATGACTTGGACGAAGTGGCGGTGCGCGTGGCGCAGGAGAACATCAATCTCAACGCTTATATGGATAATATTCAGGTAGCGACAGGGGATTTGCTGCGCGGTGTGGAGCAGAAAGCCCAGGTCATCGTTGCCAATATTTTAGCGGACATTTTAGTGGAGCTGACAGAGGATGCGTATCGTCTGCTGGATGACGAGGGCTATCTGATTATGAGTGGGATTATTGCTGACAAGTGGGAATTAGTGCGGCAATCCGCTGAAGCTGCTGGCTTTTTCCTAGAAACTCAGCTCATTCAGGGCGAGTGGCATGCTTGTATTTTCAAGAAAACAAAGGATATTTCAGGAGTGAGAGGTGGCTAGATGCAGCAGTATTTTATAAAAGGACAGGCATCTTCGCCTTTGACAGTGACCGACAAAGATACGGTCAAGCACATGTTTTCGGTCATGCGGTTGGCGGAAAATGACCAAGTTGTGCTGGTGTTTGATGACGGTATCAAGCGTTTGGCGCGCGTTTTGGACAAGGAAGCACATCATTTTGAGCTTGTGGAAGATTTGCCTGACCAAGTCGAGTTGCCCTTGCAGGTGACGATTGCTTGTGGTTTTCCCAAGGGAGACAAGCTGGAATTTATCAGTCAGAAAACGACTGAGCTGGGAGCTCATGCGATTTGGGCTTTTCCAGCCGACTGGTCAGTTGCCAAGTGGGACAGAAAGAAGCTAGACAAGAAAGCTGAAAAGCTGAGCAAGATTGCGCTGGGGGCTGCCGAGCAGAGCAAGCGAAATCGGTTGCCACAAGTTAGCTTATTCGAAAAAAAAGATGATTTTCTGGCGCGTTTTGGCGAATTTGACCGTGTTTTGGTTGCCTATGAGGAGTCAGCTAAGGGAGGCGAGACTGCGGCCTTGATCAAAGCGGTGCAGGGCATGAAAAGAGGACAGAAGCTCTTGCTCATTTTTGGTCCCGAGGGCGGGCTGTCGCCAGCCGAAATCGAAACCTTCGAGCAGTTGGGCGCTTCTTGCGCTGGCTTAGGACCGCGGATTTTGCGGGCAGAAACAGCACCGCTCTATGCCTTATCAGCTGTTAGTGTTCTCTGCGAATTAAAATAATATATTCAAACTTCTCTGAAAGTACGTTCAGAGAAGTTTTTCAATAAAATAAATTGTGACAGAAGCGGACTACTTGTTTTCATATCTAACTAAAAGTGATAAAATAGGATACAAGAATTGGAGAGAAATATGCCGAAAGAAGAGAATTTAAAAGGCGATCAGGTGATTGCCCTTACCAGAGAATATTTGCAACCCGCCGAGGTAGCTTTTATACAAAAAGCACTTATTTATGCGATTGACCGTCATAATGGCCAGTTTCGTAAGTCAGGTGAACCTTACATTGTTCATCCCATTCAAGTGGCAGGGATTTTAGCTAAACTTAAACTTGACGCAGTGACGGTGGCTTGTGGTTTTTTGCACGATGTGGTTGAAGACACGAGTGCTAGCCTAGATGATCTGGAAAAGGAATTTGGCCCTGATGTTCGTCAAATCGTTGATGGAGTAACCAAGCTCGGTAAGGTTAAATATAAGTCACATGAGGAGCAACTAGCAGAAAATCACCGAAAAATGCTGATGGCTATGTCCGAGGACATTCGGGTAATTTTGGTCAAGTTGGCTGATCGCTTGCACAATATGCGGACGCTCAAGCACCTGCGCAAGGATAAGCAGGAGCGTATATCTCGTGAGACCTTGGATATTTACGCCCCTTTGGCTCATCGTTTGGGGATTTCCAGTGTGAAATGGGAATTGGAAGATCTAGCTTTTCGTTATCTAAATGAAACGGAATTCTATAAAATTTCCCACATGATGAAAGAAAAACGTCGTGAGCGCGAGGCTTTAGTGGATGAGGTTGTCAAAAAGTTGTCTACCTATGCCAATGAACGGCATTTATACGGGAAAATCTACGGCCGACCAAAACACATTTATTCCATTTATCGCAAAATGCAGGACAAGAAAAAACGTTTTGACGAGATTTATGATTTAATTGCGATTCGCTGTATTTTGGATACGCCAAGTGATGTTTACGCCATGCTGGGTTATATTCACGAATTATGGCGACCGATGCCAGGGCGTTTCAAGGATTATATTGCCAATCCTAAGGCAAATGGTTATCAGTCTATTCATACGACTATTTACGGACCAAAAGGACCGATTGAGTTTCAAATTCGGACCAAGGAAATGCACGAGGTTGCTGAATTTGGGGTCGCTGCTCACTGGGCTTATAAGAAGGGCATCAAGGGTAAGGTTGACAGCAGGGAATCAGCGATTGGAATGAGTTGGATTTCAGAAATGGCAGAACTCCAAGCTCAGTCGGATGGAGCACAGGATTTTGTTGATACGGTCAAGGAAAATTTCTTATCCGAAGAAATCTATGTTTTCACTCCCGATGGATCAGTACGTGCTTTGCCCAAGGATTCTGGGCCAATCGATTTTGCTTATGAAATTCACACGAAAGTCGGAGAAAGAGCAGTAGGTGCCAAGGTTAACGGGCGCATGGTTCCTCTAACAACCAAACTCAAAACGGGGGACCAAGTCGAGATTATCACAAGTTCTAACTCCTTCGGTCCTAGTCGCGATTGGATTAATATTGTCAAGACCAGTAAGGCTCGCAATCGCATTCGGCAATTTTTCAAAAATCAGGATAAAGAATTATCTATCAGCAAGGGGCGTGAACAACTTCAAAGCCAACTTCAGGAAATGGGCTACGTAGCCAGTCGCTATATGGATCGTAAGCACATGGACGAGTACTTGCAAAAGGCTAGTTATAAAACAGAAGATGCCCTTCTGGCAGCTATTGGTTTTGGTGAGGTTAGTGCGGTCTCAGTTGCCAACAAATTGACTGAAAAAGAGCGGCGCGAGGAGGAGAAAAAACGTCTTCAAGCAGAAGCTGAAGAGTTAGTCAAGGGCGGCGAAGTTAAGCGAGAAGGTAAAAACACACTTAAAGTCAAACATGAGGGTGGTGTGGTCATTCAAGGCGCGTCAGGACTGCTCATTCGGATTGCCAAATGCTGCAATCCTGTGCCGGGCGATGACATTGTCGGTTATATTACCAAGGGGCGTGGCGTTGCTATTCATCGTGTAGATTGTATGAATCTCCGTGCTCAGGATAATTACGAACAGCGCTTAATTGATGTCGAATGGGAGGACAGCAATCAAACCAAAGAATACATGGCACATATTGATATTCATGGGCTCAACCGTCCAGGTTTACTTAATGATGTGCTGCAAGTCTTATCTAATACGACTAAGACTATTTCCACAGTTAATGCTCAGCCAACTAAAGATATGAAATTTGCCAATATTCACGTTTCATTTGGAATTGCTAATTTGGCCATGTTGACGACGGTGGTTGATAAGGTCAAGAACATCCCCGAAGTCTACTCGGTTAAGCGCACCAATGGTTAGTTTTGGGGGAGATGGCAGAGCGGACTAGCGACTAGGCGCTACTATCAAAGAATAGGAAGAAAATCATGAAAATTGTTATCCAGCGGGTCACAAGTGCCTCAGTGACTATTGAGCAGCAGCTTCACGAGCAAATCGGACAAGGTCTGCTCCTTTTGGTCGGTGTGGCACCAGATGACGGTCGGGAAGATTTGATCTACGCTGCCCGTAAAATTGCCAATATGCGGATTTTTTCAGATGAAGCAGGCAAGATGAACCTGTCGATCAGGGACATTGCAGGCGAGATTTTGTCGATTTCCCAGTTTACCCTCTACGCCAATACAAAAAAGGGGAATCGCCCTGCTTTTGTCGGTGCGGCAGAACCGAGCTTGGCTAGCCAGCTCTATGACGACTTTAATGACCTGCTGGCTCAGGAAGTGTCTGTCAAGAGAGGGATTTTCGGTGCGGATATGCAGATTGAACCGGTCAACGACGGTCCTGTTACCATTATCCTTGACACGAAGAATAAATAAAAAAGTGGCTTATGAAAAGAACCGCTTATAATGGACAGTATAAAACATGTATGCTACTGTTCTATAAGGAGGTTCTTTTGTTATGGCTAAAAAAGGGAGTCGCTTTACAAGGTATTCACCTGAGTTTAAG
>NZ_KB904416.1 GCF_000380065.1 Streptococcus massiliensis DSM 18628 | reverse complement strand
AGTAAGTTTGTGATAAAATTTAATTGTTCCATAAGATTCTTTCTAATGATGGTTTGATCGCTTTTCATTATAGGTCTTATGGGACTTTTTTTCTACAACAAAATAGGCTCCATAATTCCTAAAGTGATTTTACCCACTACAGAAATTATAGAGCCAGAACTTATCAGTTCCCCCTTTATATCTTATTTCCCCAGCAAAATCGCCAGGGTCTGATAAGCCTGTAGCTCAAGCTGCTTGCTGACTTCTACTGTGTCGTAGTTGCTGATGAGAACTTGGCCCTTTTGGTAAGCCTCAGGAATGTCTACGGTAATCGGAGTTGCGTAGAAATTATTGAGCACCAAAAGTTTTTGTTCCCCTAACTCCCGCTCAAAAGCGTAGACCTGTTGACTGTCTTCAAAAGCTGGTTTGTAAGTTCCTTCTGCCACAAGTGGTAATTCTTTCCGTAAGGCAATCAGTTTTTGATAAAAGGTGAAAATCGGACCTTTGATTTCTCGCTCTACATTGATTTGCGGGTAGGATTTTCCAACTTTTAGCCAAGGCGTGCCGCTTGTAAAACCAGCGTTTTCTGTCGTATCCCACTGCATAGGCGTACGAGAATTATCCCGCGACTTGGCTTGGATAATTTCAAAGGCTTGAGCAGCTGATTTGCCTTCTTCCAGCAAGATTTGATAGGCATTGAGCGACTCAATATCTGCATAATCATCCATGCTATCATAATCAGGGTCAAGCATACCGATTTCCTCACCCATATAAATATAAGGCGTCCCACGCGACAAGTGAATACTAGCCGCTAGCATGGTCGCTCCCTCATTGCGGAAGTTTTTCACATCCACAAAACGATTGAGGGCGCGTGGCTGGTCGTGATTGTTCCAAAAGAGGGCACTCCAGCCATCATGCTCGCTCATTTCCTTGCCCCAAGTATGGAAAAGATTTTTCAGTGCTTCAAAATCAAAATCTTTCAGCGTCCACTTTTGACCGTCTTCATAATCCACTTTCAAATGGTGGAAATTGAAAGCCATGGACAACTCATGCCGCTCTGGCACCGTATAAAGAATGCAATTTTCAATGGTGGTAGCGCTCATTTCACCAACCGTCATAAATTCCGCTTCCCTTTGACCGAAGGTTTCTCGGTTCAGGAGACGCAGATAATCATGGACAATAGGCTTGTCGGTGTAAGCCGGCTTGCCGTCATCAATCGGACAATTTTCCAAAACCTTATCCTTACCAATCAAGTTTATGACGTCAAAACGAAAACCTCTAACTCCCTTATCTTTCCAGAAATTTACCACCTGAAAAAGCTCCTTGCGCACGTGAGGATTGCGCCAGTCAAGGTCAGCCTGTGTCGGGTCAAAGAGATGCAGATAATACTTGCCTGTATCGCCAAAAGGTGACCAGGCACTGCCACCAAACTTGGAAACCCAGTCGGTCGGCTCGTCGCGGATGAAGAAAAAATCTTGATAGTAAGAGTCACCAGCTAGAGCCTTTTGGAACCACTCGTGCTCGGTTGAGCAATGATTGAGCACCATATCGAGCATAAAGTCAATCCCGTGTTCTCGCCCAACTGCCACCATTTCCTCAAAATCCGCCATATCGCCAAACAGGGGATTGATAGCGGTATAGTCAGAAATATCGTAGCCGTTGTCGCGCTGCGGGCTGGGATAGAATGGATTGAGCCAAACCATATCCACTCCCAATTCTTTCAAGTAGGGCAGTTTCTCGATAATCCCTTGCAAATCGCCAATCCCATTTCCAGTCGTATCCTTGAATGATTTTGGATAAATTTGATAAACTACTTTGCTTTTATCTAGTACCATATTACTCTTTCTACTTATCGCTAAAAGGGACGGAGTTCACACTCCCAATCCCTCTAGCTATTTCTTATTGACTACAAATTCAGATTTTTGTCGCTGTCATCAACTGATCACCAGCTTTGACTACACGTGGCAGCTGACCGAGTGCATCTGCTTGATACAGGTCTTGGTTGGTGATGATAACAGGTGTTTCAGTCACATAACCAGCTTCTTTGATGACGTCCATATCAAAGCTAATCAATTTTTGTCCAACAGTTACTTTATCTCCTTGGGCAACATGTGCCGTGAAGCCTTTTCCGTCCAACTGCACCGTATCCATACCAATGTGCATAAGCATTTCAACACCTTGATCGGACACAATACCCACAGCATGTTTCGTTGGGAAAAGGACAGAGACAACACCACTGACAGGAGCTACTAGTTCTCCTTCACTTGGTTCGATAACCACACCTTGCCCCATGACACCTTGGGCAAAGACAGGGTCTGTCGCTTGACTGAGTTCTTTGACTTGACCAGCAAGTGGGCTCGCAACTTCAATCAAATCTGCAAGTTGTGCAGCTTCTTTTGCCTCAACAATCGCTTCCACTTGTGGTGCTTTTACTGTTTCATCTTCTGTTTTTGTAAATAGTCCCAAACGACGGAAAACAATCGTTAAAGTAAATGGCACAATAATAGCAACTAGCATCGTAATGAAGAATGGGAACATATACTTAGCTTGGATAGATAAGATACCCGGAAGACCTCCGACACCAATCGCATTGGCAGTCACATTGAAAGTAACTGATAAGAAACCAGCAAGCCCTGAACCAATCATCCCTGCTACAAATGGATAAATATATTTGACATTAACCCCGAAAAGAGCTGGTTCGGTTACACCAAGGTAAGCTGAAATGGTTGCAGGAAGTGAAATCTGTGCCTCACGTTCATTACGACGATTCATCCAATAATAAGCAAATACTGCTGAACCTTGGGCAATATTTGAAAGGGCAATCATTGGCCAAAGACCCGTACCACCTGTGTCAGCTACTAATTGTGTATCAATAGCATTGGTCATGTGGTGAAGACCAGTGATAACAAATGGTGCGTAGAGTGCACCGAATACTGCACCAAAGAGCCACTTAACAGGACCAGTCAAGCCAGCCAGAACGATGGTTGACAACCATTGACCCAAAGTCCAACCGATTGGGCCCAAGACTGTATGCGCCAAAATCAAAGCTGGAATAAGAGATAGGAATGGCACAAAAATCATCGAAATGACTTCTGGGATTCGTTTCCGCCAGAAAATTTCTAGATAAGAGAGTGACAAACCAGACAAGAGCGCTGGGATAACTTGTGCTTGGTAACCGATACGATTAATTGTAAAGAAACCAAAATCCCAAGTCCAGTTTTTAGCAATTTCAGCCGCTGGTGTACTTGCAACCGCATAAGCGTTCAAAAGCTGCGGTGAAACTAAACAGATACCTAGAACGATACCCAGAATTTGGCTGGTTCCCATTTTACGTGTTACAGACCAAACAATTCCCACCGGTAAGAAGTGGAAAATCGCTTCACCCGGCAACCACAAGAATGAGTTTACCCCACTCCAGAATTTTGATACATCAACGATCGTATTATAGATCGGCTCGCCATCTTTGGCAAATTGGGCAACACCGTCCACCATTTTTTGCCCGAGCGCTTGAATTTGTACACCTTCAAGGATATTACGAAAACCAAGAATTAAACCGCCAACGATGATAGCGGGAATAATCGGCGTGAAAATTTCAGCCAACATCGTCATGACCCGCTGTATCGGATTCTGGTTACTTTTTGCTGCAGCCTTAGCAGCCTCCTTTGAAACGCCCTCAATGCCAGACACGGCTGTGAAGTCATTGTAGAAAATCGGTACATCATTTCCGATGATAACCTGAAATTGACCAGCGTTGGTAAAGGTTCCTTTGACTGTTGGAATTGCCTCAATCGCTTTGACATCAGCTTTTTTACCATCAGCAAGAACAAAACGCAAACGCGTCGCACAGTGGCTGACCGCTGTGATATTTTCCTTACCACCAATCGCATCTAACAGGCTTTTAGCTTCTTTTTCGAATTTTCCCATTGTTTGCTTGGTTAGGTTGCCCTAACACTCTCCTTTATTAAAAATTTGCTTGAGCCTTACAAGTTCACTTGTTCAACTCTTTCACATTCTCATTGTAAACGTTTGCTTTCTTGTCTGCAAGTTGTTTGTGGGAAAAAAGCCAAATTTTTGGTAAAATTTCTATAGTTGTATGTAGAAAAGTAGACAAGTGAGGATTTTATGAAAAAATATCAGCAATTATTTAAACTCATTGAGCAAGAAATCTTAAACGACAAGTATCCAATCGGCGATTACCTGCCCAGCGAGCACGAACTAAGCAAGCAATACCAAGTGAGTCGCGATACTGTTCGCAAGGCTCTAAATTTACTACAAAAAGCAGGGCTGATTGAGAAAATCCGAGGGCAAGGCTCCAAGGTTGTCCAGCAAGAACAGATTGATTTTCCTGTTTCCAAGCTAACTAGTTACCGCGAATTGGTGCAGCAGTTAGGAATTGTTTCCACAACCAATGTCATCCGTTTTGAAAAACTAACGATTGACAAAAAATTATCCAAAGTGACCGGCTTTCCCGAGCATTGTCTGGTCTGGCGCATTATTCGCCAGCGAGTGGTTGATAATGTTGCTTCTGTTCTTGATATTGACTACCTCGTCAAGGACTTAGCCCCCGCGCTCACGCGCGAAATAGCAGAGCAGTCGATCTATGACTATCTGGAACACCAAGTCGGGCTTGATATTGCCTATGCCAAGAAAGAAATTACCATTGACCATGCCACCGACCAAGACAAAATCCTCCTTAATATTGGTAGCGATCAACACGTAGTTTCTGTCAAGTCACAGGTTTATCTAGCAAATGGGCAGCAGTTTCAATACACCGAAAGTCGCCATAAATTAGAAAAGTTTCGCTTTGTTGACTTTGCTAGGCGGCACAAAGAAAAGAGTTAGATTTTTCTAGCTCTTTTCTTCTTCTGGTAAAATATCTGTTACAACTAATTTCACTTTTATGACTCGACCATTCTTGACCTTGTCATTGGTAAGAACTAAATGCTTGCTTTCACTATCAACTTCATAAGTCAAACGCTCCCCCTTAGCGGGAATTGACCCAACACCCGTAATATAGTAGCCCGCTATCGTGTCAACATCATCGCTTTCCAATTCCACTTCAAAATATTCATTGAAGTCATTCAAACTCATGGTTCCTTGGACAATGAAAGTTTGCGCATCAAGCTGATAAACATCAACCGCTGCCTTGTCTGTTTCATCATCAATCTCTCCGACAATTTCTTCTAACAAATCTTCAAGAGTGACCAGACCAGCCATACCACCATACTCGTCCAACAAAATTGCCATTTGATTTTGCGTATTACGAAGTTGTGTTAACAGATCGTCAACAAAGATCGTTTCAGGTACAAAAAGTGGTTCTTGCAAAATCTTACGCAGATAAATATTATCAAAACCATTGGTAAAAGCTTCTGTTAAGAGGCGCTTGGTGTGGATAAGCCCGATAACATTATCCTTATCACCTTCATAAACAGGAATCCGTGAAAAGCTTTGTTTCAAAATCGCTTCGATATTTTCTTTTGTATCGTCCTCAATATCAATCATAAAGGCGTCTGTCCGAGGCACCATAACTTCACGCGCCACGAGCTCGTCCAAAGAGAAAACTCCCTGCAACATTTCAATCTCATCAGCATCTAGCGTTTCTTCGCTGTTAGTCAACATGTACTCAATCTCATCGCGGGTCATCTTTTCATCCGCATCGTCAAATTCCATAGGAGTAATGCGACTGAGAAGGTTTGTCGAGGCTGACAGCAACCAAACAAAAGGACTGACGATCTTTCCAAGGAAAAGAACGAAAGGTGCCGTTCTTACAGCCAGCTCATCCTTAAGATTTAGAGCAATCCGTTTGGGATAAAGCTCACCAAATACAATGGAAATATATGTCAAGAGTGCTAAAGCAATAAAACTGGCGATCGCATGCGCTGTTTGAGACCCCCCCATGAGTTTTCCAAGCACTTGCCCAAGAGTATTTGCAAAACTAGCCCCTGACAAGATGTTAATCAAAGTAATCCCCACCTGAATAGTGGACAAAAAGTTATTTGGATTTTCAAGCACTTGCAAAAGACGACTGTATTTTTTATCCCCTTCTTCGGCTTTCTGCTCTACACGAGCACGATTGAGTGACACCATCGCCATCTCAGAAGCTGAGAAAAAGGCATTTAGTAAAGTTAAGATAAGAAGCAAAAGTCCTTGCCAAATCAAGATCTGGTGACTGGGGTCTTCCATAGTTTGAATTTCTCCATTCGATATAGTTTATAGACTATCATACCATATTTTGGTAAATTTTGCACGAAAGATTTTTGGGCTATTTCTTTATCTATAGAAAAGTTGACTTTTACACATTTAAATTTCTGTAAAACAAATTGTGCAAATTTTTAGAAAATTTCAATTTTTTCTTTACTTTTTAAAATTCTTTTGCTATAATAGCACATGTAACAAAATATAACATCAAAGGAGAACCCTATGACAACTGCTAAAGAATACATCCAAAGTACTTTTGAAACCCTCAAAGCTCGTAACGGACACGAAGCAGAATTCCTCCAAGCAGCTGAAGAATTTCTCAGCACCCTCGAACCTGTATTTGAACAACATCCAGAATATATCGAAGAAAACATCTTGGCTCGTATCACTGAGCCTGAGCGCGTGATTTCTTTCCGTGTTCCTTGGGTTGACCGCGACGGTAAAGTGCAAGTAAATCGTGGTTACCGCGTGCAGTTCAACTCAGCGGTTGGTCCTTACAAAGGCGGACTTCGTTTCCACCCAACTGTAAACCAATCAATCCTCAAATTCCTCGGTTTCGAGCAAATTTTCAAGAACGTCTTGACTGGGCTCCCAATCGGTGGTGGTAAAGGAGGCTCTGACTTTGATCCTAAAGGTAAAACGGATGCTGAAGTGATGCGCTTCTGTCAAAGTTTCATGACTGAATTGCAAAAATATATCGGCCCTTCAAAAGACGTGCCTGCCGGTGACATCGGTGTCGGCGGTCGCGAAATCGGCTACCTCTACGGTCAATACAAACGCCTCAACCAATTTGACGCTGGGGTCTTAACTGGTAAACCTCTTGGTTTCGGTGGAAGTCTCATTCGTCCAGAAGCGACTGGTTACGGTCTCGTTTACTACACAGAAGAAATGCTCAAAGCCAACGGCGAAAGCTTTGCTGGCAAGAAAGTTGTCGTTTCAGGATCTGGTAACGTTGCCCAATACGCTTTGCAAAAAGCAACAGAACTCGGTGCAACTGTCATCTCTGTATCAGACTCTAACGGTTACGTTATTGACGAAAATGGTATCGACTTCGATCTTCTTCAAGATGTCAAAGAAAAACGCCGCGCTCGCTTGACTGAATATGCTGCTGAAAAAGCAAGTGCGACTTACTACGAAGGCTCTGTCTGGACTTACGCTGGTAACTATGATATTGCTCTGCCATGTGCGACTCAAAATGAAATCAACGGTGACGCAGCTAAACGCTTAGTTGCTCAAGGTATTATCTGTGTATCTGAAGGTGCCAACATGCCTAGCGACCTGGATGCTATCGCTGTTTACAAAGAAAATGGTATCTTCTACGGACCTGCCAAAGCAGCTAATGCTGGTGGTGTAGCCGTATCCGCTCTGGAAATGAGTCAAAACAGCCTTCGTCTGTCATGGACTCGCGAAGAAGTTGACGGCCGTCTCAAGGACATCATGACCAACATCTTCAACACAGCTAAATCTACCGCTGAAACTTACGGACTTGGCAAAGACTATCTAGCTGGTGCTAACATCGCTGCCTTCGAAAACGTAGCGAACGCTATGATTGCTCAAGGTTTGGTTTAATTCCTAAAAAATTCAAAGAGCCTGGGACAAAATAATTCTCAGCCACAAAAAAAGCTAGAGCTTCCCAATTGCGGAACTCTAGCTTTTTAATTTTGAGTCGTTCTCTTATTGTATTTTAGGAGGTTATTGGCCATAAGTACCAATCCCATGTCAATTCTC
>NZ_KB904415.1 GCF_000380065.1 Streptococcus massiliensis DSM 18628 | reverse complement strand
ACGACCTGAGCTCTTGGAACCTCGTAAGTCTCGCTTGAGTAAGGTTGGATTTTCTCTATATTTCCTCGTCCAATTCCGAACTTGACTATCTGATTTTAAGCCATATTTTTTCACGATAGAGGACATCCCTCCACTTTGTCCGCTGAGGTAGTCTTCCACTACCTGTAACTTAAACTCAGGTGAATACCTTGTAAAGCGACTCCCTTTTTTAGCCATAACAAAAGAACCTCCTTATAGAACAGTAGCATACATGTTTTATACTGTCCATTATAAGCGGTTCTTTTCACCTAGCCTCGTTTTATTTTATAGGAAAAAGCCAAAGGGAAATGACTGAAATTAACAAAGCAAGCAGAGCAGAAATAAGAGTAAATGCTACAACAATTATAATTTTTTGATAGAGTGCTTTACCGTCTTCACGGGCTTGTTCAATCTCAGTCAGTGTTTTTCCTTCATCGTAAGCAACGATTTCCTGAAGAGTTCTGAGATTATGCGCTTTTTTAAACTTTTCCACTCGCAAAGAGTAAAAGAAAGCAACAGCCCAAATCAATAAAGTGATAGCTATCCCATACCAATTTAAATATAAAATGAGCGGAGGGCCGGTTAAAACAGTGACTAACAGAAGGAGTGTCAAGAGTTGGGCATCTTTTACATATCGTGTATAGTTTGCTTGGTGAATGATTTGTTTCATTTCTTCAATATCTCCTTTTACTAATGTATCTAAGCTGATTTCAAAAACTTGGCTGAGGAGCAGCAAGTTTTGAATATCGGGATAAGTCGCTCCTCTTTCCCAGTTGGAAATGGACTGGCGACTGACGAATAACTTTTCAGCTAAATCATCTTGCGATAATTGCTTTTGCTTACGATAAAATTGAATTTGTTTTCCGAGTTCCATAGTTGTCCTTTCTTTTCTAAGATTATTATAAAAAAATCCAATCTTTTTGGCTATCAAAGTTCTTTGACATTTAGATGTTTTCAGGCTTGCAAAGGGATTTGACTAAAGAAAAACTTGACAAATTTGTCAAGTTTCTGTCAAGCTTATAAGTTGATTTCCAGCAAAATTGGCGTGTGGTCTTGGCGCGTACCAGAATCAATCATTTCTGATTTTGTGACCTTGTCAGCAATCCGATTGCTGGTCAGCCAGTAGTCGATTCTCCAGCCAGAATTGTTGATTTTGCTGGTTTTGCTACGCTGCGCCCACCAGCTGTAAACATCAGGCACATCGCCGTGCAGGTGGCGGAAGGTATCGGTAAAGCCCTTAGCGAGCAGATTAGTAAAGCCAGCTCGTTCTTCGTCGGTGAATCCAGGCGAGCGGCGGTTGCTGGCTGGGTGAGCCAGGTCGATTTCCTTGTGGGCTACATTGTAGTCGCCTGTTGCAAGGACAGGCTTTTCTTTATCCAAGCCTAGCAGATAATCCGCGTATTTTTCATCCCAAATCTGGCGTTCTTCTAGGCGTTTCAATCCGTCGCCAGCATTGGGCGTGTAGACTTGGGTTACGAAAAAGTCTGAAAACTCCAGCGTGATAATCCGTCCTTCCGCGTCCATGGTTGACGGTGCGCCGATTTCAGGAAAGGTGATAGTTGGCGTCAACCCTTTCTTATAGAGGAACATGGTGCCCGCGTAGCTTTTACGAGCGGGCTCAACAGAGGAGCGCCAGGTGTTTTCATGATTGGGGAAAAGTTGCGCTAAAATTTCCAAGTGCTTTTTGGTCGGCCCTTTAGCGGATAATTTGGTTTCCTGAATGGCGATGATGTCGGCGTCCAAGTCAATCAAAGTTTGTAGCACCGCTTGCGATAGCTGAGCCCGAGCAGAATCGCTGGTCAGAGCAGCATTGAGCGAGTCGATATTCCAAGAGATGAGTTTCATGTAATTCTCGTTTCTAATCTTTTTCTAGCAACATTATACCAAATTTTCTCTGCCTTTTATAGCTGAGCAACTTGAAAACCTGAGGAAAGTTTTCTATAATAGAGAACAATGAGGAGAAACAAATGAAATTTTATTCTTATGACTATGTGACGGGGCAGATTTCTACAGTAAATTGGCTTTTGGTCGGAACTTTTTTAGTCCTGTTGCTCTTGGTTATTTTCTTTAGTTTTAAATATGCACATGAAAAGCGGGACAGTAAGTTTCGGGAATTGGTTATTATCTTTGCTTTATCAGCTGTGACTGTTGCTCTGATGGGCTTTGGTCAATACCAGACCAACCAAGCAACAGATAATCAGTATCGGACATCGCTTCATTTTATCGAGGTTATTTCTAAAAAACTGGGGGTCAAAAAGTCGGAAGTTTATGTCAATACTTCGGCAGCAACAGACGGAGCCATTGTCAAGGTGGGAAAAAACTTTTACCGTGCGATTGCAGGGAGCGATCCAGATAGCTATCTCTTAGAGAAAATGGAATTGAAAAATCCAAATGTAGAACTAGTGGAGGCAAATTAAATGGCAATTTCATACTGGGAAGTGGCAATCAAACTGGCTATTGGACTTTTGTCTTTAGTTTTTGTTATCAATATTTCGGGAAAGGGGAATCTTGCACCCAATTCAGCGAGTGATCAGGTACAAAATTATGTTCTTGGTGGTATCATCGGTGGTGTGATTTACAGTCCGTCCATTACTGTTTTTCAATTTATTATTATTCTCTTGATTTGGGCAATTTTAGTACTTAGTCTCAAATGGCTCAAGACCAACAATCACTGGATTAAGCAAATGGTTGATGGCAAGCCCTTAGTCATTATCAAGCGTGGGCAACTAGATGTTGAAACGTGTCGTTCGGCTGGTTTAGCTGCTTCTGATGTGGCTCTCAAGCTCCGTGGGCAAGGTATTTTTCAAATCAAGCAAGTTAAACGGGCAGTTCTGGAGCAAAATGGGCAACTGATCGTCGTTCAAAGAGGTGAAGAAAATCCTAAATATCCAATTATCACAGACGGTGTTATCCAGCAAGATGTGCTAGAGTCTATTGATAAGACCGAAGAGTGGTTGTTGGAAACTCTAAATGAGCAAGGTTATACAGATATAGCAGATATTTTTATCGCTGAGTATGATAAGGGACAAGTCAGCGTAGTAACTTATTAAATTGAGGTACAGTCCTCAATTTTTTATTTTTGAAATAGTCTCTTCTTTAAAAAAATGGTATAATAGGATATTGCTTCAAAAGTTAAAACGACTTTTGAAATTGTAGATACAAAAGGGTTTCATTTGCCCTAGATACAAGGAGAAATCATGTCTGAAAAGAATTTTTACATTACAACGCCCATTTATTATCCCAGTGGTAAGCTCCACATCGGTTCTGCCTATACGACCATTGCCTGCGACGTTCTAGCGCGCTACAAGCGTCTCATGGGCTACGATGTCTTTTATCTGACAGGGCTCGATGAGCACGGACAAAAAATTCAAAGCAAGGCTGAAGAAGCTGGCGTGTCACCGCAGGCTTATGTGGACGGCATGGCAGCTAGCGTCAAGGAACTCTGGGAGCTTTTAGACATCTCTTACGACAAGTTTATCCGCACGACCGACGATTACCACGAAGAAGTAGTGGCGGCTGTTTTTGAAAAATTGCTGGCGCAGGACGACATCTACCTCGGCGAATATGCAGGTTGGTACTCTGTTTCAGACGAGGAATTCTTTACCGAAAGCCAGTTGGCAGAAGTCTTCCGCGACGAAAACGGCAAGGTTACAGGCGGGATTGCGCCGAGCGGGCACGAGGTTGAGTGGGTATCAGAAGAGTCTTACTTCCTTCGCCTCAGCAAGTACCAAGACTGGCTGGCTGATTTCTTCAAGAGTCAACCTGACTTTATCTCGCCAGACAGCCGCATGAATGAAATGCTGAAAAACTTTATTGAGCCGGGGCTGGAAGATTTGGCGGTGTCACGGACGACCTTTACCTGGGGCGTGCCTGTACCGTCCAATCCGAAGCACGTGGTCTATGTCTGGATTGATGCCCTGCTCAACTATGCGACGGCTCTTGGTTATGGGCAAGATAATCACGCTAACTTTGACAAGTTCTGGAATGGGACTGTCTACCACATGGTCGGCAAGGATATTCTGCGTTTCCATTCGATTTATTGGCCGATTATCCTCAAAATGCTGGACTTGAAATTGCCAGACCGCCTCATTGCTCACGGCTGGTTTGTCATGCAAGACGGTAAAATGTCCAAATCTAAAGGCAATGTCGTTTATCCAGAAATGCTGGTCGAGCGCTACGGCCTCGATCCGCTGCGCTACTATCTCATGCGTAGCCTTCCTGTCGGAAGTGACGGCACTTTCACGCCAGAGGACTATGTCGGCCGGATCAATTACGAGCTAGCAAATGACCTTGGCAATCTCCTCAACCGTACGGTTGCCATGATTAACAAGTATTTTGACGGTCAGGTGCCGAGCTATCAAGAAAATGTCACCGACTTTGACGCTTCTTTGGCGGAAGCTGCTGAGCAAGCAGTCGCAGACTACCACAAATACATGGAAGCGGTGGATTACCCACGGACTTTGGAAGCCGTCTGGAACCTTATCGCCCGTACTAATAAATATATCGACGAAACCGCTCCTTGGGTCTTGGCAAAAGACGAAAGCAAGCGTGAGCAGTTGGCAAGCGTCATGAGCCACTTGGCGGCAAGTTTGCGCCTCGTTGCCCATATGATTGAGCCTTTTATGATGACGACGAGTCGTGCTGTTTTGGAGCAATTAGGTATGGAGCCAGTTGCTAGTCTGGAAAATCTGGCTTTGGCTGATTTGCCGACAGGCTTGACCGTGGTCGCTAAAGGCACGCCGATCTTCCCACGGCTTGATATGGATGAGGAGATTGCCTATATTAAGGAGCAAATGAGCGCAGGAAAACCAGCAGCTGACAAGGTCTGGATGCCAGAAGAAGTCGAGCTGACCCTCAACCGCAAAGAAATCAAGTTTGACGATTTTGACAAGGTGGAAATCCGCGTTGCCGAGGTCAAGGAAGTGAGCAAGGTTGCAGGTTCGGAGAAATTGCTGCAATTCCGCTTGGACGCAGGTGATGGCGAAGACCGCCAGATTTTATCAGGGATTGCCAAGTTCTACCCCAATGAGCAAGAACTGGTCGGCAAGAAAGTTCAAATCGTTGCTAACCTCAAACCGCGCAAGATGCTGGGACACATCAGCCAGGGCATGATTCTCTCGGCCGAGCATGGCGACAATCTAACCCTCCTCACTGTCGATGACAGTGTACCAAACGGCAGTTTGATTGGGTAAGGGGAAAGTTATGTGCCTAATTTGCGAGCGGATTGAATGGATTAAGGAAAATCGTAATCCTTACTTTGTGGCTGAGCTAGAAACGGGTTATGTTGTGCTAGGTGACCACCAGTATTTTCGGGGCTACACGCTTTTTTTAGCCAAGGAGCATGTTCGTGACTTGCACAAGCTGGAGCCTGAGTTCAAATTGCAATTTTTAGCTGAAATGTCCTTGGTGGAAGAAGCGGTGGCGGAATGTTTTGCAGCCGAAAAGATGAATGTTGATCTCTTGGGCAACGGTGATGCGCATTTGCATTGGCATCTTTTTCCGCGCCGCGAAGGGGATATGAAGGGCTATGGTATCAAGGGACGCGGTCCCGTCTGGTGGGTTCCCTTTGAAGAAATGACTAGTGAAGATAGCAAGTTAGCCCCAGAAGAAATGCAAATGTTGAAAGAACAATTAAAACAGACTTTAATAAATAAAATAAAAATCTGAGACTTCAACTAAAGTCTCAGATTTTTGCTTATAAGTCGTAATAAAGTAAGTCCTTGCTCGTGCTGGTAAAGAGTTCAAAACCGTCTTTGGTGACATGACCACAATCCTCAATCCGCACGCCAACCTTGCCTGGGATATAGACACCGGGCTCAACAGAGAAACACATGCCCTCTTCAATAACCAAGTCATTTCCTTCCATAATGGATGGAAATTCATGTACGTCCATACCGATACCGTGTCCCAGACGGTGGTTGAAATACTCACCGTAGCCAGCATCTTCGATAACTTGACGAGCGGCGCGATCCACTTCATGAGCAGTCACACCTGGTTTGATAAATTCTATCGCTGCTTGTTGCGCTTCAAGAGTTAAGTTGTAAATATCTTTTTTGAATTGAACGGGTTGACCAACTGCTACAGTCCGCGTCATATCGCTACAGTAGCCTAGGGTTTTACAGCCAAGGTCAAAGAGAAGTAAGGCATCGTTTTCGACCTTGTTTGGTCCGGGGATGCCATGTGGATTCGCAGCATTGTCACCCGTCAAAACCATGGTTTCAAAACTCATCTCCACACCTAGTTTTTTCATTTCAAATTCAATTTCAGCGATGATGTCAGTTTCAGTCTTTCCAGCAGCAATGGCCTCAAAACCGCGTTGCACAGCCTTGTCCGCGTAGTCACCAGCAACCAGCATTTTTTTAATTTCATCGGTTGATTTGATGAGGCGCATTCGGTTGATAGTTGGAGTGAGATTTTCAAAGTTCGCTCCTTCAAACACTTGCCGCAGACCATTGTATTTTGTCAGGATCAAGTTATCAAATTCCACCGCTACATTCTTAACAGTGACAAGTGGCAAATTTGCCTTGATCTTTTTCCAAGGATTTTCCGAATCAACATAACCGGCGACCTTAAAATCAAGGACTTTTGTTGCTCGCTCTACCTCAAGAGCCGGAACAAAAAGAAGTGGTTCTGCATCAGTAAAAATGAAGAGAAACATTTGCCGCTCGTGCGGGTCGCTATAAAAACCGGTCAAGTAGTCAATTGTAACAGGATCAGAAACAACGGCTACATCAAGTTTTTCACTAGCAAGATAAGATTGAATTTGTTGAATTTTAGTCATAGGAGACCTTCTTTCTAAAAGGGGAAATCCCTTACCTTTCCTTATATTTTTGCAAAATATTCAGCAAAAATCAAGTAAAAATCAATTTGTTACCAAGGGAATTGCAAAAAAACCGCAAAATGCTTGAAAGTGTTTCCAAAAAATGATAGAATGATTTTGGCAGGATTATGAAAACGATATTTTCAATTAATATAGAAAGGAAAATGTATGAATACAGACGATACAGTAACCATTTATGACGTTGCCCGTGAGGCAGGCGTTTCGATGGCAACCGTAAGCCGCGTTGTCAATGGCAATAAAAATGTAAAGGAAAATACACGGAAAAAAGTGCTTGAGGTTATTGAGCGCTTGGATTATCGTCCAAATGCGGTGGCACGTGGTTTAGCCAGCAAAAAAACGACGACAATCGGTGTGGTTATTCCAAACATTACCAATAGCTATTTCTCAACTCTAGCTAAAGGGATTGATGATATTGCCGAAATGTATAAGTATAATATTGTCCTTGCAAATAGTGATGAAGATGATGATAAGGAAGTTGCAGTGGTAAATACACTCTTTTCTAAGCAAGTTGACGGTATCATCTTTATGGGCTATCATTTGACTGAAAAGATTCGCTCAGAGTTTTCTCGTTCACGTACGCCAGTTGTTCTGGCAGGCACAGTAGATGTGGAGCATCAGCTTCCGAGTGTCAATATTGACTACAAGAAGGCAACACAAGATGCAGTTGATTTTCTGGCTGAACGCAATGAAAAAATTGCTTTTGTCAGCGGACCGTTAGTTGATGATATTAACGGCAAGATTCGACTGGTTGGTTACAAGGCGGGATTAAAAGCAAGAAAATTGCCTTACAGTGAAGGTTTAGTTTTTGAGTCTAAATACAGCTATGAAGACGGTTATGGCTTGGCTGAACGCGTGATTGCTTCTAAGGCAACGGCTGCTGTGGTGACAGGTGATGAGCTTGCTGCAGGACTTTTAAATGGCTTATCAGATCAAGGAGTAAAAGTTCCTGAGGACTTTGAAATCATCACGAGTGATGATACGCAAGTGACGCGCTTTACCCGACCTAATTTGACAACGATTAGCCAGCCGCTTTATGACCTTGGTGCTATTAGTATGCGTATGCTGACCAAGATTATGCATAAGGAAGATTTAGAAGAGCGCGAAGTGCAATTAGCACATGGTATTTACCAACGTCAATCAACTAAAAAATAATCCTATTAACCTGAGTGAAAGCTCAGGTTTTTTGGCTCTTTGTCAACTGTAGTGGGTTAACGCAAAGTCATACCCTGGAGAGAACCGAATTGGTTCTCTCCTTTTTGATATTTAAAGCGATGAG
>NZ_KB904414.1 GCF_000380065.1 Streptococcus massiliensis DSM 18628 | reverse complement strand
TGCTAGCACGACACCAATAGCTGCAGGGCCTGCACAGATTAGTCCGAAAGATTTACCAAGTGGCGCACCGAAAGCTTTGTTTATAGCGTAACTGGCCCGAGCTGTATATTGGAATTCTAAATGTCCAGCTTCATTGCTGTAGACATCTCCAAATGTTTGATCCAGTGTTGCTAGCGCCACTTCAATACCGCGTCTAGCATCTGAAACATCATCACTACCAATGATAATGAGAGAGCCATGGCCTGCACCACCTTTGGTATCACGTGGTAGTTCAATAGAGAGAACCTCGGTGTTAGTCGCTTTGACAGCTTCATCCACTGCCATGATATGAGGGCCTGCACCTACACGCGCACCAATAATACCAATGGAGCGGTATTTAGGGTCAATGCCCATTTTTTCGTGGAGCTCGTGATCCACGTTGGCAATGACTAGTCCAATTGTATCGCCTATAGCGGTACCTACAAACTCGGTGATGGATGTCGCACAGTTTATTGGGCAGTCAGATGAGGTAGTAGGAGTTGTTTTATTAAGCTCATCTCGTACTCCTTGAACTACCTTATTGAGTAATTCTTGATCCATTTATTTCTCCTTTTATTTTTATATATTATCCGCCAATAAGGCAGGTGAAGCCATATCCTTCAACGATTTCTTTCAAATGATAGAGGTCCTCTTGACGCAGAGGCTTGACATCGTGGAGTTCATAATCTCGCCCCAGAATTTTATACTTACTTTCTCCAAAGTTGGTATAAGGCAAGAGGTGGATAGTGCGAACATTATCCATATGTTCGACAAATCTACAAATATAGTGGATCTGCTTTTCGGAGTAGTTGAAGTTTGGTATTACGGGTACACGTACAGTGACATTTTTTGCAATGTCATTGATGATTAGCGCATTTCGTAAAATTCGTTGATTGGCAACACCTGTTTGCTCTTTGTGAAGCTGTTCTGGAATTGCTTTAATATCCAGTAGAATATAATCTAGCATAGGTATGATCCGCCTGATAACGGCTTCACTTGCAAAAGCGGTAGTTTCAATAGCTGTATTCCAACCATTGATTTTACAGACTTTGATTACTTCCTCTAGAAAGTCGGGATGCATGAGCGCTTCACCACCTGAAAAAGTTACACCACCGCCAGACCTGCGATAGGTCACAGAGTCTTTGCGAATCTGCTCAAAGACATCCTGAACGGTCAGATACTCTCCAAAATCGGGAGTTGGTTCCGGAGATTGTGATTCGGGATTGAAGCACCATTTACAACGTAGAGGACAACCTTTTAGAAAGACAATTGTTCGGATACCTGGTCCATCGTGGATTGAGAAACGTTGGATATTAAAGACGCAAGCTTGTTTGTTAAAATCAATATCAACCGTTTCCATGAGTCTCCCCTTTCTAAAGAGCTTTAAAGTTGACTAAAATCTTGAAAATTCTGTACGAGCGATGATGTCATCTTGAACAGTTTTATCAAGGTAGATAAATTGTGCACTGTATCCAGCAACACGTACAATTAAGTCTTTGTAGTTTTGTGGATTCTTTTGTGCATCAAGGAGAACATCACGGTTCATGATATTGAATTGAACATGACCACCTTTACGGTCAAAGTAACCACGAATTAAAGCGGATAGACGAGCCAATCCTTCTTGGCCAGCGACAGCTTCTGGACTAAATTTCATATTATAAAGAGTACCGTTTGAAGCGATGAAGTGATCCAGCTTAGCAACTGAATTAGCGGCAGCAGTTGGACCTAAAACGTCAGTACCACGGGTTGGTGATACCCCCTCAGCAATGGTTTCTGTCTTATAACGTCCGTCTGGCGTAGCTCCAATGAAGGATCCAAAGAGAACATTACCAGATACTGGGTAGAGACCCGCTTGATAGCAGCCACCGCGAGGTGTTGGATAGGTTTCAAGGATTTTACAGTAAACACGAGAAGCATAGCGTGCACAGTTATCTACTTCATCTAAATCGTTACCATATTTGTCAGAGTCCATAATCAGTTTATGAATTTCTTGATAACGATCTTCTTTTCCAGTTTTGGCAATACTTGATGTCTTATCCAGTTTAAGATTAGAAAAGTCAATGCTAGAATCATTGCCTAAGACCTTTTTAACGGCTTCAACGATAGCATCTAAGTCTTTTGTTTCAGGTGTATGGGCAATAGATTTATCTACCATACCAGTTACAGGATTAATGGTACCAAGAGGTTTACCCCAGTTGTGATCCATAGCTTCTTTAAGTTCTGCCATAGTGAATTTTTTATCTTCAAAGACTAATTTCTTGATATTGTAGAGAGCATTTCCCATATTGGCAGAACCGATACCTTGAGGGCCTATGAAGTTGTAAATAGCACCGCCCTCTTCCATTGTTTTACCACGTCCGATACAATCTTCTATCATAGTGGAAACAAAGGCTAATTGGCCATAACGACGATGTGCATAATCTACTGAGTTATCTGCACGTACCAACAATTTTACAAAGAATTCCATTTGTTTTTCATAAGCAGCACAGAATTCTTCGTAGGTCTTAAAATCTGCAAACTCCCCTGTTTTTGGACCAATTTGTTTTCCATTTAGCCGTCCATTTTCCATGGTAACTTCTAATACTTTTGGTAAATTGAAGAGAGCAGCATCATGCCATCCATGTTCTTTACCTGTTATATTAGGTTCTACACATCCTACAATACCATAGTTACGTGCTTCTTCAAGAGGAATACCACGATTAACTTTAGCTGGAATAATTTCCTCATCATTATAGAAAGCTGGTTGTCCACCACCGAGTCGAGCTAATTCAGCACCTTTCATTAGAAACTCATCAGGAGATCCATTCCAAATACGTAGAGATAGAGAAGGCATTGCTAACATCAAGTGGGCCATTGCTTCAATCTCCATATAAGAAGTTGGGTTGGTAGCATCGCGTCCATCTTTTGTTTGTCCACCACAGTTGATATTTTGCCACATTTGATAACCGGCGAAAGCAGTAGCTGTACCGATATCACGAAGTTTATTGATATCATTGAACTTAACAAATAAGCAGTCCAATAATTCTTGAGCATCTTCTTGGCTAATTGGATCGGCTTGATAGAATGGATCAATGTACTGGTCAAAACGTCCTGGGGAGATGGAGTGACCGGAACTTTCTATTTGAAGAATTAGTTGGATAAACCAGAATGATTGTAATGCTTCATAATAGCTAGTCGCTGGTTGTTCAGGAACCTTTCGACAAATTTCAGCAATCTTCAAGAGTTCAGCTTTTCGTTTGCTGTCATTGGTAGCACGAGCCATTTCTTCGGCTTTATCAGCATAACGATTTGCGAAGTTTACGGCTGCATTTAAAGTGATTAAGACAGCTTTGTAATATTGTTCTTTATTGACCCATTCAGGATCTTTTTTATCGGCAGCCTGCATAGCTGTAATAACTTCATTGATAACACCACGAATTCCATGCTTAATAATTTTTTCATAATTAGCACAGAAGTGACCAACACCGCCCGCTAGATAATTACCAACAGTGAATACTCCAGCAGCCATAGCTTCTTTTGTATTTTCATCCATGAGTGAGAGAGCATAGCTGCTTGTCGTTTCCTTGCCCCACCAATCGAAAATTTCTTTGAGTTCTTTTTTGGTTGCCTCATCTAGAGCAAATGGGTCGGCAGAACGGCTTGACACAGTTTCCCATTCATCTGTTAAACCTTGTGGTCCAAATTCAGGGAACATTTGGCAAGACCGCTGTTGAATCGTAGCAGTTCCGACGATCAATTCATTTTCTCGAATGATAACAGGTAGTTCTTCAAGGATTTTTTTCAGCCCCAGAGCGTGCCGCAGGACGGTTGGTTGCCCGTCCGTTTCCTTGTAAGATTCTGTAATCAAACGTGCACGTTCTACCTCAATACGAGGTGAAGCATCAAGTACAGCATTTTTTAATGCTTTTATACGTGCAGTTGGTTCTGAGAACCCTGGTTTCACATCAAATGTTTTCATTATATGAAACTCCTTTCAAATTTGAGATGTGTAAATATTGGTACAAATGTAAACTAGTAAGATAATGAATCCAACAATTAGCAATTCGTTCATCATCTTCGGGATTAGAAGCACCGCTCACACCGACAGCTGCGAATACTTTACCATCATAAACAAGTGGAAGACCGCCACCAAAAGTAACAATTTGCCCTTGGCTGATGGCCTCAATATTGTAGAGTATTCCTTCTGGTTGTGATAGGCTATGTAGAGCACTGGTAGCGGAATTCATATAGACAGCGGTACGTGCCTTCTTTCTTGCAAGTTCAATACTAACAAGTAAAGCATGGGGCATTCGATAACTAAAGAGTTCGTGGCCTGCCTGATCAACAAGAGAAAAGGTGACTGGTATTTTCAACTCCCTTGCTAGAGTGACAGCCTTTAAACAAGATGCCGTAATAATTCCTAATAATTTATCCTCGTCGCTATCACGACAATGAGGTTCAACTACTGTGGTTTTGGATTCAAAGTTCAAATCAGGAGAAATATCAATTTTATTGACTCCCTGTGCTTTTAAAGTTGAAATAACTTTTTCAGCATCTGCCGAAGAAGCAATGCCGATAGTTAATAGATGGTTGGGGTGATCAAAATCGTCTTTTATATCAATAACCGTCTTTTGACTGGGAAATAAATAAGCACGTTCTATCAGCATAGAGTTACTCCTTTCTCTCACGCTATAAGTATAAATCCTTTTTTAAAAAAAGGTTGGCATATTTTTGGATAAAAAAGTGCAAAAATTTGTTATTTGCAAATAAAAAAATTCTAATTTTTAGGAAATAAATAAAAAAAGAAAGTCAAAATTTTACCATAAATCTATCAACATTGTTTTATATTATTTATCAAAAATATCTTACAATCTAGGTAGTGAAACTTTTAGGGGATAAAACATATTTCATCAAATTTCTATAATTTATAAATAAGATTAATTGTAAAAGCAACTATTAAAAGTATAGATTTTTCTAGCCTTTAACACTCTTACATTTTTGAAAGGGGGCGAAGCAGATGCAAGTTGTTCTGGATGGCAATGAAGCTGTAGCTCATGTGTCGTATGCTTTTACAGAAGTTGCTGCCATCTATCCTATTACACCGTCCTCTACTATGGCAGAAAAAGTGGAAGAGATGGCTAACCGAAGAAAAACTAAGAATGCTTTTGGGAATGTTGTTCAAACAATCGAAATGCAGTCTGAGGCAGGTGTAGCAGGAGCTCTGCATGGTCTCCTAAAAGTGGGAACCTTAGCTACGACTTATACCTGTTCACAAGGTCTTCTTTTAATGGAGCCTACATTATTAAAAATGGCTGGAGAACAATTGCCAATAGTTCTTCATGTATCTGCACGTTCTCTTTCTACTAGTGCGCTCAGTATTTTTGGTGATCATAGCGATGTGATGGCTGTCCGTCATTTAGGTGTTATTATGATTTGTGCTTCCTCTGTGCAAGAAGCCGCGCTTTTTGCCGCAGTAGCTCATGAATTAGCTGTAAGAGCCAGACTTCCTGTTTTACACTTTTTTGATGGTTTTAATACTAGTCATGAACAAAGGAAAATCGTTCTTCCTACCATAAATGAAATAGGAGAAGTTATAGATAGAGGATATATTCACGCTTTTAAGAAAGAGTCCATGCGGAATGATGAACCAACAGCTTCTGGGTCAAGTATGGCTCCAGATATTTATTTTCAACAGTTAGAATCTAATAATAGCCTTTATAGTCTTGTCCCTGAGTTGATGAAGCAAGTTTTAAGTAAATATAACCCCTTGTTTGGAACACAGCGTGGTATAGTTGATTATTATGGAGCTAAAGAAGCAGAGACAGTTATTATTGCTTTGGGATCCGTAAATGATGCTATTCATCAGGTCGTTGATGAGCTCAATCAAAAAGATTCTCATTATGGTAGTCTAAACTTGCATCTTTATCGTCCATTTCCTAGAGAGAATTTTTTAGAAAAACTTCCAAGGACAGTCAAGCAGATTGTTGTTTTGGATCGGACAAAGGAGAATGGTTCCTTAGCAGAGCCACTACTCCTGGACATACAGAGTGTTTGCTATGAGTTGCAGTGCCATCCAAAGATTATTGGTGGACGTTATGGTCTAGGTTCAAAAGATGTAACGGCTGCTCAGATTCGCGCAGCTATTTTAGAAGTTGAGAAAGAAAAAAGTAAGCATCGTTTTACGATTGGGATCCAAGATGATGTAACAAATCTATCTTTAGAAGAGATTGGCTGTAAAGATTTGACTCCTGTAAAAAATTGTTTTCAATCAAAGACTTGGGGCATGGGCTCAGATGGTGCTGTTAGTTGTAGCCGTCAGACTGCTAAGACAATTGGTGAATTATCCAGTCTAGATGTGCAAGGGCAGTTTTGGTTTGACTCACGCAAGACAGATAACCTAACAGTTTCACATTTGCGATTTTCAAAGGAACCTATTCGCTCTAGCTATCAAGTTTACCATCCGAATTTTGTTAGCTGTTATACAGAACGTTATCTTAAACGTTATGGTATCTTGGATGGTATTCAAGAAGGCGGAACATTCCTTTTAAATTCTAGTTATGGTGCTGATAAAGTTGCACGCATTCTTCCTAATAAAATCAGACGTATCCTATCGCAAAAACGTATCCGTTTTTATGTAATTCCAGCTAGTAAATTAGCACGCGAGTATGAATTAGGTCCTAAAGTCAATACAATTATGCAGGTTTGCTTTTTGAAACTAACAAATCTGGTAGATTTTAAACATGCTTTCTTTCATTTGAAAGATCAGGTTATCAGTAAGTATAGCGAAATCAGCCAAGAATTAGTGGACGCTAATGTTCAGGTCATGAATAGAGCACTTGATTATTTAGAGGAAGTTGAGATTGATCCTGCCTGGTCAAGCTTACCAGATGAAGATGAAAAGGAAGAGAAAAAACTTTTTACTCACATGTTTGACTTGCAGAAATTAGCAGATTTACAGAAGGGAAATGAAATTCCAGTTAGTGCTTTTGTGATTAATGGACTCTCTGCCGGCAAATTCCCAACTGCTAGCAGCCAAAATGAGAAGCGTTTTGTTTGTGATCGTATTCCAGATTGGAATTCAGAACGTTGCATTCAGTGTAATCTTTGTGCAACGGTTTGTCCACATGCAGCTATCCGTCCATTTCTTTTAGACGAGGAGGAACAAAAATATGACTTTTCAACGCTATCTGCTAAAGGGAAAAGCAATCTTCGCTATCGTCTTCAAGTCTCTCCAAAGGATTGTACAGGCTGTGGTTTGTGCTATGACATATGCCCTGCTCGTGGGAAAGCATTAAATATGGTTGATGCCGATATAGCCTGCGATAAAGAAGCGAAACATTGGGATTATGTCACAGAGCACCATAGATTAGCAGAGAAGAAATCTGTAGTCAAGACGAATGTTCGAGAAAGTCAGTTTCAGAAACCACTTTTGGAATTTCCGAGTGCCTGTGCAGGCTGTGGCGAGCCTGCTTATATCAAAATGATTACGCAACTTTTTGGTTCTTCTATGATGATTGCAAATGCGACAGGTTGCAGTTCTATCTGGGGCTGTTCAAACTTTAGCGTTCCGTATGCAAAAAATGAAAATGGTTATGGACCTGCTTGGGGAACATCTCTACTAGAAAATAATGCAGAATATGGATACGGCATGCAGATTGGTAGTGAGGTTCTACAGGCCAATTTAGCAGATAAACTCCGTCAGTATCTATTAGATAGTCGCTACAGTCAAGAATTTAAAAAGAGTCTGACAGATTGGCTAGTTGCATATGAGTACAATCAGCATTATGAAGCGGTTTCTCAACTGGTCATTAATGCGGTGATCAATGAAAAAGAAGCTTATCCTGAGCTTAATGAGCTCTATGATCTGCGTTTTCTCTTAGCTAAGCGTTCTCAGTGGATTGTTGGAGGAGATGGCTGGGCTTATGATATTGGCTATGGAGGGCTGGATCATATTTTATCTACGGATACAGATGTTAATGTACTTATTCTTGATACAGAAGGTTATTCCAATACAGGTGGTCAAACTAGTAAGGCAAGTCCACTTGGTTCTAGGAATAAATTTTCTAGCAGTGGTAATCGTCGGCGTAAAAAAGATTTGGCAAACATCCTCATCCAAAACGAGAATATTTATGTTGCTCAGATTGCCATTGGCGCTAGTCCGGAGCAAACCCTAAAAGCGATCATTGAAGCAGAGAGATATAAGGGGCCGGCGGTTCTTATTGCCTATAGTCCCTGTATCCTACATGGCTTAATTCAAAACAGCTCCGTTATTGAAGAGAAAAAAGCAGTAGAATGCGGTTACTGGCCTCTGTTTCGCTATCATCCAGCGACTTCTAACCAAGAAAGTAGCTTTACTATAGACCATAAAGCACCCAAGTGGGAGACCTATTCAACTTTTCTCCATGGGGAGGAAAGATTTTCATCTTTGGGACAAATTAGTCAAAAACATCAAGAAAATCTGCTGAAAGAAAGTTATGAAGAAGCCAAGCGTCGTTTTAGACGTTATCAAGATTTAGAAGAACATTATCAAATAAGAAAGAAGAAAAAAAACAAGGAGGAGATTAATCATGCTTAATCCCATCACCGAGTTTGTAGGTACCGCCATAGGCGATACAATTGGACTAGTCATTGCCAACGTGGATCATGAACTCCACGAAAAGATGGGCATTGACCCTAAATACCGCTCCATTGGTATTATTGGTGCGCGTGTGGGCGCAGGTCCTCATATCATGGCAGTGGATGAAGCCGTCAAAGCGACTAACACCGAGGTTCTCTCTATTGAACTACCACGTGATACCAAAGGTGGTGCAGGCCATGGCTCTCTCATTATCATTGGTAGTGATGATGTTTCAGATGCTAGACGTGGTGTTGAAGTGGCGCTAGCAACACTGGATCAAACATTTGGAGATGTCTACAGCAATGAAGCTGGACATTTAGAATTCCAATATACAGCTCGGGCCAGTTACGCTATAAACAAAGCTTTCGGTGCGCCACTTGGTAAATCTTTCGGACTAATCTGTGCAGGCCCTGCAGCTATTGGTGTCGTGCTAGCA
>NZ_KB904413.1 GCF_000380065.1 Streptococcus massiliensis DSM 18628 | reverse complement strand
ATTTAGGAGCGGGATAATCTAGCTTAGCCATGATTTCTTTATGTGTACCAGCATCTAGAACATCCAAAATCGTAATGTTAGGGTCTTTGATTTCCAGTAAGTTTGTGATAAAATTTAATTGTTCCATAAGATTCTTTCTAATGATGGTTTGATCGCTTTTCATTATAGGTCTTATGGGACTTTTTTTCTACAACAAAATAGGCTCCATAATTCCTAAAGTGATTTTACCCACTACAGAAATTATAGAGCCAGTATGTGCAAGCGTACTCTCTTTTTTCTTGCAAAGGATAAAAGCCGTATAGATTGTAGTAGAAAAAGGTATTCATTTTGGGACTTAGCCTTTTATAGATTCTCTATCAGATATTTTTTTCTTTTCCTAGCCAATAGCCATCTATTATGGTAAAATAGTAAGGATGAAATAAGGAGAGAGAAAATGGTTCAACCAAAATATAAACGTGTCTTAATTAAGTTGTCTGGCGAAGCCCTCGCTGGTGAACGTGGTGTTGGAATTGATATTGCAACGGTTCAATCTATTGCGGAGGAAATTAAGGAAGTTCATGCAACAGGGGTAGAAATTGCTCTTGTCATTGGCGGAGGTAATCTCTGGCGTGGAGAGCCAGCAGCAGAAGCAGGTATGGATCGCGTGCAGGCAGATTACACAGGCATGTTAGGAACAGCTATGAACGCCCTTGTTATGGCGGATGCCTTGCTCCAAATTGGGGTAGATACGCGTGTTCAGACCGCTATTGCTATGCACCAAGTGGCAGAACCTTATGTTCGTGGTCGGGCTCTTCGTCACCTTGAAAAAGGGCGGATTGTCATTTTTGCAGCAGGGACTGGTTCACCTTACTTCTCAACGGATACAACGGCAGCTCTTCGAGCGGCAGAAATCAACGCCGAAGCTATTCTCATGGCGAAAAATGGTGTAGACGGTGTTTATAATGCCGATCCGAAGAAGGATCCAAGCGCTGTGAAATTTGCTGAATTGACCCACGTGGAAGTCATCCATAAAGGACTGAAAATCATGGATTCAACGGCTGCTACCCTTTCTATGGACAATGATATTGACTTGGTGGTCTTTAACATGAATGAACCTGGAAATATCAAGAAAGTGGTGCTGGGCGAAGCAATCGGAACAACGGTTTCAAATAAAGCATAAATAGAAAAGGAAAGAAAATCTTATGGCAAATGCAATTGTAGAAAAAGCAAAAGAAAGAATGTCTCATTCGCACCAAAGTTTGGCGCGTGAATTTGGTGCTATCCGTGCGGGGCGGGCAAATGCAAGTCTTCTTGACCGCATTAGTGTGGAGTATTACGGAGTGGAAACGCCGCTCAATCAAATCGCTTCTATCACTATTCCAGAGGCGCGCGTGCTGCTTGTGACACCATTTGACAAATCGTCTATCAAGGACATCGAGCGTGCGATTAACGCTTCTGATCTCGGAATTACACCAGCGTCTGACGGCTCCGTTATTCGCTTAGTTATCCCTGCTTTGACTGAGGAAACGCGGCGTGACCTTGCTAAAGAAGTGAAAAAAGTCGGTGAAAATGCCAAGGTGGCTATCCGCAATATCCGTCGCGATGCTATGGATGAAGCCAAGAAGCAAGAAAAAGCGAAAGAAATCACCGAAGACGAGCTCAAAGGGCTGGAAAAGGATATTCAAAAAGTAACCGACGATGCTGTCAAACATATTGATGAAATGACAGCGAACAAGGAAAAAGAGCTTTTGGAAGTTTAATCTTAAATACTAGAACAAAAGAATTCAACTCAGTTGGCTCAGCTAGCTGGGTTTCTTTAAAAAGGAGAATGGCATGAAGAAGGCTATTGCAAGCAGCATTGCATTTAGAGAAAAGGAAAAATAAGCATGAACACACATTTAGCGACCTTTATCACGGGTCTGGTCATTGATGAAAATCAGGATTTTTACTTTGTCCAAAAGGACGGGCAGACCTACGCTCTGGCAAAGAGTGAGGGCGCGCATGGCTTGGGTGACAGTGTCAAGGGCTTTGCCTATAGCGATGCCAAGCAAAAGCTGCGCTTGACCACGCTTGAAGTAACCGCGACCAAGGAAAATTACGGCTGGGGTGTCGTTACCGAGGTGCGCCGTGACTTGGGTGTCTTTGTAGATACGGGACTTCCTGACAAAGAAATCGTCGTTTCCCTAGATATTTTGCCAGAAATCAAGGAATTATGGCCTAAAAAAGGCGACCAGCTCTATCTTCGTTATGAGGTTGACAAGAAAGATCGCATTTGGGGAATTTTAGCAGACCAGAGCGTTTTTCAAAAGCTGGCGCGCCCTGCCTATGACAATATGCAAAACCAAAATTGGCCGGCCATTGTCTATCGGCTCAAGATGACGGGCACCTTTGTCTACTTGCCTGAAAATAAGATGCTGGGCTTTATTCACCCGAGCGAGCGCTATCAAGAGCCGCGTCTGGGGCAGGTCTTAGATGCGCGGGTCATCGGTTTTCGTGAGGTTGACCGTACTCTCAATCTCTCTATCAAGCCGCGTTCTTTTGAGATGCTGGAAAATGATGCCCAGATGATTGTGACCTACTTGGAAGCTAATAACGGCTTTATGACCTTGAACGATAAGTCTTCGCCTGAAGACGTTAAGGCAACCTTTGGCATTTCCAAGGGGCAATTTAAAAAAGCCCTCGGTGGGCTGATGAAGGCAGGCAAAATCAAGCAAGACGCAAGTGGGACGGAATTGAAGTAAAATTATACTCAGCCAACTTTGATATTAATTGACGATAAAAAACGAACAGACTACTCAGTGAAATCTTGAATAGAACTGCTCGTTTTTTCTTTTTATTCAGCCTCTCAAAAATGGATTAAACATCTTTTCATGAGCAATGGTGGTCTCGTGACCGTGTCCGGGGTAGACATCGTAGTCCTTGGGCAGGGTCAATAATTTCTCCTTGATAGCCGAGATGAGCTGGTCTTGATTGCCGGTGTAGAGATCTGTCCGCCCAATGCTTTCGCAAAAAAGAGCGTCACCCGTAATCACCAAGTGCTCCTCTGGAAAGACAAAAGACACGCCGCCGATAGAATGCCCCGGCGTTTCCAAAACGTAGAAATGAAAACCATCCAAATCATAGTCTTGCTCATAGACGAAGAAATGCTCGGCTGGCGCCAAGACCAGGTCAGCGATATCATCATGGCGGGCTAGACCAGAGAGATTATACTCGGGCGTATACAGCCAAGTCGCTTCGCTCTCGGCTACATAGACAGGGGGCTTGCCAAAAGTCTCCCGCACCAAATCCAAGCTCATAATATGGTCATAATGTGTGTGAGTCAAAAGAATAGCGCTGATAGGCTTGTTGATTTCCTTGATTTTGGCTTGGATACGCTCCCAGTTGCTGCCGGGATCAATGACAATCAGGTGACTGTCATTTTCCAAATAGTAAGTGTTTTCGTAGGCTTGTTCGTTTAAGGTTTTATGTAGTTTCATATTTTATTCCTTCCTAATATAACTGCTCTTTATCAGTCTATCAAAAAGTAAAGAAATTTTCAGCTTTTGTAGATTTTCTTTTGAAAACCTTTTCCAGTTTGGTTCTTTTTCCAAACGTGATATAATAGACCATGTATGGGAAATAAAACTCGAAAATATGCTGTCGTGGATCTAGAAGCAACTAGTGCTGGCAGCACAGCAAAAATTATTCAAGTAGGAATTGTTCTGATTAAAAATGGGAAGATCATTAAACGTTATGCGACAGATGTGAATCCACATCAAGCTCTTGACCGTCACATTATTGAGTTGACAGGTCTGACTGATGAACGGCTTAGTAAGGCACCAGACTTTTCTCAAGTAGCAAGAGAAATTTATGAGCTATTAGAGGGGACGATTTTTGTTGCTCATAATGTCAAGTTTGATGCGAATCTTTTGACAGAGGAGCTTTTTTGGGCGGGTTTTGATCTCCTTGTACCAAGGGTAGACACGGTGGAATTAGCGCAGGTATTTTTTCCGACCATAGATAAGTATGGGCTATCTTATTTGTCAGAAAGACTAGACTTACAACTAGAGCAAGCACACACGGCCATTGCTGATGCTGAAGCTACTGCTCAACTTTTCTTAAAAATCCAAGATAAGATTGCCAGTTTACCCAAAACTCTAGTAGAGAGTTTACTCGCGCGATCAGATAGTTTGGTTTACGAAAGTCGCTTGATACTTGAAGAAGTGTATGAACGTATGCCTAATAATCCACGCCCAGATCTTATTGAGCGACATGGAATTTTTCTTCGTAAGCCGATAAAGGTTTCTAAACCGCGATATTTATCCAGAGATTTTGTGAAAAATTTAGCACTTTTAGGATTAGAGCCTCGTGAACAGCAAGAAATGCTTGCAGCCTATGTTGATCAAGCGTTGAAGCAAGATAAGCCTAGTTTTCTTCAAGCTCAGACCGGCTTGGGGAAAACCTACGGTTATTTGTTGCCATTATTAGCCGCGACCCAGTCGCAGTTGGTTATAACAGTTCCAACGAAGATTTTGCAGGATCAGATTATGCAAAATGAAGCGAAGCGCATTCGAGAGACATTTCAGATTTCCTTTCATAATCTCAAAAGTCCGCATAATTATATCAAATTAGATCGTTTTTATGAGCTGCTACAATCTCCTTTAGCAAATCGCCTCTGGGAGCGAACGAAGCTTTCGCTGTTGATTTGGCTGACTGAGACAAAAACAGGTGATTTGGAAGAAATTGGTCAAAAATATCGTTTCGAATCTTTTTTCAACTTACTTTCACATGACGGGAAGCTCTCTAAAAAGTCCCTCTTTTATGGTGAAGATTTTTGGAACTTAGGTCAAGAACAGGCACGAAAAAGTCGAGTAGTTATTACCAATCATGCTTATTTTTTAACACGATTAGAGGATGATCAGTCGATTCTCAAGGGAAAAGTTTTAGTGGTTGACGAAGCGCAGAAACTTTTTGGCGCCTTAGAAACATTGTCGCGTAAGCGAGTTAATTTGTTGAAGGTTATGCAAGAGATTTCAGAGCTTTTACAAATGCAGCACAACCTTTTGTGGCGTAGGCTCTTAGAGAGTTTGCGTTTTGAATTGCAACATCAGCTAGAGGAATTTCAGTTGACAGGTCAAGCAGGTCTTGATTCTCAGGCTTTGGAGCGCCTGCGGCAAGATTTGCAAGAACTACCGGCAGACTGGTTGCAAGAACTTCGTCAAACTTTAGGAGAGCGATTTGATCAGTTTTGGTTAGCTGAAGAGGTGCTGCCAGAACAGCGCGTGCTTTTACTTGAAGCCGCACGACTAGACTTATTGAATTTCAGTAAACTATTGCCAGAACAAACTCAAATTTTATTGGTTTCTGCAACACTTGAGATTAGCCGCAAAGTCAATCTAGCGAATCTTTTAGGATTTGATAATTGGCAATTTTACAAATTACCCAGTCAAACTAGTCGGCAGCAAGCCCTCTGGTTGGATCGTACCTTTCCAGATGTGACTGAATTATCACAGATAGAGTATGCAAATCTATTAGCGGAGCGTATAGAACAACTAGCAAAGCTCAAGCGTCCGATTTTAGTGCTCTTCACTTCTAAAGAATTACTATTGCAGGTATCTGACAAGTTAGAATTAAGCCATTTGGCTCAATATAAAAATGGTCCAGCCAGTAACATCAAGCAGCGTTTTGATCGTGGTGAAAGCAATATTCTCTTGGGAACCGGTTCTTTCTGGGAGGGAACGGACTTTGTTGAGCAGGAGCAGATTATTCAAGTAATTACACGACTGCCTTTTGATAATCCTGAGGATCCTTTTGTGAAAAAAGTCAATCGCTATTTACGCCTGCAAAAGAAAAATCCTTTTTATGATTACAGTTTACCGCTTGCGATTTTGCGGCTGAAACAAGCGATGGGAAGAACGAGGCGGCGCAAGGAACAACGGTCAGCCGTTCTGTTATTGGACAATCGAATTCGAACGAAAAGGTACAGTCGCCAAATCCGTGAGGCTTTACAACAGGAAGCAGATTTGATGATTGCAACGTTCACCGAGATTATGTCAGATATGCGCAGTTTTTTGGAGAAAAAAGAAAAATGAAAATAAATATAAAGATAAAAAGATATTTACCCGGACTGGCTTTGTCTCTTGTTTTGGCAGGGCTTGCTGTGATTTTAGGAAACTTTTTCCCTTTAGTAGGTTCAAGTGTTTTTGCTATTTTGCTAGGAATTATTGTCAATAACACTCTGACGATTAAACAAGAATATCATCTAGGTTTGGCTTTTGTTGGAAAAAAGTTGCTTCAGTACAGTATCATTCTCTTGGGCTTTAGTTTGTCTATTGCGCAAGTTTCAGCAACAGGTCTATCTTCGCTTAAAATCAGTATTTTAACAATTTTGATCGCTTTTGGTGCAGCTTATTTTCTGGGGCGTTTGCTAGGAGTGAATCGTGTATTGACAACTTTAATTGGTTTTGGGACAGCTATTTGTGGTGGGTCTGCGATTGCAGCAGCTTCTCCTATTTTGGAAGCTAAAGAGGAAGATATTGCTCTTTCTATCTCAACGATTTTCTTCTTCAATGTATTGGCCGTTTTTATCTTTCCGTTTCTGGGACATGTTATGGGAATGTCTGATGCGACTTTTGGAACTTGGGCGGGTACGGCTATTAATGATACTTCATCGGTCGTAGCAGCAGGCTATAGTTACAGTCAGGCTGCGGGTGATATGGCAACGATTGTCAAACTCAGTCGAGCACTGATGATCGTACCAGCGTGTTTGATCTTTGCTGGCTTCCGTTATGCCAAGTCAAAATCAGCTAACCAAACAGTTAATATAAAAAAGATTTTTCCTTGGTTTATCCTCTGGTTTGTTCTAGCTTCCCTTATTGCTAGTTTAGGTTTGCTTCCCTTAGCTATTATCCCTTGGACAAAATTAGCTTCTCAGTGGTTGATGGCAATGGCTTTGGCAGCTATTGGCGCAAGAGTCTCTTTTGCACAATTTAAAGCTGCCGGAGCAGCCCCGCTTTTAACTGGTTTGTTTGCTTGGGTGGCTGTTGCCTTATCAAGTTTGATAATTCAGTATTTTTTGTGATATGAAGTTTTTATTAACTTTTAGAAAGGTTCCTCATGTCCTCTCGCCGTTTTTCGATTGATGATCGAATTGATTACAGTCTAATTTTACCAGTTTTACTTTTACTCTTAATCGGAATCATAGCTATTTATATTGCAGTTAGCCATGATTACCCAAATAATGTTTGGCCTATAGTTGGTCAGCAGGTGGCCTGGATTATATTGGGCGTATTCATTTCCTTTGTAGTCATGTTTTTCAACACTCACTTCTTATACCGCTTAACCCCTTGGTTTTATGTCTTAGGACTGGGATTGATGATTTTGCCTTTGATTTTTTATAGTCCAGATTTGGTTGCCTCAACAGGTGCTAAAAATTGGGTCACAATTCATGGAACAACCCTTTTTCAGCCTTCTGAATTTATGAAAATGTCCTATATTTTAATGCTGTCCCGGGTCAATGTATTCTACATGCAAAAGCATAGGGACAGAGAACGTACGATTAAATTAGACCTTTGGCTGATAGTCCAACTTCTCCTTTTTACCGTTCCTGTCATGTTCCTTTTGTTTTTGCAAAAAGACCTAGGAACAGCCCTGGTTTTTCTGGCCATTTTTGCAGGAATGATTTTGGTATCCGGAGTTTCTTGGAAAATCATTTTGCCTGTAACAGGGACTGCACTGGCTGGTTTTACAGCATTTATGCTCACATTTGCGACTAGAGAAGGGCGGGCTTTTTTCCATCATCTCGGGATGCAGACCTATCAGATTAATCGAATTCTAGCGTGGCTTCACCCATTTGATTATGCCCAGACAACAACTTATCAACAGGCACAGGGACAAATTGCCATTGGTAGCGGCGGTGTCTGGGGGCAAGGTTTTAATGTGTCTAACCTCCTTGTTCCAGTTCGCGAGAGTGATATGATTTTTACAGTTATCGCCGAGGATTTTGGTTTTGTTGGCTGTATCGTCGTCATCGCACTCTATTTTCTCCTTATCTATCGCATGTTAAAAATCACTCTCAAATCAAACAATCAGTTTTACACCTATATTTCAACAGGTTTTATCATGATGTTGCTCTTTCATATTTTTGAAAATATCGGTGCTGTGACGGGAATTTTACCCCTGACTGGCATTCCGCTTCCCTTCATCTCTCAAGGAGGATCGGCAATTATCAGCAATCTCATTGGGGTAGGATTGATCCTATCAATGGGCTATCAAAATAGTCTACAAGAAGAGAAACATATAAAACCTAAACGTATGCGTAAAAAGATTATTCTCAAACAAATGAAATAAAAAGGAGTTTTTCCATGAAAAAAGTAGCACTAATATTGGCTGATGGTTTTGAAGAAATCGAAGCTTTGACGGTAGTTGATGTTTTGCGCCGTGCAGGAATGACTTGTAATATGTTAGGCTTCAGCCCATTTGTGACAGGCTCACATGGTATAGTAGTGAAAGCAGATGCCTTATGGCAAGGAGATTTAGAAGCTTATGATATGGTTGTACTACCAGGTGGCATGCCTGGAGCAACAAATTTACGAGATGACCAGCTTTTAATGACCGCACTGAAACAAATGCAGGAAAAAGGCAAATACGTCGCTGCTATCTGCGCAGCTCCGCTTGCGTTAGCAAAAGCAGGTATCCTTAAAGAACGACATTTCACCTGTTATGACGGGACTGAGGAGCAGATTAAAGACGGTCACTATCAAAAAGAGACGGTTGTTCATGATGACAAACTGATTACTAGTCGTGGGCCTGCAACAGCACTTGCTTTTGCTTATGATTTAGTTGATACTTTAGGTGGAGATGCTGATAAATTACGTGAAGCAATGCTGTATAAGGATGTATTCGATAAATAACGATGTACTTGTAGTATTTGTGTTGTGTCAGAGATAATAAAGGATATAATTTACTATCAATTTTACGAAAAATTCAGTATAAAAATCAAAGTCTGAGAGTTTATTCTCGGACTTTTTCATATTTTTCCGAATTTTAAAAGAAAAAAGGAAAAAGTTAAAAAAAGATCTTGACAAGTTGTTTATGTGATGATATACTGATATAGTTGTCCCTGAGGCAGCAGTAGACCTTTGAAAACTGAACAAGACGAACCAATGTGCGGGGGGTTATACTGAGAGGTATGACTCGTCAAACAAAAGAAAAACAATAAATCTGTCGGTGGACAGAATGAGTGTAGACTCAAACTAATTATATGAGAGTTTGATCCTGGCTCAGGATGAACGCTGGCGGCGTGCCTAATACATGCAAGTAGAACGCAGAGGATTGGTGCTTGCACTAATCTAATGAGTTGCGAAC
>NZ_KB904412.1 GCF_000380065.1 Streptococcus massiliensis DSM 18628 | reverse complement strand
ATGTTAGGGTCTTTGATTTCCAGTAAGTTTGTGATAAAATTTAATTGTTCCATAAGATTCTTTCTAATGATGGTTTGGTCGCTTTTCATTATAAGTCTTATGGGACTTTTTTTCTACAACAAAATAGGCTCCATAATTCCTACAGTGGTTTTACCCACTACAGAAATTATAGAGCCCTTATGTCAGGCTCTTTTGCTTATATAATTTAGAAAATGATGTTTGTTCATGAATAGATTCGACAATCAAACTTTAAATAATAATTATCACAGCAATTTTTCTCTAACAACTTCCTCTAGCCCTCGTTCTGTCAATTCATAGACTTTGTCACAGACTTGTTTGAGAAAGGAACGGTCGTGAGAAACACAGAAAATGGCACCGGGGAAATTGCAAAAGAGTTGAGTGATTTCTGGGTGTGACAGTGGGGAAAGATTGCGCGTTGGCTCATCTAGAAGAAGAACATTTGCTTTATCTAAGACGAGTTTTAGAAGTAGTAGTTTCGCCTTTTGTCCGCCGGAGAGGTGTTTGATTTCGTGTTCGATCTCCTCGCGACGAAAATTCAGACTAGCTAAGTGAGTGCGCGCTTTTTCAAGATCATACATATCTCCTGATGGAGCTAAAAAGTCAAGCGGCAGTTTTTGCAACGGTAGTTCTTGGTCATAGTTTTGTGGCATAAAGGCAAGACGGAGATCTGTTCTCTGAGATAGGATTTTTCTAACTTCTGTCAAAAAAGTTGTTTTGCCAATTCCATTGGTGCCAATCAATCCGATTTTTTCTTGTCCTTTTAGTTGAAAGTGAATATTTTGTGCAAGAATTTTCCCAGCACGTTCAAGTTCCCAATTTTTTAAGTCGACTAAGATTTTATTAGGTGGAAGTGATTCAATTTCTTCAAAAAAGAGGGCAATTTGACTTTCTTGGTCGGGCATTTGTGTTAGCTGGCTTGCTTCTTTTTCGTAGCGTTTTCCTTGAGACAGCACAGTTTTCATTTTTTTAGCTAGAAGTCGTCCTTGCGTGCTATCATGAGCTTGTCTGAGTGCGTGTTGGACAGATTGTTGAAGTCGCTGATGGCGTGCTAATTTTTTCTCGTGTTCCTCTGCATCCTTGCGTGCTTGCTTACTAGCCTTATCAAAGTTTAGCTGCCGTTCTTTGATATAATCCTCATAGCCGATATTAGCAATCGTTGCGCGTGGTTCTCGTTTTTTCTTCAGCAATTCCAGATGCAGAATCCTTGTTGCCGTTGCTGCGAGAAAAGTGGGATCGTGTGAGATATAGATGACTGTCGCAGGGCTAGTTGCAATGAAATTTTGTAGCCAAATCAGCGTATCAAGGTCCAAGTCATTAGACGGTTCATCCAAAAAGAGAATCTCATAAGGCTGAGCCAGTTGTTTGATTAATTGAACCTTTAAGCGCTCACCACCTGAGAGAGTAGCTAAAATTTGCTCGCTTGCCAAACGATCACTTTCAAAATGCAACTCTTGAGCTAGGCGGTAGAGGAGTGCGTAGTCAAGATCCACCTCCAAATCGCCGAAGAAGTAGTCGTTGAGCGACTTTTTAGCATCATCAATTGGCAGTAGCTGTGGTAGGTAGGCGTAGCGAGAAAATTGTCGATGAATTTCGCCTGTTGCATTAGCATAGTTCTGAATCAACTCTGCCTCCATTAGGAAAGTCAGCAGGGTAGACTTGCCATTGCCCTCCTCGCCGATAATGGCTAATTTATCACCAACTTCCACAGTCAAGTTCAAATCTCGTATTAGGTCTTTTAAATCTCGATTATGGGTAATGGTTAAATGTTTGGTTTGTAATATCATAACGTGCTCCTTTGCTCTCTTACTTTTGAAAAGAAAAATTCCTACTAGAGACTAGTAGGAATAGTTTGTTATTTATTCTGCACAAAAACACAATACATTTTAATAAAAGCATTGACAAAAGAGCAGACAAAAAGCACAAAAACAAAACCTAACTAGTCAAGATGATAGTAAGATTTAGTTGTTCATGTGCTCCTTACCTCCGTGTGCTGTTTGAATACAGTATAGCAGAAAGCGCTTTAAAATACAAGAAAAAATTAATTTTATTTACGATAGACAACCCTAACAAAAAAGTCTATACTAAATATATGGAAAAAATAAATCTGAAAACAGTTATTTTATTGGCTTTGAACATTTGTTTACTTTTATTAATTCTTTTATTAGGAAAGCAAGTTTGGGCAACCTTTAAAGAGCGGCAGTTTGAATCAAAAATTCAAAAAATTGTGGCTCAACATGATAAAACCTATGAAAAAAAGTGGGTATCTAAACGTTCTGGACAATTTAGGAGAAATCAAGTTATAGCATACTACCCTACTGTAGAGCAGGATTTACTTTTAACAATTATGCAGAAAGTTGAAGACGATGTCAAACATCTATCACAAAATGAACGTGCTTTGGTTTTCTATACAGTTAAAGAGATAGATGTAGGATTAGCTAAGGTTTACGAACTTCGTTTGCAAAGGGAGCGTATCACCCTTGATAAGCAAATGATAGGCAAGCCAAAAACCAGACAACTGGACTATTATTATTCTCGTAGTGCCAGCCAAGTTTTGACTCTTGATCAGCTGTTCCATGACCCTGATCAGGCCAAAACACGGTTTGAAGAAGACTTTCGTAATCAATTAGCCTTTCGAAAAATAGACGATACAATAATTAGCGATGTAATTAACACCTTAAATGGGCAACCACTTTCTGGCTGGAAATTTCGCTATCAAGATAGAGCCTTTCACATTCAGCTTCCCAAAGCAGTAGGAGATGTGACGGAGCTAGCTTTGCCTATTACTAGTCTTTATGAAGTCATTAATCAAGAGTTTCTTAAAGATAAGGAATTGCAGCAGTGTAAAGCTTATCTAGCTGAAAAACTCAAAAAAGTGGTCGCTTTAACTTTTGACGATGGGCCAAATCCAGCGACAACTCCAAAAGTTTTAGATATTTTAAAGGCTCATCATGCCAAGGCGACATTTTTTACATTAGGTCAAAATATTGCCGGCAATGAAGCGATTATGAAGCGAGTGCTTGCTGAGGGAAGTGAAATTGGGAACCACTCTTGGAGTCATCCAAGTCTACCAACCTTGCCTGTAGAGCAAGTTCAGAAAGAAATTAATGATACAACTGCAGCAATTAAAAAAGCTGTTGGTATTGATAGTAAAATTATGCGTCCACCTTATGGAGATATTAATCTAACTGTTCAAAACGCAGTAGATCAATCTTTTATTATGTGGTCAGTTGATAGTTTGGATTGGAAAAATCGTGATACGAATGCGATTTTAAGTAGAATAAAAGAAGGAACTCAACCGGGATCTATTATCCTCATGCACGATATTCACCAAACAACAGTAGACGCTCTACCAGCTATTTTAGATTATCTCGATTCTCAGGGTTATGGCTATGTCACAGTTAGTGAATTATTGGAGAAGAAGTTGGCTCCACATCAGATTTACTATAGTCAAAATTAAAAATAAAACAGCCTTTTCTAATGAAAAGACTGTTTTTCCATTTATTGTCCCACATGAAAGACTTGGATTTCAAATTCTAGCTTGGGCATAGCGGCTTTTAAGTCTGCGCCAATCCTTTCAAGCGCTGCAACCCGCATATCAACAGAAGTATGGGCATTGCCCTGAATGACAAAGAGAGCGTTTTTGCTCGCTTCATCTAGCTTGTAATGCTCTGAGTCTCGGACGTCCAGCCAAGCCATAATGCCTTGTCCGTCCCGATAGACAAAGTCAGTCTCTGCGACATGCTTGGAGTTTGAAGAAATTGGGTGAAAAGTGTCTTCTTTTCCACAAAGGGTAACCGTCAGCGGAAAGGCAACCTTATCAAAATCATGAGCGCCTATGGCGAGCAGAGAAGTCAAAGACTCCACATTATAAATATCCACCACGCTATTGATACGAGGGATATCGCCTCTACGCTTGACATTTTTAATCAAGGCTAGGGCAGTAGGAGGATTTTTCTTGACACTTCGACCTACTTTGGCAATCATTTCCTGATAACCCTCAATGGTCGGATTGAGCTCCACATCCTCCAAGTCCACATTCAGCGCCCACTGCTCTTTTTCATGCAGCTTTTGCTCAAAGGCTTGAGATAATTCGGCTTCTGGGTCCAGATTTCTCGCAATCCCAACCACTACATCCGTAACACCTAGCTCTGCCATACTTTTATCAACCAAAAATTTCATGATAACGGCCTCCTTTTGGTGTGATTATAACATAATTGTTCTTAATAGTGTATTTACTGTATAAGTCTTAACTTAATCCACTAACAAATTGATACACTTTTTCGGTCCATTTTATTATCCCCTCTTGCGTGTAGTCTAAATAGTATATTCTAGATTTTATATTTTCAGGAATGATTTCCTCAAAACCTTTTTTACTAGTTGTTGGAATAATACAGGCGTATAAATTATCAGCCAAACTCAACTCATCTCTAATTTTAGCAGCATGATAACCATCAAAAACGTATTTTTCATTACGAATAATATCCTCATACTTGAAATGAAAACTAATGCTGGGCACAAAACCTTCATTTAGGTCGTATTCGTTAGGAAATCTTTCCAGTAACCTTTCCATGGCAAGTTTGTAACCAGAACTTGTATTAGACCAGTTAAACATAATGTAATGAAAATAATCCTTTGGGTCCCCGGCAGCATTTCTTTTGTCATTTACTAATTGTTCATCTGTGCGCTCAAATGCTCTAACAGCTGAGAGGAGTTTCCCGCTTTCAAATATCTTTATAGCTGTTTCAAGGGTACAAGTATGGCTTAAATAATCTGAAGTAACACATTTTCCATTTTCGTTATAAATACATGCTTCCTGACGATTGAGAGGAGTGAAAGGAAAATTAACATCACTGTTGGCGATATACTCATTAACTTTAGTCAAGATATCTGTATTATCACATTCTATTTTTGTATCTCTATCGTTTAGTTTTTCGTAAGCTATAAATTTTGCTATTTTATCAAGTTCCCAGTCCTTAATGTGTGGATATTCCGTTAATGCAAAGTAATAAATCCCATTCCATTGAAGACTATAATTTTGTTCACATATTTTTAGTATCATAATAATCTTTGTTTTTACCCCTGCTTAATAAGCACCCCCACACACTCGACATGATGTGTCTGCGGGAAGAGGTCGACGGGTTGGATTTTGCGGAGCTGGTAGCCCAGTTCTTGGTAGAGCTTGAGGTCACGCGCCATGGTGGCGACATTGCAGGAAATATAGGTGATTTTCTTAGGCGACATTTCAACGCTGGCTCTGATAAAGCTCTCGGTCAAGCCTTTTCGCGGTGGGTCAACGATAATAACATCCGGCTTAATGTTTTCGCTCTGCCATTTTTTCATGGCACTTTCTGCGCTGGCGCAAACATAATGCGCATTGGTGATACCGTTCAAAGCTGCGTTGCGGCAGCTATTTTCTACAGCCTCAGCAAGCACCTCCACGCCGTAAACCACCTTGACCTGCTTAGCCAAGGACAGCCCAATCGTCCCGATGCCCGAGTAGGCGTCGACCACCACGCTGTCTGCCGTCAGCTCGGAAAAGTCGATCGCCACTTGGTAGAGCTGCTCTGCCATTTGAGTATTGACTTGGTAAAAAGCTGGCGCGGCAATCTCAAAACGATTGCCCAGCATGCTATCAGTGATAAAATCCTGTCCGTAAAGGGTACGAAATTCCTTGCCAAAAATCGCATTTCCTGCTTGGTCGTTGATGTTTTGCATGACCGACTTAATGGCTGGAAATTGCTCAAGCAAGCGCTCAATCAACTGCTCCACGCGGAAAATCTTGGGACGGGTCGTCACCAAAATCAGCATGATTTCATGGCTATAATGCCCGCGCCGCACAACGATATTGCGAATGAGCCCCGAGCGCTCCTGTTCATCATAAGGTTTGAGGTCGAAGTGACGCAGCAAGTCCCGCACCGCCACAATGACCGCATCAATCTCTGGTGCCTGAATATAGAAATCCTCAAGCGGCAAGAGGTCGTGGGAATGCTTGCGAAAAAAACCAGTCTCCAGCTGTCCCTTGACGCGACGAACCGGCACTTGCGCCTTGTTGCGATAGTGGAAAGGCTGCGCCATACCAAGAGTCGGTGCAACGTCCACCTGAGAAATCCCTGCAATTTTATAGAGACTATCTGCCACCTGCTTCTGCTTAAACTTGAGTTGCTCCTCATAAGCCAAATGCCCCAAGTCCGCAATTCCCGTCCGCAAATAGGCCGCATCAAGATTTTCGTTGCGATGAGGCGATTTTTTCAGCCATTCTTCCACTTTTCCATAGGCAATTTTTTTATTCACTTTGAGTACGCGCATAAGGATTTTTTCGGTCGGCAGCGCATTTTCCACAAAGAAAACCAGCCCTTCGACCTTAGCAACACCCAAGCCCTCATGGCTCAAATCAACAATTTCTACCTCCAAGAGGTCATTTTTCTTTAGCATCTTTCCGTTCTTTCTATCATGATTTCCTGTCTTTATTATACTTGATTTAATCGATTTTACAAAGTTTAAAGTGAGATGAAATTTTTAGTTAGAAAGCATTGTTTTTGACCTTTGACTCTGCTATACTATAAATTAAAGTGATAGGAGGAGACCTATGTTTGATCATGAGAGACTAAAGAATCGGCGTTTGGCTTTAAATTTGCGACCAAAAGATATTTATGTCATTTTAGGTGTTACCAAGGCTACTTATGCTAACTGGGAAAGTGGTGCGCGTGTGCCTCAAGAACATGACATTAAGAAATTAGAGATGATTTTTGATGTAGAAGAAGACTATTTTATTGATAAGACCCACATTGTTGAAGTATTCCCGAAACTAAGTGATACAAATAAACGCTTAGTTGAAACATATGCCCATGATCTTTATCTTCAACAACTTGAAAGCGAGAGATAAGAAGGGAGTGGGACAGAACTCATTCCTTAAAAGGAATAGTTCGTTGTCCCACCCCCGCGATGCCTATTAGGGTTGCGCGGAGTCTGTAAAGACGAACGCAGAAGCCAAGAGGCTACCGCGTCTTGCAGATAATTTGAATTAATTTTAGAGGCTGAGACAATAGTTCTCAGCCTCTGTTTTTTTAATTTGTTGCAATCGTTGCAAGCAAGGTCTCTGCAGTCATATCAGGTGTGACACGAATCCGATTGAGTGAAAGTAGCCCGTTGCTAGCAGAAGCCAAACCTTCGTTAGTTGTTAAGCCTAGCTTATAACCTAGACTTTCGGCAATCTGCAAAGTAGTATCAGTATAACGTCCTGATGGATAGGCAACTGTTGTTGTATTTTGTGAAAGATTTTTATCCAAGTAAGATTTAGAATCTTTCAATTCAGTTTCTTGGGTAGTACTGTCTGATGCTGATAAGTCAGGGTGATGAACCGTATGATCTTCAAATGACATGCCTTTTGCTTTCATTTCTTTCATCTGCTCAAGTGTTAAAATACTTGCTCGTCCCTCTTCTACAAAACCAGTAATAACATTATTGGTAGCTTTCATTTTATACTTTTGCAAAATCGGAAGAGCGTGTGTATAGAAGTCTTCATTACTGTCATCAAAGGTCAACCAGACAACTTTTTTGTTTTCTGGAAGGACATTTTCTGTCAAGACTTTATAAGCTTCAGCAGGACTTAGTGGGTAATAACCAGCATCCTTTAAGGCTTTAAGCTGGCTCTCAAAGGTATCAGGATTAACAATGAGTCCTGCGTTGGCTGCTTCGGACGGATCCATGACATGGATGGCATGATACATGAGAATAGGAACTTGTACGGGTTTGTCCTGTTTAACCCACTTTATCTGTTCTTCCGTGCTGCTAGATGAATCAGTAGTTGAGCTCTGTTTTGTTGTGGAAGCTATTTTGCTGTCAACAGGTTGTACTGGCTTTCCTGAGTTTGATAAATGATTGATAGCATAAAATGTTCCAGTCACTACGAGTAGTGCAGCCAAGACAGCTAATAGACTGATTCCGATAATTCGTCCCTTACGCAGACGGCGTTTTGTTCTCCGTCGTGGACGTGGTGGTTGAGTGGGTTTTGCGACATGTTTTGCCAAGATGGTTCCTCCTTAAATGTTTATTTTACTTAAATTCTATTATAACAAAATATTGGCAAAAATTATTAAGAAAACTTTGTATGAATTTTGCGAAAATTTTAGTATAATAAAGTTATACAGAAATGACGAAGGAGACAAGGATGTCTATTAAAATTGCTTTACTTGGTTTTGGTACCGTTGCGAGTGGTGTACCATTTTTATTGAAAGAAAACGGCGATAAAATTCGCCAAGCAGCTCAAACAGAGCTTGAAGTTGCTAAAGTTTTGGTCAAAGATGACGCGGAAAAAGAGCGCCTTTTGGCTGCGGGAAATGATTTTCATTTTGTGACCAATGTTGATGAGATTTTAAACGACGACGACATCGCTATCGTGGTAGAATTGATGGGGCGGATTGAGCCTGCGAAAACCTTTATCAGCCGTGCGCTTGAAGCGGGTAAGCACGTAGTCACTGCTAATAAAGATTTGCTTGCGGTTCATGGGACGGAGCTGATTGAATTGGCTCAAAAAAATGGCGTCGCGCTTTACTATGAAGCGGCAGTTGCGGGCGGCATTCCCATTTTGCGCACCTTGGTTAATTCGCTGGCGTCTGACAAAATCACGCGGGTTTTGGGCGTGGTGAATGGGACATCAAACTTTATGATGACCAAAATGGTAGACGAGGGCTGGTCTTACGACGAAGCCTTGGCTGAAGCGCAGCGTCTTGGTTTTGCAGAGAGTGACCCGACTAACGACGTTGACGGGATTGATGCAGCCTATAAAATGGTTATTCTCAGTCAATTCGCCTTTGGGATGAATGTCAAATTTGAAGAGGTTGACCACAAAGGAATTCGCAATATCACGCCAGAAGACGTGGCTGTCGCACAAGAGCTAGGCTATGTTGTCAAGCTGGTCGGCTCAATCGAGGAGACACCGTCAGGGATTACTGCCGAAGTGACGCCGACTTTCTTGCCTAAAACTCACCCGCTGGCTAGCGTCAATGGCGTCATGAACGCCGTCTTTGTCGAGTCTATCGGTATCGGTGAGTCTATGTACTACGGTCCGGGAGCAGGGCAAAAGCCGACTGCAACCAGTGTCGTGGCGGATATTGCCCGCATTGCCAGAAGACTGCAGGAAGGTACGATTGGCAAAGCCTTCAACGAATATAGTCGTCCAGTCGAGCTGGCTCAGCCTGAGGACATCAAGAGTAGCTATTACTTTGCGATTTTCACTCCTGACGAAAAGGGGCAAGCCTTGAAGATTGTGGATATTTTCACGCAGGCAAATGTGTCGCTCAAGCAAATTTTGCAGCAGGAAGCGAAGGACAATCAAGCGCGCTTGGTGATTATCACGCATTCGATTGACAAAAATCAATTTGACAAGGTGTCTGCTGACTTGAGCGCAGTGGCAGATTTTGAATTGCTCAATACCTTTAAAGTTTTAGGAGAGTAAGATGAAAATTATTGTACCAGCAACCAGCGCCAATATTGGTCCCGGTTTTGATTCGGTCGGGGTTGCCGTATCCAAATACTTAACGATTGAGGTATTGGAGGAAAGGGACGCTTGGTTTATTGAGCATGATTTGAACCCTCGGATTCCTAAGGATAAGCGAAATCTTTTGATTAAGATTGCGCTGCAGGTCGCGCCAGATTTGCAGCCTCATCGGCTCAAGATGACGAGCGATATTCCCTTGGCGCGTGGGCTTGGCTCATCAAGTTCCGTCATTGTGGCGGGAATTGAGCTGGCAAATCAGCTGGCAAATCTCAATTTGACCGACGAGGAAAAGCTACGTATCGCGACCAAAAGCGAAGGACATCCTGACAATGTCGCGCCAGCTATTTTTGGCAATCTGGTCATTTCTAGCTATGTTGATGAGCAGGTAGCAGCGATTGTTGCGCCAATGCCTGAGACGAGCTTTATCGCCTATGTACCGACTTATGAGCTGAGGACGACTGATAGTCGTGATGTATTGCCGACAAAGCTATCCTATAAAGAAGCTGTAGCAGCGAGTTCAGTAGCAAATGTCGCTATTGCAGCTCTCTTAAAAGGGGATATGCTGGCGGCTGGACGCGCTATTGAGTCAGACCTTTTTCATGAGCGCTATCGGCAATCTTTAGTGAAAGAATTTGCACCAGTCAAAGAAATTGCAACTAAGCATGCAGCTTATGCAACTTATCTTTCTGGCGCAGGGCCAACCATTATGACTTTAGCAGCAAGCGATAAAGCGGTGCCGATAAAAACTGCTATTGAAGCAGCAAATTTTGATGGAGAAACCTTCATTCTTGAAGTGGACACTCAGGGTGTGCGCGTTGAGAAAGGTTAAACATGACAGAGCCTGGGACAAAATAATTCTCAGCCACAAAAAAAGCTAGAGCTTCCCAATTGCGGAACTCTAGCTTTTTAATTTTGAGTCGTTCTCTTATTGTATTTTAGGAGGTTATTGGCCATAAGTACCAATCCCATGTCAATTCTC
>NZ_KB904411.1 GCF_000380065.1 Streptococcus massiliensis DSM 18628 | reverse complement strand
AGTAAGTTTGTGATAAAATTTAATTGTTCCATAAGATTCTTTCTAATGATGGTTTGATCGCTTTTCATTATAGGTCTTATGGGACTTTTTTTCTACAACAAAATAGGCTCCATAATTCCTACAGTGGTTTTACCCACTACAGAAATTATAGAGCCTGATAAAAACGCGTAAAGCGTTTTTATTTTTAATTGAAAAAAGTTCTAAAAAGCGATACAATGTTAAAGGAAATAAAAGTTCGGAGGAAATCATGTCGTTTTCTGATTTAAAGCTGTTTGCTTTGTCGTCTAATCAAGATTTGGCTAAACGTGTTGCGAAAGCAATTGGAATGGAACTTGGGAAATCTTCTGTCAAAGAGTTTTCTGATGGGGAAATTCAGGTCAATATTGAGGAATCTATTCGTGGTAAACATGTTTTTATCTTGCAATCTACAAGCTCACCTGTTAATGATAATTTGATGGAAATTTTGATCATGGTAGATGCTCTTAAGCGTGCGAGTGCGGAGTCTATTAACGTTGTAATGCCCTACTATGGTTATGCTCGTCAAGACCGCAAAGCTCGTGCTAGGGAACCGATTACTTCAAAACTGGTAGCTAACATGCTCCAGGTTGCAGGTGTTGACCGCTTATTGACGATTGATTTGCATGCAGCCCAAATCCAAGGTTTCTTTGATATTCCAGTGGATCATTTAATGGGAGCACCGTTGATTGCTGATTATTTTGAGCGGCGTGGAATGCAAGGTGAAGGGTATGTAGTGGTTAGTCCCGATCATGGTGGTGTGACTCGTGCTCGTAAGTTGGCAGAGTTTCTTAAGACTCCGATTGCAATTATTGATAAGCGACGTAGTGTTGATAAGATGAATACCAGTGAGGTTATGAACATTATTGGTAATGTCTCTGGTAAAACTTGTATTTTGATTGATGATATGATTGATACGGCGGGAACGATTTGTCATGCAGCTGATGCTTTGGCAGAAGCTGGCGCAGTTGAAGTCTATGCTAGTTGTACCCATCCAGTTCTTTCTGGACCGGCTATGGAGAATATCCAAAAATCTGCGATTAAGGAATTAGTTGTTTTAGATACAATTTATTTGTCTAAAGAGCGTTTGATTGACAAAATTAAACAGATCTCAATTGAAGAACTTTTGGCTGATGCGATTATCCGCATTCATGAAAAACGTCCTCTGTCACCACTTTTTGAAATTGGTAAGAATTAATTCATAGAATGATTATTTAGTGAAATTCCTCAAACAAAGGAATATTTGCAAAAGTCTTGACAAGGAGATTGAAAGAGGTTACAATATTTTCGGTGAGACTATATAGTTAGAAAATAAAGTCGTGGCTGAAAATTAAAATTATTATTGAAGGTTAACGCGGTAAAATAATTTATAACTTTACTACGCTATAAAAAGTATCACTAGGATTGTGGTCTTAGTGATATTTTTTGGCTTTCAAGGAGAAATATATGAGAAGAAGACGAAGATCTAAAGGAGCTGTAATCAAGTGGATTGCACTTATCGGAGGGATACTCGTTTTAATAGCGGGTGGCTGGTTTATCAGTCAGAAATTCTCTCTTCCAAAACACACGAATACGGCTGTTAGTTCAGTTAAAAAAGTTATGAAAACAAGCAGTAGCTCTGAGCAGGCTTACCAGCCTTCTGATGAGGAAAAAGCAGAATTGGCTGAGCGCTTTACTCCTTTGTTGAAGGTCAATAAGGAAACGATTGCTTATGTCTATGCGCCGGGAACGGAACTTGATGAACCAGTTGTGCAAACAACAGACAACGCAACCTATCTAGATAAAACTTTTGACGGTGGCAATCAGCCTTATCTGGGAACGGTTTTTATGGATACAGACAATAATCGCAACTTTAGGGATCGGCTGACTTGGCTTTTTGGCCATGCTCGTGGAAGTAAGGTTGGGGATCATCGGATGTTTAATGATGTGAATTACTACAGTGATCAAGCATATTTTGATCAACATCCTTATGTGGTAATCGAAACACCCGAGCGTAAGTTCTATTATGAAGCGATGGCGATGGTGATTGTGCCAGAAACAACGGCTTTCTATCGTACTAGTTTTAAAAATGATAAGGATTTTACAGATCAGTTGACTAAGATTCAGGCTGAGGCACAAGTTAAGAATCCTAATATTAAGATTGATGCGAAAGATAGATATCTTGTTCTGTCAACATGTCGTGAGGAAGATGAAACGATTCGAGCGAACTTATATTTGCGCAGAATACCTGATTCAGAAACAGCTGCTTTTGCAAAAGAGCATGCTGGGCAACTCAAATATGTAGCAACTCGTTAATCGTGAATGATACAGGTAAAGACGAATAAACCTTGTTGTGGCTTATTCGTTTTTTAGTCATGAGACATAAATGTTGAATAAGGGCTATGGGAATAGAAAAGTATATCTTAATTTGTTTTCTATGAGCATCTTAAAAAATAAAACGCTTTAAAAGTGGTTAGATATTGAAAGAATGGTGTATAAAATGGTAAAATAGGATATGTTTGATGAAATTTAGAGGATACTTTTGTAAGGATTGAGACATGACAAAAAATAAAATTGTGATGAAATTTATTGGGCAGACAGTCCTTTACTTTATCATCTTTTTGCTATTATTATACTTTTTTGCTTACCTTGGTCAAGGTCAAGGTGGCTTTATCTATAACGAATTTTAGGAGCTTCACGTGACACATACAGTAATCAACGATATGATTGAAACCATTGAGCACTTCGCTCAGGTTCAAGCTGATTTTCCAGTTTATAATATTTTAGGCGACGTTCATAGCTATGGGCAGCTCAAGCGCGACTCGGATTCTCTGGCGGCTAAGATTGACAATCTTGGTTTAGAAGAAAAGTCTCCTGTCGTCGTTTTTGGTGGACAAGAGTATGAGATGCTGGCGACCTTTGTGGCTTTGACCAAGTCAGGTCACGCCTATATTCCTATTGACAGTCATTCAGCCTTGGAGCGCGTGACAGCGATTGTGGAAGTGGCAGAGCCTAGCCTCATCATCGCAATCAATCCTTTCCCGCTGGAAGGGCTTAGTGTGCCGCGGTTTGACCTGTCAGATGTGCAGGCAGCTTTTGCTGCGGAGCAGCCCTATGAGCTTAGCCACTCGGTCAAGGGCGACGATAATTACTACATTATCTTTACTTCGGGGACAACGGGGAAGCCTAAGGGTGTGCAGATTTCTCATGACAATCTGCTCAGTTTCACCAACTGGATGATTAGCGATAAGGAATTTGCAACGCCACCTCGCCCGCAAATGCTGGCGCAGCCGCCCTATTCTTTTGACTTGTCAGTCATGTACTGGGCACCGACCTTGGCTCTGGGCGGGACGCTTTTTGCCCTGCCGAGCGCAGTGACCCAGGACTTTAAGCAGCTGTTTGCCACGATTTTGGACTTACCGATTGAGATTTGGACTTCAACGCCGTCTTTCGTTGACATGGCGATGCTGTCTGAAGATTTTTCGGCTAAAAATATGCCCCAGCTGACCCATTTTTACTTTGACGGTGAGGAATTGACGGTCAAAACCGCTCAAAAATTGCGCGACCGCTTCCCACAAGCTCGCATTATCAATGCCTATGGGCCGACGGAAGCAACTGTAGCACTATCGGCAGTCGCTGTGACAGACGATATGCTAGCCAATCTCAAGCGCCTACCAATCGGCTACACCAAGCCTGATTCGCCGACCTTTATCATCGACGAAGAAGGGAAAGTTTTGCCGCTGGGTGAGCAAGGCGAAATTATCGTGTCAGGCCCAGCCGTATCCAAAGGCTACATGAACAATCCTGAAAAGACAGCTGAAGCCTTCTTTGAGTTTCAGGGTTTGCCAGCCTACCACACGGGTGATGTGGGTTCGATGACCGAGGACGGGCTGCTCCTTTACGGTGGTCGTATGGATTTCCAAATTAAGTTCAACGGTTTTCGGATTGAGCTAGAGGATGTTTCGCAAAATCTCAATAAATCGCAATATATCAAGTCTGCAGTGGCGGTGCCTCGCTACAATAAAGACCACAAGGTGCAAAATCTGCTGGCTTATGTGGTGCTAAAAGAGGGAGTAAGAGAGCAATTTGAGCGCGAGATTGATATAACAAAAGCAATTAAGCAGGATTTGGAGGACATCATGATGTCTTATATGATGCCGTCTAAGTTTCTCTACCGTGAATCTTTGCCGCTGACACCAAACGGTAAGATTGACATCAAGGGCTTGATTGCCGAGGTCAATAAGCGATGATCGATTTTCTCAAACAGCTCCCTCATTTAGAGCCTTACGGCAATCCGCAGTATTTTATCTATATTATTCTGGCGATCTTGCCCATTTACATCGGGTTATTTTTTAAGAAACGCTTTGCTTTCTACGAAGCGTTGGTCAGTCTGGTCTTCATCATCTTGATGTTGACAGGAACCGACTTGAGGCAGATTTTCGCCTTACTCTTTTACACGGTCTGGCAAACCTTCTGGGTCTTTACCTATAAATTTTACCGGAAAAAGTACGACAATAAGTGGGTCTTTTACCTGCATGTTCTGCTTGCCATTCTGCCCTTGACCTTGGTTAAGGTGACGCCAGCCATTCAGGCGCACCACCAGTCGCTCCTAGGCTTTCTGGGGATTTCCTATCTGACCTTCCGCTCGGTTGGGATGATCATGGAAATGCGCGACGGTGTGCTCAAGGACTTTAGTCTCTGGCAATTTTTACGCTTTATGCTCTTTATGCCGACCTTTTCAAGTGGTCCGATTGACCGTTTCAAGCGCTTCAATGAAGACTATGAAAACATTCCCGACCGCGATGAATTGCTGGATATGCTGGAAAAAGTGGTTCACTATATCATGCTGGGCTTTCTTTACAAGTTTGTCCTGGCACATATTTTTGGTAGCATGCTTTTGCCGCCGCTCAAGCAGTTGGCGGTGCAGACAGGTGGTGTCTTCAATCTACCGACCTTGGGTGTCATGTACGCCTTTGGCTTGGACCTCTTTTTTGACTTTGCCGGCTACACCATGTTTGCGCTAGCCATTTCCTATCTCATGGGAATTAAGAGCCCTGTCAACTTTGACAAACCTTTCCTTTCCCGCGATTTGAAGGAATTTTGGAACCGCTGGCACATGAGTCTGTCTTTCTGGTTCCGCGACTTTGTCTTTATGCGTCTGGTTATGGTGTTGATGCGCAATAAAGTTTTCAAAAACCGCAATGTCACTTCTGGTGTCTCCTATATCATAAACATGCTGATTATGGGCTTCTGGCACGGCGTGACTTGGTACTATATCGCTTATGGACTTTTCCACGGTGTGGGACTGGTGGTCAATGACGCTTGGCTGCGCAAGAAAAAGACGTTCAATAAAGAACGTAAAAAAGCGGGTAGACCTGCTCTGCCTGATAATCGCTTGACCCAAGCGCTGGGCATGTTTATCACTTTTCATGCAGTCATGTTTTCATTTTTAATCTTTTCGGGATTTTTAAATGAATTATGGTTCAAAAAATAAATGAAATAATGAGGAGAAAGATAATGGACGTAAAACAAGAAGTAATAGAAATTATTGACGAATTATTCATGGAAGACGTGTCTGACATGATGGACGAGGATCTCTTTGATGCTGGCGTTTTGGACAGTATGGGAACGGTCGAGCTGATTGTCGAATTGGAATCACGCTTTGACATTCATGTTCCCGTGTCCGAGTTTGGTCGTGACGACTGGAATACAGCTAACAAAATCATTGAAGGAGTAACGGAGCTACGCAATGCTTAAACGTTTGTGGCTGATTTTAGGCCCTGTTTTCTGCGCTTTTTTACTGGTTCTAGGACTATTACTTTTTTATCCAACCCAGCTAGGACATAACTTTACAACGGAAAAAAAGGCGGCAGTGACTTTAACGGCCGAAGGATTCAAAAGTCGAACACAAAAAGTTCGCGCATTTTCTGATAAAGAACATAACTTTGTTCCTTTTTTCGGTTCAAGCGAATGGTTGCGTTTTGATAGTATGCACCCTTCTGTCTTGGCGGAACGCTATAATCGTTCTTACCGACCTTACCTACTAGGGCAACGTGGGGCTGCTTCTTTGACCCAGTATTTTGGCATGCAGCAAATCTTGCCGGCTATAGAGAAGAAGAGTGTTGTCTATGTTGTCTCACCTCAGTGGTTTACTAAGACAGGGTACAATGCAGGAGCCTTCCAATCCTATTTTTCTAGTGATCAGTTGACTAGCTTTTTGGATCAGCAAGAGGGAACAGACTATCAGCAATATGCCGCTCAGCGTTTGTTGAAACTTTACCCAAATGTTGCTATGGCAGACAGTGTGAAAAAAATAGCTAATCATCAGGCGCTTTCAAGCTGGGAAGAAACGAAAATTGGGGTGAGCAAAGGTTTTAACTGGCGGATGGACACACTCTTTAGTCCCTTTACTTCAACCATTAACGAGAACTATGATCGTCTCATCAAGCCTCAGTTGGGCCGTTTACCGAATACTTTCTCTTACGATGTTTTAGAAAAAATCGCGACAGCAGATGCCAAAAAATACACATCTAATAACGATTTAGGAATTGACAATAAATTTTATAATCAGCGTTTGAAAAATAAGATTGGCAAGATGAGAGGAAAGCAAAAAAATATTTCCTACATTAAGTCACCTGAGTACAATGACTTGCAGTTGGTACTCAATCAATTTGCAGCTTCTAAAACAAATGTGATGTTTGTCATTCCACCAGTTAATGCCAAGTGGATGGCTTATACAGGGCTGAATCAGGACATGTATAATAAGGCCGTTGCAAAAATTCGTTATCAGTTGGAGAGTCAAGGCTTTACGAATATAGCAGATTTCTCAAAAGATGGAGATAAGCCTTATTTCATGCAGGATACGATTCATCTTGGTTGGAATGGTTGGTTAGCTTTTGATAAGGCAGTCAATCCTTTTCTTAGCCACCTACAACCAGCTCCAACTTATAAGCTTAATAATCAATTTTTCAGCAAAGAATGGGCACAATATGATGGAGAAGTAGGCCGTTTTGGAAAAGAATAATCAAAAAAATCCGAAATTTCGGATTTTTTTATTTCTGGATTATTTATAAAATCTTGTCTTGCTTTTCCACATAAAAGAGAGCAAGGGTCATGATGACATCAATAATGAGGAGCAGGGTGACCGCTGGTAGCCAAGAGTGAAAGAGGTCAAAGCTGTAGCCAAACAAAGTCGGACCAAAGGCGGCGAGAATGTAGCCGCCTGTTTGTGCCAGTCCAGAGAGTTGGGCGGTCTGGTCGGGCGTTGAAGTCTTGAGTGAGAAAGTCACCAAGAGATAGGGGAAGAGTGCGCTGACCGCAATCCCTATCAGGAGCGAGAGGATGAGCCAATAGGTGAAGTTATCGGTCTCTAGGAGCAGCATGCTGATGCCGATGAAGCCACAAGCTGAAACGAGCCCCAGCATGATTTTGCGTCCTTGAGCAGAAAGGCGCGTGGTCAGACTGGGCACAGTCATGGAAAAAGGCAGGCTGATAAAGGAGAAGACCGAAGCGAGTAGACCAGCCCCGTCCTTGGAAATCCCCGCCTGCACAGCCATAGTCGGCAGCCAGGTCATACTGGTATAGAAAATCAAGGATTGAAAGCCGCCGAAGATAATCAGAGCCCAGACCTTTTTATTTTTAAGTAGCGAGCCTTGCTTGTGCTCCTTGCTTGAGCGATGCAGATAGTGGTTGTAGCGGACATTTGGTAGCCAAAGGAGCAGAGCAATGAGGCAGACCAGAGTGAGCAGCAGCACTAAACCTTGCCAGGAGCTCGCCTTGGTAATGGGCACCGCCAACCCCGCCGCCAAGGCTGTGGATAAGCCCATAGAGGTTGTGTAGACAGTGGTCAGAAGCCCGATTTTTTCGGGTTGATTGGCTTGGATGACGCTGGGCAGCAGCACATTTAAAACAGCAATGGCAAGTCCGATGATGATTGTACCGAGAAAGAGCAGGGGTAGATTGAAAATCCGGATAAAAGAGCCCAGAGTAAGCACCAAGAGCACCGAGGCAAAGAGCCGTTCCAGTCCTAATTTTCTGGCAAAGGCAGGTGCCAAGGAAGAAAAGAGGGCAAACATGATTAAGGGCAGCGTGGTGAGCAGTCCGAGTGAGCTGACCTTGACATCAAGGCTAGCCGCGATGTCGGTCAAAACGGTGGGGATAGTCGTGAAGGGCGTCCGCAGGGAAATTCCCAGCATGATAATCCCTGCAAGAAAAAAGCTCGAATGTTGTTTTTTCATAATTCTCCTAAAATGTGTAAAATTTAATTTATAAGTGCTAAAAAATAGTTGGTAATAGTTGTTTCGTCTACTTTATCGCGCTGTTCCAGCCACCAAGTGACTGTTTCAATGAAAGTTGTTGTGACATAATTTTTCAAAAATAAGTCAGGTAGCTGAGACTTTTGCTGTGATAAGGTTTCCTGAACCAATGGAAAAAGATAATGTTCCAACTCTAGTTTAAGCCGTCTGGTGAAGTACATATTTTTTGATAGCAATAAAGTTGCAATCTTGTCTTGATTTTTTTGAAAATGGTAAAAAATATGAGCAATCATATCAAAAGGAGTACCATCTGACTGACGTTCAATAAAAGTATGCTGAAACAGATCTTGACAAAGCTCTTCTAGCAGATTTTCCTTGGTTTCAAAGTGCGTGTAAAAAGTCGAACGACCAACATCAGCTAGATCAATAATCTCTTGAACGGTAATTTTTTCATAACTTTTTTGGTTGAGCAAGCTAATGAAAGAGTGATAAATAGCTGCGCGTGATTTTTTGACCCGTCTGTCCATCTTTTTCCAAACAAAAGTAAGCCATTGTCCAATATCAGACAAAGGATTAGCTTTGTTTCTTGTTTCCTTTCTAAAAGTGAGAGATAATATTATTGAACAAGGTGTCTTGTTTTGAATATATTATACAATAAGTTTAAGCGAAGTACAATAACTAGATAAATTGGTTAGGAGGCTTATGATGAAATCTAGCAAAAATATGTTTACTGCTTTTCTTTTGAATTTTTCTTTTGCTATTATTGAGTTTATTTTTGGTTTTGTGTTTAATTCCAGTGCAGTTTTAGCAGATGCTGTCCATGACACGGGTGATGCAGTAGCAATTGGCTTGTCAACTTTATTTGAGAAAATTTCCAATAAGCAAGACGACGAAAGCTATACACTGGGTTATAAACGCTACAGTTTACTAGGGGCTGTGCTGACGTCCATTATTCTTATCGTCGGTTCAATCTTGGTTCTTTTTGAAAATATTCCCAAGTTGTTTGCGCCCGAAAAGGTTAATTATGACGGTATGCTGATTTTGGGAATTGTAGCTATTACTATTAATTTTGTTGCGAGCCGCGTCGTTCATCAGGGACACACGCACAATGAGTCTATTCTCAGCCTTCATTTTTTAGAGGACATTCTGGGCTGGTTAGCTATTATTTTAGTTTCTCTGATTCTGCGGTTTACTGATTGGTATTTCCTTGATCCACTCCTTTCTTTATTAATTTCTCTCTTTATTTTGAGTCAAGCACTACCAAAATTTTGGGAAAATATAAAGATTTTCCTCAATCACGTGCCAGAAGATTTAGCTGTAGAAAAGTTAAAAACAGAGTTGGAATTGATAGAAGGTATTGCTTCCATTCCTCAGTTAAATATTTGGACAACAGATGGAATAGAAAAATGTGCTATGATCCATATTTGCCTAAAAAATCCAAAAAAGGTTCAAGAGACAAAACAAGCCGTCCATCAACTATTAAAAGCGCATGATATAAGCAGGGTAACAATCGAATGTGACGAAAGTCTAGCAGAGCATGAGGCACATGGCAGTGTGGGACTTTGAATAAAGAATCCTTTCTGCTATAATGTAGACAAGGAGGGACTGCAATGAGAACCTACGAAAGCAAAAACGAGTTAAAAAATGAAATCGCTAAAGCCTACGCCAAATACGTGGCCGAGTTTGACGACATTCCTGAGAATTTAAAGGATAAACGGTGTGATGATGTGGAACGAACGCCGGCTGAAAACTTAGCTTATCAAGTGGGCTGGACGACTTTGCTGCTCAAGTGGGAGCGAGATGAAAGGCAGGGCTTGAACGTCAAAACCCCTTCGGCTGACTACAAGTGGAACCAGCTAGGGCAGCTCTATCAGTGGTTTACAGGCACCTATTCTCACTTGTCTTTGCAGGAATTAAAAAGAATCTTGGACAGCAATATCCAAGAACTTTATCAGATGATTGACAGTATTAGCGAGGAGGAAATCTTTCAACCCCACATGCGAAAATGGGCGGGCGGCGCAACCAAAACCGCCGTCTGGCCAGTCTATAAATTCATCCATATCAACACCGTCGCTCCCTTTGGCACCTTCCGAACTAAAATCAGAAAATGGAAGAAGAGGGTGGGGGAAATTCTACTGGATATTAATAATTGAATTTAGTTGACAATCATACAAAGCAAGTATATAATTGAGTACGAAGGTAAGGTTCATTAGAATACCAAAGAGCCTGGGACAATAGTCCCTTATCTCCAAAAAAAGCAACGGCAAATCCGTTGCTTTTTTGCATGGTTGCGATAGTCTTGGTAAAATAGAATTGCACAATAAACCATTTAGAAAGGCTATCCCATGCATATTCACTATAACACAAATCAAACAACTTTACCACTAGAAATCAGTTCTTTCTTGCCACAAGACCATCTCGTCTTTACGATTGAAAAAGTGGTGAATACTTTGGAGGATTGTCACTTCCACGCCTTCTATCATGCCTTTGGTCGCCCGTC
>NZ_KB904410.1 GCF_000380065.1 Streptococcus massiliensis DSM 18628 | reverse complement strand
ATGATTTCTTTATGCGTTCCAGCATCTAGAACATCCAAAATCGTAATGTTAGGGTCTTTGATTTCCAGTAAGTTTGTGATAAAATTTAATTGTTCCATATGAGTCTTTCTAATGATGGTTTGGTCGCTTTTCATTATAGGTCATATGGGACTTTTTTTCTACAACAAAATAAGCTCCATAATCCCTAAAGTGATTTTACCCACTACAGAAATTATAGAGCCTTAAATCAACCTTTTCTTCTTTTTTATAATGAATTTTGGTGTCAGAGCTTATCGCTATTGGCTTTTTCAGAAAATATTGGTATAATAGTTATAATTTTGGTGGACGGAGTGAGGTTTTGAAGAAAAACTATCGCGTAAAAAAAGAAAAAGATTTTTCTGCGGTTTTTAAAAATGGGGAAAACACGGCAAATCGTAAGTTTGTCATTTACAAGCTAGAAAAGGAACAGCCCCATTATCGATTGGGTCTCTCTGTCAGTAAGAAACTTGGCAATGCTGTGAAGCGAAATCAAATTAAGCGGTGGATTCGCCATATCGTTATGGCAGAAAGTGACAAGCTTGATCCTAAAGTTGACTTTGTTGTCATTGCTCGAAAAGGTGTTGAAAATCTGACCTTTGCAGAATTTGAAAAAAATTTACTCCACGCACTGAAAGTTGCAAAAATGTATCAAGAAGGGATTATGAGTGAAAAAGAAGTTAAAAATTAGTAGCCTAGCGCTGGCTGGTTTGATGATTCTAGCAGCTTGCGGGCGAAGCGATGTAACCGCTCAGTCATCGGATTTTTGGGAAAAATTCGTCTACGGTTTTGCGCTTGTCATTCGTTGGTTGTCGGTAGGCGGTAGCACAGGAGTAGGGATCATCTTGTTTACAGTGCTTATCCGAACGGTGCTCTTGCCAGTCTTTCAAATGCAGGCTAATTCTTCGCGTAAGATGCAAGAAGTACAGCCGCAAATTAAGGCTTTGCAGGAAAAATATCCGGGCAAGGACTTAGAAAGTCGAACCAAGATCAGTGAAGAAACACAGCGGATTTTCAAAGAAGCAGGGGTCAACCAATACGCCACTTTAATTCCAATGGCCATTCAGCTACCCGTTCTTATGGCTCTCTATCAAGCTTTGACGCGAGTGGCTTTTCTGCGGATGGGTCATTTCTTTTGGTTAACTATTGCTGAGCCTGACCCTTACTACATTTTGCCGATACTAGCTGCTCTCTTTACCTTTGTCAGCATGTGGTTGAGTAATAAAGGGTTGCCAGAAAAAAGTGGTGCGCTGAATTTCATGACCTATGTCATGCCGATTGTCATTTTTTTCTTCGCATTAAATGTGGCCAGTGGGGTAGGTCTTTACTGGGCAGTATCCTATGCCTATCAGGTTTGCCAAACTCTGCTCCTAAGCAATCCATTTAAAATGATTGCCGAACGTGAAGCAAAATTAGCAGCAGAAAAAGAACAAGAATTAAAGAAAAAGCGTGCTCTGAAAAAAGCACGGAAAAAGAAAAAATAAGGAGGCTTGCAGATGGTATTATTTACAGGAGCAAGTGTTGAAGAAGCCATTCAAAATGGTTTGCGTGAGCTGGATATTCCACGTATGAAAGCACACATTACAGTCGTTGCACGAGAGAAAAAGGGTTTCTTGGGTTTGTTTGGTAAAAAGCCAGCCCAAGTAGATATTGAATTAATCAACGAGACAACAGTAACCAAAGCTAATCAAAAAGCAGTACGAGGCGTACCACGTGAAGTTAATGAACAAAATGAGCCGGTTAAGAGTGTTAGCGAGGAAACAGTTGATCTCGGTCGTGTAGTAACGGAGATTAAAAAAGCTGAACAGGCTGGTGAAAATATTCCCGATGAAGTGAAATCTAAAATTCTTAAAAATGAAAAGAAAGCAACAACGATTTTAGAAGAAACAGGTACTGCAGAACTTTTGAAAGGTCAAAAATCTACTGAGTCGGAAGCACCTATTTTTGAAGAGGAAGCGAGTGCTTCAACTAATGATTTCTCAGATTTGGGCATCGCTCTTGAAGAAAGTTATGATGCAGAAGAGGTGGTTTCAAGTGTAACTTCCTATGTTCAGAAAATTGTAGATGATATGGACGTAGAAGCAACAATTTCTAGCAGTCATAATCGTCGTACAATCAATATGCAAATTGACACCAACGAGCCGGGGCGTGTGATCGGTTATCATGGTAAGGTCTTGAAGGCGCTCCAGCTTCTTGCACAAAATTTTATTTACAACCAGTATACACGTAATTTTTATATTTCCATCAATGTCAATGACTATGTGGAGCATCGAGCGGAAGTTCTACAAAGCTACGCTCAAAAGCTGGCCAATCGCGCGTTAGAGGATCGTCGTGCTCAGAAAACTGACCCTATGTCAAACAATGAACGTAAGATTATTCACCGCATCATTTCAAAAATAGACGGTGTGACGAGTTACTCAGAAAGCGACGAGCCAAATCGTTATGTTGTTGTAGATATTGACGAATTTTATTATTAAGGGAGTGGGACAGAACTACTTCTTGTAAAGGAATAGTTCGTCGTCCCACCCCCGCGATGCCTATTAGGCTTGTACGGAGCCGGTAAAGGCGAACGTAGAAGCCAAGAGGCTACCGCGTCTTGCAGATAATTCGAACTAATTTTAGAGGCTGAGAACTATTGTCCCAGCCTCTTTTGAATAGTGAATTTTTATATCTAAAACTGATCATTTTATTAATTTAGATAAAATAGACATCAATTCCCTTTACAAACTTTTATTAAAGTGTCAGAAAAATCACATAAAGAATGCAGGTTATCTCTGTTTAAAGCGCTTACATTATGTTATACTAATAATGAAAATAACATAAAGGAGACAGGAGATCATGGAAAAATCTTCGAAAAAGAAAGTTTTTAACCGTGCGATTAGCTTATCAGCTGCATGCTTATTAGCTTTTCTAGCTCAAACTCAGGTTTCTGCCGATAGTCAAGTGACTACAGAGACCCCAGCTAATTCTGCTGGTGTAGAAAACACCACAGTTACCTCAGAGACTGCTCTTTCAGCTCAATCTGAAGAAACAAAAGTCTCTTCGCAAGTGCAGGTTCAAGAGAAAGAGCAAATGCCTTCTACTGAAGAGCCTCCTGCAAAAATGCAGCCTACTGCGCCTGAAAGTCCAGTTGAGAGTGCCCAGAAGACTACAGTTGAACCTTCTCTTAAGGAAGCTCAACCAACAGCACCATCGGAAGAGTCTACGCAGGTATCAGCCGATGCTGTTAAGAGTGCAAACTCAGTAAGCAGCAGTAAAACTGTTGAACTAAAGGAATCTACCGTTTACATGTCTGAAAAGGCTACTATTACAGATACTGTATCGGTAGGGAATGCTGATACTTCTAAAATAGCTTGGACTCTGGATGGAAAATCTGTTGACGAGTGGAAAACCTGGGTTCTGAAAAAGGGAGATTTTGTTGGCGACCCATTCATAACCATCAATAGCCAAAAAGTGGGAGATGACCTTAATGTAACTATTTCCTTAAATGAACTTTTTGGTAGTGACCTTAGTCGTCGTACACCAAGCAATATTCGTCGGACTTACCGCCATTATATGGGAATACATCAGCTTGTTGGGACTAATGAAGATGGAACGCTTGTTTTAACTAAATCATTAAACTTCCGTCCATATGCAAGTTTTCGTACTCACGATGAAATGCTAGCTGAAATTGAAGAAACTAAGAAAAATGCAGCTAGCGATCGTTTAGTGACTATTGAAAATATTGGGACCAGTGAGGAAAAACGTGATATCAAAATGGCTGTGATTGCAAAGAACCAAGAAAGCATTGACCGCTATTTGAATGTCACAACTCCGATGATGTTGAATCACCCAGATCAGTTATTGAAGCTTTTACAAAATAATAACCTAGACTATAAACTTCCAATCCTTATCAATAATACTCATGCCGATGAACAACCTGGAATTGATATTATTACAAGTTTATTCAAAGATTTTGCTACAAAAAATACCATAACTTATCGTACAACCGATAAAGATGGGAATGCTGTAACGGCTACGTTAAATATTCCTAAATTGCTAGAGCGTTTCATCTTCCTTTTTGATTTTACAGAAAATCCAGATGGGGATGTCAATAATACTCGTACATTGGCTGACGGTTTAGACCCTAACCGCGATGCGGGCTATCAAGTACATCCTGAAACTCAGGCAATTGTAAAGCAGATTAACAAGTGGAATCCTATTGCACTTCTTGATATTCACGGATTCGTAAAGGATTTCTTGATTGAACCTGCGACACCTCCACACGATCCAAACTTTGAGTATGATCTTTTTGCCGATTTTGCTCTTGAAAATGCTAAACAAATGGGACGAGCTGGAGTTGCAAATTCTAAATATGATCATTATATTATTCCTAAATTGGATTATGGATCAGGCTGGGATGATGCTTTTTCTGGCTATACGGGTGTCTATGCACTTTACCACGGTATTTTAGGACACACAATAGAAATTCCAGAGGCCAATGAAGAGTCATTTAAAGCAGGCTTTTACGCAGTTCTTGGTAGTGTAAATTATTTATCTAGCATTCCTAAAGAACTTATGGCTATGCGTTTAAATTTCTATTCTCGCGGCGTTAATAAAGTTGAGTCTCCAAATGCTGAGAAGGAACTGGTTGGTCCAAATGGAGAAGTGGTAGGTCGACCTAAAGGGAATCATGACAAGTTTTTCCCTGATTACTACGTTATTCCGATGACTCTTGAAAAAGAGAATAATTCGCAACAAGCCTTTAACATGATTGAATACTTTAAACGAAACGGAGTTATTGTTAAAGAACTGACCCAAGATGTAGATCATTTCAAGAAGGGTGATCTTGTCATTGATATGGCACAAGCTAAGCGTGGCTTCGCAAACCATATTCTTTATTCTGGATCCAATGAATCTAAGTGGGAAGCCATGTACGCCGAGTTAGTTGTTAATTTCCCTGCAATGAGAGGATTTAAAGCAACAGCAGTCTTTAATAAAGATGTTTTTGCTAATAAATTATCTGACGTGAGCCATAGCTCTGCTCCAAGGACGACTAACGTTGACTACAAGGCTCCATACTATGTTATTGCTAATAATTCTGAAAGCGCAGTTATGGCTGTGAACCAAGCTATTAGAAATGGTAGCAAAGTGTATTTAACAGATGATGGCTATATTGTTGATACAGCAACCTTTGTCTCTCTTCTTCCTCATTACGCCATTTACGGTGAAGCTCTTTATAAACAACCGGTTGGTCAAACGCTGAAATTGAAGAAGATTTATTCCCCTTCTCACAGTTATTCATGGGCTGGGTTCAATACACCGACAGACGCTTCCTTGGCTCTACAAGGAATGGGCTTTGATGTAGTAGATTCTGTTGAACAGGCTGATATTGTTGTTCTCGCAAGTAAACAATTTGATGCTTCTATCCTTGGTAAAAGGCCTACAGTTGTACTGGGTGGTGAAGCAATGCAACGCTTAGAAGAACTAGGTGTATTACCGGGCTTCGATGCAGAACAATTCCAAAATGGTGATGACTATGAAGGGCTGATGAAGGCGATCGTTAATGACAAACATCCATTGGCAAGCGGCTACGCAACAAATGATCTCTTTTATTCTAATTCTGGTAATTGGATTCAGGGTGTGCCAGCTGGATTTACCAAATTAATGAGTGTAGCAGGAAGCAATTTTTATATTGCGGGTTGGTGGCCTGGATATGAAGGGCTGGCTGATAAGGTAGTTGCTGTTACAGGCGAATTTAAAAACCAACCACTGTTCATCTACGCAGGAAATCCGACTAACCGTCTGCATTCCGTTCATTTCTACCGTTGGGTATCAAATGCGGTGTTTGGTGTCCAATTAGCGACCCTAAATGATTTACCAAGTTCTGAACCAGAGGTTCCAAACCCTACCCCACAAACTTCTTCTGCAGTCACACTTAGTGTGAACTACCATACAAAAGCTTTTAAACAAAAAACATTGCCACATACAGGAACAAACGAACAAGTCACTCCAATGGTTGTTGGTACCCTTCTTTTACTTGCTGGCGGCGTCTTATTAAAGCTCAAACGTAAAGAAAACGAGTAGTTGAGGTGATAAAGTAGAAATGATTATCAATCACATCATTTATTTGCTTAAGATAAGTTGAGCTGTTAAAATAAAGATAGGTGATTAGCTGAAGACTTGGTTCACTAACAGGAATCAAGTCTTTTTCAAGGAGGAGCCATGTATCAAAGAATTCAAAATTTTTTACAGTTTCGTGGGACTAAATACATCTCACCAGATAAGGCAGGGGATCTACGAGATATGATGTTAGAATTTCGTGCTCTCGGACAAGCAGCACGAAAGGAATTCACTCAACTAGCCAAAGATTTTCAGGAGCGTCACCCAGAGCTTGAACTTCATTCTAGCAGCCAGTGGATGAATCAAGCGCAGATTTTGCGACCTCATTTTTGGGCGTACTTGCAAGGAGAAGGAAGCATCAGTCAACCCATGTTTGCCCTGCGCCTGTACGGAGATGCTAATGAATTTGGGGTGTCGCTTGAGGTTAGCTTTTTGGAACGTAAAAAAGATGAGCATAGTCTAGAACAACAGGCGGCAGTGCTAGAAGTTCCTATCAAGGTACCTGTTTATTATTTTGTTCAAGAAAATGGTGAAAGCCAGCGAGTAGAAGGGATAGAAGACAATCGGTTACTTTTACGAGAGCAGCTGGCTAAGGGACAGGTGCGTAAGGTTTTGGTCAAACAAGATGTCTCACTTGCAAGTGCTAGTTCAGAAAATCAGGTTCTTGATCAACTTGATTTAGCTTTTGCAAATTTAAAACCATTTTATGAGGCAACTAGAAGATGAAAATAAGAGTTAGAGCACCGTTTGTTTCTAAATAAAAACCCTCAAAAACTATTGACATTCAAGCATTGACATGGTACTATAGTAGACGGTACTTTTTACTTTTGGTCTCTCAAAAGTGTACAGAGACGTGCTGACAAATGTTGCAAAAGTACACGCAGATGATAGCTGTCACCAAGTGTATCATCACCAAAATTAAAAAAATACAGGAGAAATGTAGATGCCTACAATTAACCAATTGGTTCGCAAACCGCGTAAATCAAAAGTAGAAAAATCTAAATCACCAGCTTTAAACGTTGGTTATAATAGTCTGAAACGTGTGCCTACTCGTGAAAACTCACCACAAAAACGTGGTGTAGCAACTCGTGTCGGAACCATGACGCCTAAGAAACCAAACTCTGCCCTTCGTAAATTTGCTCGTGTACGTTTGAGCAACTTGATTGAAGTAACTGCCTACATCCCAGGTATTGGTCACAACTTGCAAGAGCACAGCGTGGTGCTTCTTCGTGGTGGACGTGTAAAAGACCTTCCGGGGGTACGTTACCATATCGTTCGTGGTGCGCTTGATACAGCAGGTGTTACAGACCGTAAGCAAGGCCGTTCTAAATACGGTACGAAGAAACCAAAAGCATAAGGAAGGGGAGAGATAAATGAGTCGTAAAAACCAAGCGCCTAAGCGCGAAGTATTGCCAGATCCGCTTTACAATTCAAAATTAGTTACACGTCTTATCAACCGCGTTATGCTTGACGGTAAGCGTGGTACAGCAGCATCAATTGTTTACGGAGCTTTCTCACAAATCAAAGAAGCTACTGGAAATGATGCGCTTGAAGTATTTGAAACAGCAATGGAAAACATCATGCCTGTCCTTGAAGTACGGGCACGCCGTGTCGGTGGTTCTAACTACCAAGTCCCAGTTGAAGTTCGTCCAGAACGTCGTACAACTCTTGGACTTCGTTGGTTGGTAACAATCGCTCGTCAACGTGGTGAACACACAATGCAAGATCGCCTTGCAAAAGAAATCATGGATGCAGCAAACAACACTGGTGCAGCCGTTAAGAAACGTGAAGACACTCACCGTATGGCAGAAGCTAACCGTGCCTTCGCTCACTTCCGCTGGTAGGATAGGATGTGAAGCCGTTAAGAAAGTTCAAGGAAAAATAGGAAATCTTTGCAGAACGTTTCAACGTTCAAAAAGATTTATCTTTTTTCCCGAACTTTTAGGCTGAACTCGACTAGGATGTGAGAGCGTTAAACAAGTTCTAGACAAAATAGGGAAATTTACGACGAAGCTTCAGCTTCTAGGAAATTTCATCTTTTTGTCAGAAACTTGTAGCTCGAACTCAACTACATAAGATACGAAGGCGTATAAAACGTTCAGCAAAAATATGAAATACGACGCAGAGTCTCTGGACTCTAGGAGGATTTGTACCTAAAGGTAATCTTAGCTGTAAATTAGCTAAAGCTAAAACAGCTACCTTTCTTTTTTGCCCAGCGTTTAGCCTGAGTTCAATTTAAGATACAGAGCCCGTGAAGAAATTCGTATGAAAATAGGGAATCGACGATGAGTGTTTAGGCATTCAAGGAGATTTATCTTTTTCACTAGGATTTTAAGGCGAGTTCAATTAACAAGTTACAAAGGCGTCTCGCCTAAGTATCACTTGAATTTTCAACCAAGGCACAATATGCAAAACGGGTAGGTCCCTGCCTATCCGTTTTTTCCAAAAATTATAGATTATAGGAGAATAACCCAATGGCTCGCGAATTTTCACTAGAAAAAACTCGTAACATCGGTATCATGGCTCACGTCGATGCCGGTAAAACAACTACAACAGAGCGTATCCTTTACTACACTGGTAAAATCCACAAGATCGGTGAAACACACGAAGGTGCTTCACAAATGGACTGGATGGAGCAAGAACAAGAGCGTGGTATCACCATTACTTCAGCGGCTACAACCGCTCAATGGAAAGACTACCGTGTCAACATCATTGACACACCAGGACACGTGGACTTCACAATTGAAGTACAACGTTCTCTCCGCGTTCTTGACGGTGCGGTTACCGTTTTGGACTCTCAATCAGGTGTAGAGCCTCAAACAGAAACAGTTTGGCGCCAAGCGACTGAGTACCGCGTTCCTCGTATCGTATTTGCCAACAAAATGGACAAAATCGGTGCTGACTTCCTTTACTCAGTAAGCACTCTTCATGACCGTCTTCAAGCCAATGCACACCCAATCCAGTTGCCAATCGGTGCAGAAGATGATTTCAGTGGAATCATCGACTTGATCAAGATGAAAGCTGAAATCTACACCAACGACCTTGGTACAGATATTCTTGAAGAAGACATTCCAGCTGAATACCTTGAACAAGCACAAGAATGGCGTGAAAAATTGGTGGAAGCTGTTGCTGAAACTGATGAAGAATTGATGATGAAATACCTTGAAGGTGAAGAAATCACAAAAGAGGAATTAAAAGAAGGCATTCGCCGTGCAACGATCAATGTTGAATTCTTCCCTGTACTTTGTGGTTCAGCCTTCAAAAACAAGGGTGTTCAAATGATGCTTGATGCGGTTATCGACTACCTGCCAAGCCCACTTGACATTCCTGCAATCAAGGGTGTAAACCCAGATACTGACGAAGAAGAAACTCGTCCAGCTTCTGACGAAGAACCATTTGCAGCCCTTGCCTTCAAGATTATGACAGACCCATTCGTAGGTCGTTTGACTTTCTTCCGTGTCTACTCAGGTGTCTTGAACAGCGGTTCTTATGTACTCAACACTTCTAAAGGTAAACGCGAACGTATCGGACGTATCCTGCAAATGCACGCCAACAGCCGTAACGAAATTGAAACAGTTTACGCTGGAGATATTGCTGCTGCCGTTGGTTTGAAAGATACAACAACTGGTGACTCATTGACTGATGAAAAATCAAAAATCATCCTTGAGTCAATCGAAGTTCCAGAACCCGTTATCCAACTCATGGTTGAGCCTAAGTCTAAAGCTGACCAAGATAAAATGGGTATCGCCCTTCAAAAATTGGCTGAAGAAGACCCAACATTCCGCGTTGAAACCAACGTAGAAACTGGTGAAACGGTTATCTCTGGTATGGGTGAGCTTCACTTGGATGTCCTTGTTGACCGTATGCGCCGTGAGTTCAAGGTTGAAGCCAACGTAGGTGCGCCTCAGGTATCTTACCGCGAAACTTTCCGTGCTTCTACTCAAGCGCGTGGATTCTTCAAGCGCCAATCAGGTGGTAAAGGTCAATTCGGTGATGTTTGGATTGAATTTACGCCAAATGAAGAAGGTAAAGGATTTGAGTTTGAAAATGCCATCGTCGGTGGTGTCGTTCCACGTGAATTTATTCCAGCGGTAGAAAAAGGTTTGATTGAGTCAATGGCAAACGGTGTTCTTGCAGGTTACCCAATCGTTGACGTCAAAGCAAAACTTTACGACGGTTCATACCACGATGTCGACTCATCTGAAACAGCCTTTAAAGTGGCTGCATCACTTGCTCTTAAAGAAGCGGCTAAGACTGCACAACCCGTTATCCTTGAGCCAATGATGCTTGTGACAATCACTGTTCCAGAAGAAAACCTTGGAGACGTTATGGGTCATGTGACAGCTCGTCGTGGACGTGTTGATGGTATGGAAGCACATGGTAACAGCCAAATCGTTCGTGCTTACGTTCCACTTGCTGAAATGTTCGGTTACGCAACTGTTCTACGTTCAGCATCTCAAGGACGCGGTACCTTCATGATGGTATTTGACCACTACGAAGATGTACCTAAGTCAGTCCAAGAAGAAATCATTGCAAAAAACAAAGGTGAATAACACTTTTTATTAGGGCTCTTTGTCAACTGTAGTGGGTTGATGTCAGCTAAGATCTGAGCCTGGGACAATAGTCCCTTATCTCCAAAAAAAGCAACGGCAAATCCGTTGCTTTTTTGCATGGTTGCGATAGTCTTGGTAAAATAGAATTGCACAATAAACCATTTAGAAAGGCTATCCCATGCATATTCACTATAACACAAATCAAACAACTTTACCACTAGAAATCAGTTCTTTCTTGCCACAAGACCATCTCGTCTTTACGATTGAAAAAGTGGTGAATACTTTGGAGGATTGTCACTTCCACGCCTTCTATCATAACTTTGGTCGCCCGTCTTAT
>NZ_KB904409.1 GCF_000380065.1 Streptococcus massiliensis DSM 18628 | reverse complement strand
GACCATGACAGCTGTAGCATTTAGGAGCAGGATAATCCAACTTCGCGATGATTTCTTTATGCGTTCCAGCATCTAGAACATCCAAAATCGTAATGTTAGGGTCTTTGATTTCCAGTAAGTTTGTGATAAAATTTAATTGTTCCATATGAGTCTTTCTAATGATGGTTTGGTCGCTTTTCATTATAGGTCATATGGGACTTTTTTTCTACAACAAAATAAGCTCCATAATCCCTAAAGTGATTTTACCCACTACAGAAATTATAGAGCCTCTTTTTTTGTATCCTTTTGCTCTTCTTAGTCGTGAGCAGGGAGGTTTCTAAAGTTAAAATGATTTTTACAGAGGAAGGACTTGACCTCTTTTCCATTTATGCTATACTAAATATTGTTACTTTCATGAAAAGTAACAATTTGTTTTCCTCGTCGACTCGGTCGACGATCTACTTGAGTGTTACTTTCCCCCGTCGACTGAGTCGAAAGGATGCCCAAGCATTATTTTATTTCGTCGACTCGGTCGACGCTATGCCTGAGTATTCGTTTGCCTTATCGACCGGGTCGACGTTATGCCCGAGTATTCGTTCACCTTGTCGACTGGGTCGACAGCTTGTCTGAGCATTGGTTCACCTCATCGACCCAGTCGACGGGATGAATTATCAGACGAAAAAAATAAGAACATGTTGGAGGAGTAACTTTTGACAAAAGAGTTAAAGATTATTGATTTTAGACTGGGCCATCTTCGTCATGCGGAGTTTTCGCAGTTTATCGCTCGTTTCCTAGACGATGTGGAAAAGGAAAACTTGGATGTGAAGAAAGAGGACGTGCTCTCTAGACTGCTTGCAACACTCAAAAGCAAGCTGCCAGCTTATCAGGCCTCTCTAGGTCAGGTGCGTGCCAGTGAAAAGTCAGCGTCTATTACTGAAGCGGACCAGTTGCGGGACGAAGATTTCCAAGCCCTGAGAGACGCTATCAAGCCTTATCGTTCTAGTCGGCGTGAAAATGAAAAAGCTGCCTACAAGACCTTGGACTTGCTCTTTGACCAATACAAAAAAGCGAGCCAAGTTTCTTATGAGGAAGAAACAGCCCTTCTAAACAGTCTCTTGGACAAGCTCAAACAAGCGGACTATCAAGCAGCGGTTGAAGTATTAGCGCTTGGTCGTTTCGTCACCAATCTGACTGAAAGTCAAGCAGCCTTTGACAAAGTCTTCTCTGAACGCTCGCAAGAAAAGTTGGCAAAGGTCAGCTATGACACCAAGCAATTACGCAAGGACTTGGTAGCCCCTTACCAACAGTTGTGTGACTATGTGGCAATCTTAGTCCAAGTTAAGGACGATGAGCTTTACCAAAAGACCTTGAACCTGCTCAACAACAGCCGTAAGTATTACGCTGATGTCTTGGCAAGACGCAAGGGGCTGAACAAAAAGGAAAATACCAAGAAAGAAGGGAGTGGGACAGAACTCGTCCCTTAAAAGGAATAGTTCGTCGTCCCACCCCCGCGATGCCTATTAGACTTGTACGAAGCCTGTAATGGCGAACGTAGAAGTCAAGAGGCTACCGCGTCTAGTACATAAATCAAATAAATTTCAGAGGCCAGAGACTTTTGTCTCAGCCTCTTCTTTGTCTACCAAATGACTTCTATGTCCAACAACTGGACTAATCAAAGCATTTATGATAATATTGTTGTATAACATAGAAGGAGGCTCAAAATGAAAAGTTTTAAGCTATACAAAGGCAAACACGAGAAGTTTTCGATCCGAAAACTGAGTGTAGGAGTGGTTTCATTGGCGATCGCAGCACTAGCCATTTATGGTACAAGTGCAAGTGCGCAAGCAGATGAGACAGAAATGAGCCTTCAACCCGTTACCCAGATATCTGGGGGGGGTAACTAGCCCCTTAACGGCTGTTGAAGGAACATTGGTTGAAGAAGAGAACACAGGCAAAAGAGAGCAAGCTGTGACGCAGGAGAAGGACATTCAAACTCCGGCTGAAACAGATGTTCCAAAAACAGGTACAGATTCCTTGGTGGGGAAGACTGAGGAGGAGGCAACAGGCGAGAACACAGAACTCGACCTGAGCCAAGCACCGATTATGCCTGTGACCAGTGCAGTGGCAGAGGACAAGGCACCCGCAAGTCCTTCGGCAGCTCCTAAGGAAATCCCAACAGCCATTCTTCAGAGAAAAGCGCGTTCGGTATCGCATACCCAAATCAGCTCTCCTATTGGTTCTTTTGAAGCGACGGTTACTACAAAAGACGGAGTGGAGCTACACAATGGTGATTCGACGAATTTGGATGGGCAGAATGCATTTTTAAGTGAAATCAAAATGAAGTTTAGCCTCCTTCAAGACGGCAATTTGAAGGCTGGTGATAAAGTTCGAATTCCGGTTACTTTGACTAATAATTCTTATCGATACTACGATTTAATTCTTAGTTCAGCTACCGCTTCAACTATCGCTGGCGTGGGGACACTCTGGTTTGATGCATCAGACCCAAACAATTTAGCTTATGTCATTACATTAAACAGTGATTTTGAAAATCTTGCGCCGGGGACTCAAAAGGCAATTTCTGTCACCCAGAAGCCGTCATCTCAGGCATCTTTGAGAGCAACATTGAGTCGTAAAAATATTGTTTTAAATATTAATGGTATGACCTTTAATTTTGTTCCAAAACCGAGAGAGTTTCCAAAAGATGAATTGGATTTTCTCATCAGTACCCTTTCACAAAGTAATGCTGCCAATCAAATTAATGTAGGCGCCATGATACTGGATCCTAATTACTTAAATAACATGTTGGCAAGTAATGGAACTGACCCGGGTAATACTGGTATTCCAGAGGGTGATGTGATTATGGTCAATCGAGTGAAGCCTAGTGGTTCTAAGGTCATCTCTGTAAATTCTCCTGCTACCATAGGGACAGTTACCCCGTCTATTAGTGAAGATGGAACTTATGTGGTTAAAAATGACCCAGCAACTTCCTTGAATATTACAAATAATCCAGCAGCCAATGTGACTTTACCTGCTGGAGCAACTGATGAAGATATTATAAAAGCTTTAAAGGCTGCTGGACCAAATTCTCGTCTTGCAATTAACAATGGTGATGGTACTTACACACTCGCCTATAATTTCGGACAGTTTACTGGTAATAAAGCCTTAACCTATCATGACATTAGACCCGAAGATGATGTATCCACTCTTTCGGATCAACATCAAGAAATTGATCGGACTGATGAAGTGAATGAAAAAGTAAATAAGATTTTAGCTAAAACAAATGTTATTAACGGTCTCATTTACATGCAGACAATGTATTTCTCAGATGCTTCGATCGTTAATAGTATCACAGGAACAACAGCTCGATATGCAGTTAAAGATGATAATACGACTACACAATTATCTAAATGGAACATAAATGCAGCTACTAGACCTTCCAACGCTCGCGCTGAAGGGCAAACCAAGATTACCGTCCGCTATGTGGATACCGTAGGCAATGAAATTGCCTCACAAGCCTACCAATACGGCTACCCAGTAGGCTCTACCATTGCTTCTCCGTCGCCAGACTATGATGTCAAGACCAAGAACATCACGGGCTACACCCTCGTCAAAACGGCTCAGCCGATCGCAAGTGTAGCAGGTACCCAGTTATTAGACAACACCAAGGTCGCTTTCGGAGCAGCGGATAAAGATGTCTATTTCGTCTACTCGGTCAATAAAGAAAAAGCCCAAGTGCGCTATATTGACGACACAACGGGCGCAACGCTGGAAACCAAAGAGCTGACCGGTGATTACAATACTACAGACACTTACCGCACCCAGCCAAGCATTCAAAACTACCAAGCCCAAGGCTATGAGCTGGTCTCTGACAACTACCCAAGCACAGGGGTGACCTACAATGAAACGGTGCAGAAGTTTGAAGTCCACTTGAAACACAAGGTCACTAAGACCACAGAAAGCAAGGACGTCAAACAAACCATTCGCTATGTCTACGAGGACGGCACTAAGGCGGCAGACAGTAAGGAAAGCAAACTCACCTTCACTCGTGAAGTGACAACAGATGCCGTGACTCATCAGGACACCAAGGGGGCATGGACAGCGACTGGCGGCACGAGCTTTGCGGCAGTAGACTCTCCGGTCATTCCGGGCTTCACACCAGACCAAGCCACTGTTCCTGCGGTAGATAATGTGACAGCGGATAGTAGTGATAGTGTGGTGACGGTGACCTATCGAGCCCAGAGCCAGAAAGTGGTCTACACGGTGATTGATGACACGACCGGAACCAAGCTAGCCGATAAGGTTGCTCTCACTTCTGGTTCATCAAACAGTACCCTGCCAGCTGCGGCACAAACGCAGTATGACAATATCGTTGCTTCATACACCAGCAAGGGTTATGGCTTAGTCTCACGTGACCCATTGCCAGCTACCTTTGACAACGATAATAAGGTCGACCAAGAAGTCATTATCCATGTTAAACATGAAACCGAAGACAAGCAAGAGACTAAGGACGTGAGCTTGACGGTTCGTTACCACGGTGCAGGCAGTCAAACCCCAGCCGACAAGGTTCAAACCGCTCAATGGACACGGACGGTAACCCTAGATAAGGTGACAGGAAGTGAAGTAGCCTCAACCCCTTGGACAGCAGATAAGGTCAACTATGATGCGGTACCGTCTCCAGTCATTCCGGGCTATACGGTCGATGTAGCGACTGTACCACAAGAAGCGGTGACCCAAGACAATATTGTCAAGGACGTGAACTATACCAAAGAAGCTCCTGCCCAAGACCAGAAAGTGGTCTACACGGTGATTGATGACACGACAGGAACGAAGCTAGCCGATAAGGTTGCTCTGACAACTGGCTCATCAAACAGCACCCTACCAGCTGCGGCACAAACGCAATATGACAACATTATTGCTTCTTACACCAGCAAGGGTTATGGCTTAGTCTCACATGACCCATTACCAGCTACCTTCGACAATGACAATAACATTGACCAAGAAGTCATTATCCATGTCAAACATGAGACCGAAGACAAGCAAGAAACCAAGGATGTGAGCTTGACGGTTCGTTACCATGGTGCAGGCAGCCAAACCCCAGCAGACAGGGTTCAAACGGCCCAATGGACACGGACTGTGACCCTTGATAAGGTGACAGGAAGCGAAATCAGCGCAACCCCATGGACAGCGGATAAGGCCAATTATGAAGAAGTCAAGACTCCTCTAGTCCAAACCTTTGTGGCAGATAAGGCAGTGGTTTCAGGACGAGCAGTGACTCTTGACAATCAAGTAGAGGACGTTAATTATGCGCCGATCGGGCATGTGATTCCAGTTGACGAGGACGGTAAGGAGATACCGGGAGCAGATCATCCGATTTATCCGAACGACCCAACGGATCCAACCAAGGTCTTGGTCACACCTGTTCCTGAGATTTCTGGCTGGACACCGGATGTGAAAGAAGTGACTCCACAGGATCCGACCAAGGACACACCGGTGGTTTACCGCAAGCCAAAACCGACTCCGAATCCGGATCAACCTAAACAACCGAATACACCTGACAAACCACAGAAACCGGGTCAACCGAATAAGCCTATTTTACCGAAGACAGGGGACAAGGTAGCAAGCTCAGCCCTTGCTTCTCTGTTAGGAGTTGGAGCCTTGTTTACAGCAGCCGGTTTGGTTCGTGGACGCAAGGAAGAGGAATAGAAGGATTCATCAGCAAGACGCCTGATGAACCAACACGAGGAGGAGACTGATAGGTCTTCTTCTTTTGGTGTGGGTGACAAAAGATGGAGTTTGAGGTAAAATATATAGGAATAAAAAGAATTTAGTGGACATATTTTAGAGTATGATGAAGATGAAACTGAAAACAGAGTTAAGAGAATTAAGCAAGCGGCGCACTTTACTTTTTGGCTTAGTCGCCTTTGTTCTCGGAGTGGTGGTTTTGTGGAATGGCAGCGCTGTGACCCACCTGAGCATCACCTTGCTAGCTATTTACTTGATTGGGACAGGACTTTCTGACCTCTTTTTGCATCTTGTTTTGAGGCGCAAGGAAATTTCCATAACCAGCAGTTTCTGGCGGATTTTTGTGGGGATTGGGCTGGACTTGCTCAATGATTTTACCAGTCTTCCGCTCAATACTCTTCTGATCCTCTTGGGCTGCTATCAGCTTTTTATGGCAGCCATTTACGGCGTGACTTTCGTTCTTTTCCGCCAAAATAAAATCAAGGGCAGCTGGCGTTTTTTGTTTGATACGCTTCTCTACGGTGGGATTGGGATTTCGACGATCATTGCTCCCAATGCAGACAGCGACCTTCAGTTTCTCTTTTTGGGAATTTATTTGATTGCGCTGGGAATTTCTAATCTGCGTGACGGGCTCTTTTTTGATAATGATAAAGATAGAAATATTGTTCGGCGGCGGATGCGGGTGAGCTTGCCCATTGTTATCGCTGCTTTTATCCCAGCGGAGCGGCTCAATCAATTCAATAAAATCCTGCAAGGAGAGAATCCAGAGCAGCAAGCGCAAAGCCGGCATATTGTGGAAGAAGTTCTGCCCAGCGACTTGGAAGTTTTTGTTCATACGTCAGAGACCAGTTTTTTGGGTGCCATTGGGCATGTCGATATTTGCTATAAAGGCAAGGTCATCTCTTATGGCAATTACGACCCTTTTTCCGAGCGCCTCTTTGGCACGGTGGGCGACGGTGTGCTCTTTAAGGTGGACAAGAAAGCCTATATTGAGCTTTGCAAAAAGGAAAGCAAGAAAACGCTTTTTGGCTATTCTTTGCATTTGACCAAGGAGCAGGAGCAGGCGGTTGAGGAGCGTTTGGCAGAAATTGACCAGCTGACCTATGCTTGGGAGCCGTCTAGCGAGCTTAAGGACGGACAGCACATCTATCCTTATCATCTCAAGTATGACCTGGGGGCGGAAGTTTACAAGTTCAAGTCCGGCCGTTTTAAGACCTATTTTGTCTTGTCGACCAACTGCGTTCTTCTGGCGGATTCGATTTTGGGCAAGGCAGGAACCGACATTGTCAGTCCGCGTGGCATTATCGCTCCGGGGACCTATCAAAATTATCTTCAATATGAGCTGGAATCCAGTCGGAGCTTGGTCATCGCTGAGAATATTTATCAATAGATTTTGTGATTTGAAAGTGTTTGCATTTAGAGTTGCAAACATTTTTTTGAAATCTGCGCATAATTGTTTGTAAAATAGTTAAAAATTTTTTACAATAGTAGGGCTGGAGGAAATCATGATTTTGAATGAGAAGATAGTGTCGTTTATCCCTGTTTTGAAAATTAATAATCGACACAGAAATTTAGAATTTTATCAAGAAACCTTGGGAATAAAAGATTTGTTAGAAGAAGGAGCTTTTACCAGTCTAGGAGACAAATCTAAGATTGAAAAACTAGTTTTAGAAGAGACGCCGGGAAATCGTGCCCGCAAGGTTGAGGGAGCTAAAAAACTGGCTCAAATCACAATCAGGGTGGGAGAGCCAAAGGAAATTGAGAGTCTTTTAGCACGGGGCGCCAAGTATGATCAACTCTATCGTGGAGAAAAAGGCTATGCCTTTTCAGCTACTTCGCCTGAAGGGGATCATTTCTTGCTTCATGCAGAAGAACAAGTGGAAAAATTGAAAGTCATTGAGCAAACGGACTTTGTAGAAATAGATGATTTTAACGGTTTAACTGCTTTTGAGATAACAGAAGTCACTCTTCGTGTTCCTGATGTGGTTAAAGCCAAGCAATTCTATCAAGATTTGGATTTGCCTATAGCTTTTGTTCAGGGTGTAGGAGCAGACCTAACGCAAGTAAATAGCCTAACTTGGGACTTGAGTGCTTTTTATATCCTGTTAGAACAAGTGCCAGTGGCAGCTTTATGTCAGCATTTTGAAGGGCGAGATTTCTTTGTTCCCAAATCTGAGAAATTTTTTGTAGTAACAGATGAAAGCCAGATTGAATTGCGGTTTGAGAAAGCTTAAAGATTAGAAATAAATTTTATACGTTAAGAATGACAATGAATAAAAAACTAATTTTTGACAAGATTTCCGAGCAGCTAGCTGAAAACCTTTATCCGGGGGCCAGTGTTAGCCTTTATCAAGTTGGGGATTGGCAGGATAGTTACTTTGGTTTGGCGGATCCTGAGACAGGTTTAGCCAGTCAAGCGGGCTTGGTTTACGACTTGGCTAGTGTCAGCAAGGTCGTGGGCGTGGGAACGATTTTTGCTTTTATGGCCCACAAGGGGGAATTGGAACTTGACCAGACCTTGAAAGAGCTCTATCCGACTTTTGACCATGAGCAAGTGACCCTGCGCCAGTTACTCACCCATACGTCGGGTCTCAATCCTTTCATTCCCAATCGGGATCAACTTGACCAAGAGCAGCTGAAAGAAGCTCTCAATCACTTGCAGTTGAAAGTTGACAAATCTTTTCACTATACCGATGTTAATTTTTTGCTGCTGGGTTTTCTTTTGGAGGAGCTCTATGGGCAATCTTTGAATGTCCTTTTTGAGCGAGAAATTTTCCAGCCTTGGCAGATGCGAGAGACCTCTTTCGGTCCTCTTGCGCAGGCTGTGCCAACGGTGCGCGGGGCTCGAGCTGGGCTTGTTCACGATCCCAAGGCGCGTGTTTTGGGGGTTCATGCGGGCAGTGCAGGCTTGTTTTCGACTGTGGCAGACTTGAAAAAGTTTTTAGAGCATTATTTGACAGATGATTTTGCTCAAGCCCTGACACAAAATTACAGTAGAGAAGCGGGGAAAACCCGCAGCCTGGCTTGGAATTTAGAGGGAGATTGGCTGGATCATACGGGCTACACAGGAACTTTTTTGATGTATAATCGTAAAAGTCAAGAAGCTGCCATTTTCTTGTCCAATCGAACTTATGAACGCGATGAGCGAGCTTACTGGATTGAAAAGCGTAATGAGCTGATGAACTTAATACGAAAAAGCTGAGCGAAACTTGGCTTTTTTTGTGGAAAAATGAGGGTCGCTTTTTATAAGAAAATGTATTAAAATAGTAAGTAGAGTAGAAGTAAAATGTCATGCTTCTAAACAAGCGAAAGTAAATAAATAGTATATGACAAAAGAATGTGGTGTCGGTAAGGCACATAGTAAAATTATTTTAATCGGTGAACACTCGGTGGTTTATGGCTATCCAGCCATTGCCCTGCCTTTAAATAATATCGAGGTGACTTGTCGGGTTTTCCCATCTGATCGGGTTTGGGAACTTTACGATGAAGATACGCTATCTATGGCAGTCTTTGCCTCCTTGGAGCACTTGGGCATTGAAGCAGCCAAGATACGCTGTCAGGTGGAGTCTATGGTGCCTGAAAAGCGTGGCATGGGCTCATCGGCAGCGGTCAGCATTGCAGCCATTCGGGCAGTTTTTGACTATTTTGAAGAAGACTTGGATGCTCAAACCTTGGAAATTTTGGCAAATCGGGCGGAAATGATTGCCCACATGAATCCGAGCGGGCTGGACGCCAAGACTTGCCTGAGCGATGTGGCTATTAAATTCATCCGGAATTTTGGTTTTACCGAATTGAAACTGGAATTAGAGTCCTATTTGGTTATTGCCGATACAGGGGTATATGGGCAGACACGTGAGGCTATTCAAAAAGTAGAAGCGCTAGGGCAAAAAGCTCTGCCTTTGCTACAAGAACTGGGAAATTTGACAAAAATCGTCGAAAAAGCCATTTCTATCAAAGATTTGATTACCTTGGGGCAAGCCATGACTACAGCCCACCAAAAACTGGCAGCCTTGGGCGTCAGCTGTTCAAAAGCGGATGACTTGGTGCAGGTCGCCTTGGAAAATGGAGCACTCGGTGCCAAAATGAGTGGTGGCGGCTTGGGCGGCTGCGTCATTGCCCTGGTCAGAGAAAGGGCAGAAGCTCAGCAATTAGCCACTTTATTAAGAGAGAAAGGTGCGATAAACACATGGATAGAAAGCCTGTAACTGTAAAATCCTATGCCAATATTGCCATTGTCAAATACTGGGGTAAAAAAGATGCAGAAAAAATCATCCCTGCGACCAGTAGTATTTCTCTAACTTTAGAAAATATGTACACAGAAACGCAGCTCAGTCCTTTGGCTGCAACTGCCAAGCAAGATGAATTTTACATCAATGGCGTCTTGCAAGATGAGGCAGAGCACGCAAAAATCGGTCGAATTATTGACCGATTTCGTCCAAGAGGAGTAGGATTTGTGCGGGTTGACACGACCAATAATATGCCGACTGCGGCGGGCTTGTCGTCTAGCTCCAGCGGTTTATCTGCTCTCGTCAAGGCTTGTAATGAGTTTTTCCAGCTGCATTTGTCAACAAAAGAGCTGGCACAAGAAGCGAAGTTCGCTTCAGGCTCATCAGCTCGCTCTTTCTATGGGCCGCTCGCTGCTTGGGACAAGGATAGCGGAGCCATTTATCCTGTTCAGACAGATTTAAAGCTAGCGATGATTATGTTGGTGCTCCACGACCAGAGAAAGACCGTTTCCAGTCGTGAGGGAATGAAGCGTTGCGCAGAGACTTCGACTAATTTTGCTGCTTGGATAAAGCAATCGGAGCACGATTATCAGCAGATGCTGACTTATCTTAAGGACAATGACTTTGAAAAGGTCGGCGATTTAACTGAGAGCAATGCTCTCTTTATGCACTCAACGACCGAGACAGCGAGCCCTGCTTTTTCTTATCTGACCGAGCAGACGCGAGAAGCCATGGATTTTGTGAGAAACTTGCGGGCAGCAGGTGAGCGCTGCTATTTCACCATGGACGCGGGGCCTAATGTCAAGGTGCTCTGTTTGGAAGAGGATTTGGAGCATTTAGTTTCCATTTTTGAGCAGAAATACAAGCTCATCGTTTCAAAAACAAAGGACTTGCCAGATGAGCACTAAAAAAACAGTTCAAACTTGCGGCAAGCTCTACTGGGTTGGAGAATATGCGGTGCTCTATCCTAAGCAGGGAGCGATTATCAAGAATATTCCTATCTATATGACGGCGACGATTGAGACAGCAGAGCATTATCAACTGGCGTCAGATATGTTTGATTATAGCGTGGGGTTAGAGCCTGATGCTTCCTATGCTCTCATCCAAGAGACAGTTCTCGTTATGAATAACTTTCTTGCTAGTCAAGGGTTGAGCAGCCGTGCTTTTTCGCTCAGCATTTCTGGCAAAATGGAAAAAGAGGGCAAAAAAATCGGGCTGGGCTCCAGCGGCAGCGTGGTTATCTTGACGCTTAAGGCTATGGCGGCCTTGTATGAGCTGGATTTATCGAGCGAGCAGCTCTTTAAGCTGGCTTCCTATGTCCTACTCAAGCGCGGCGACAATGGTTCTATGGGCGATGTGGCCTGCATTGCTTACGAAGACCTGATTTATTATCAAGCCTTTGACCGGCAGGCAATCAAGAAAATGATTGAGGCGATGTCCTTAGAGCAAGTTTTGGCAGCAGACTGGGGCTATGTTATTAGAAGGATTACACCAAGTTTATCCTTTGACTTTTTAGTAGGTTGGACTAAGGAACCCGCTATATCTAAGGATATGATTAAGCTGGTGCAAGCAGCTATCAATCCAGCTTTTCTGGCAGCAACCCAAGAGCAGGTTTTACTCTTAGAGCAGGCTCTGACAGTTGGGGATAAGGTTGCGATTAAAGCTAGTCTGAACAAGGTCGGCTCACTCCTGGCTGATTTAAGTCCCGCCATTTACAATGAAAAATTAAAGCAATTAAGATCAGCCAGCAGCGGTCTGGATAGTGTGGCTAAGAGCAGCGGAGCAGGTGGCGGTGATTGCGGGATTGCTCTTGCTTTTGACCAGCAAGCACGAGAAATAATCAAGCAGCGTTGGCAAGAAGCGGGCATTGATTTACTTTATCAGGAAAGGATAGGGCAAAATGAGTGAAAATCGGAAAGACCAGCATATCAAGTACGCTTTAGAACACAAGTCGCCTTACAACAGTTTTGATGAAATAGAGCTTATTCATTGCTCGCTTCCTGATATCGATTTGGCAGAAGTAGATTTGACTACACATTTTGCTGGACGAGATTTTACCTATCCCTTTTATATTAATGCAATGACAGGTGGGAGCGCTAAGGGTAAGGAAATTAATTTTAAATTAGCTCAGGTAGCAGCAGCTTGTGGTTTGCTTTTTGTTACGGGTTCTTATAGTGCTGCACTTAAAAATCCCGAGGATGATTCTTATCCTGATAAGAAAGATTTTCCTCAATTATTATTGGGGACTAATATCGGGATTGATAAACCAGTTGCAGCCGGCAAGCAAGCGATTGCAGCCCTAGACCCGCTCTTTTTACAGGTTCATGTCAACCTCATGCAGGAACTACTCATGCCTGAAGGGGAAAGGCAGTTCAAGCACTGGAAAGACAATTTGACTGCTTATGTACGAGAAATTTCCCTGCCAGTTATTCTCAAAGAAGTCGGTTTTGGCATGGATATTAGAACTATGCAAACAGCTTACGATTTAGGTATTCGCACGGTGGATTTGTCAGGGCGGGGTGGAACCAGCTTTGCCTATATCGAAAATCGCAGGGCTGGTAAAAGAAGTTACTTAGATAACTGGGGACAATCAACCTTACAGGCCTTGATCAATGCGCAGCCAATGCGAGATAAGTTAGAGATCTTAGTCAGCGGTGGTGTTAGGAATCCTTTGGATATGGTAAAAGCTCTGGTGCTTGGTGCAAGAGCGGTTGGACTGTCACGCACCATGCTTGAATTAGTTGAGGAGTATCCTGTTGAGCAAGTGATTGATATTGTCAATAGTTGGAAAGAAGATCTGCGCCTGATTATGTGTGCACTTAATTGCCGGACGATTAAAGAGCTAAGGCAAGTGCCTTATTTGCTTTATGGTAGGTTGCGAGAAGCTCAAAGACAAAAAATAGAGTGAGATTTTTTCTCACTCTATTTTTTGTCTTGTCGTATTTTTTTAAGAATTTCTTGTGCATTTTCCAAATTAAATATTTTTGCTTCAGTCAGGTGCTTGACCAGAGGAGCCACCTCTTCTTCCTTCGCCCCTGCTAGCAGAGCCAGCGATTTGGCTTGGAGTTTCATGTGCCCTGCTTGAATGCCTGTGCTGACCAAGGCCTTGAGCGCTGCAAAATTTTGTGCCAGTCCCACTGCTACGATAATAGAGGCAAGTTCCTTGGCAGTTGGTTCTTGCAGCAGGTCAAAGCTAGCCGCTACAGTCGGATTGAGCCCGATAGAGCCGCCTTTGGTCGCAATCGGCATAGGCAAGGTTAGCTGTCCCTTAAGGAGGTTTTGTTCTTTATCGATTGCCCAAGTGCTAAGTCCACGGTACTGTCCATCCCTAGCTGCGTAAGCGTGAGCACCTGCTTCGATAGCCCGCCAGTCATTACCAGTTGCAAGTACCACAGCATCAATGCCGTTAAAAATTCCCTTATTATGTGTTGAAGCACGATAAGGGTCAGCCTGGGCCAAATCGCTAGCCAAGGCCATTTTTTTGGCGATTGTTCCTGCTTCTGATCTATCTCGGCTCAAATAGCGAAAGGGAATTTGGCATTTTGCTGTCACTAAACTTTCTGTTGCATAGTTAGAAAGGATTGCCATCAAGCATTCGCCACCTGTAAGATCCTCTAGTCGACCAGAGATGGCTTCTAGCATGGTATTAAGCATGTTGGCTCCCATTGCTTCCTGCGTATCAACACTCAAATAAACGATGAGAAAGTCTTCCTTAATAGCTGTCGTGACTGCTCTTGCGCCGCCACCTCTTTTGACAATAGAAGGGTAAGCCTGATTAGCGAGCTCTATTAATTCTGTTTCAGCTTTTTTAATGAGCTCTTGCGCGGCGACTTGATCAGCTAACCCGTATAAGGCTACTTGTCCAATCATTAATCGCTCATGGATAAGCGTTGTAAAACCACCAGAGTGTTTGATAATCTTGGCAGCAAAACTAGCAGCAAGAACAACAGACGGCTCCTCAGTCACAAAGGGAACCAAGTAATCTTTCCCATTGACGTAAAAATCAGGCACGACTGCATAAGGTAAGGCAAAAGTTCCTAATACATTTTCTGCCATCTGATTAGCAGTTGTAACCGGTAGAGTCGCTCCTGTACGTAACTCTTGTACTCTTTCTTGACTAAGTACCTTTTCTGTTAGCAATTTTTCCAGCCGCTCCTGCGGCGTTTTTTTTGAAAATCCTGTCCAACTAGTCATGGGCAAGGACCTTTTGGTAAACTCGCTTATGCTCGCTAATTTCTGTCAAGGCATAAGTTTGATTTTCATAGCCTGTAAATTTGGTACTAGCTGTTTCATCTAGTTTTACTGGCTCAAAAAACATCGCTTCATACTCGGCTACTGTTAAACGACTACGTCGATCTAGAGCTGCCAGCCGATCTGTACGGAGTTGTTTTTCATAACCTTCAACTAAATTCGCACTAAAAATCTCCGCTACCGCGCCGCTGCCGTAGCTGAAAAGAATAATTTGATCTCCTGCTTTGAGATGTTTACTATTTTCTAATAGGGAAAGCAAACCTAAAAAGAGAGAGCCTGTGTAAATATTGCCGACCTTTTGACTGTATAAAATAGAGCTATCAAAGTTTTCCTGGAGTTGAATTTGTTGCTCCTCACTTAGGCTTTTATCCATGATTTGTTTAAGTCCCTTGAGAGCTAACTTGGGATAAGGCAGGTGGAAACAATAAGCAGAAAAGTCTTTTAAGGCGAGCCCAGTACGTTTCTGATATTCTGCCCAAGTTGTTTTAAGACAGTCTAGATATTGCCGAGTTGAAAACATCCCGTCTACGAACGGCGTTGTCGAATAATTAGGACGCCAGAAATCCATAATGTTGCGAGTTTGAGCTACATTGTCATCATTGAAAATCAGAATGCGTGGGTTTGCAGTCACGAGCATAGCAATGGAGCCCGCTCCCTGTGTTGGTTCACCAGAAGCCTTAATTCCATAGCGAGCAATGTCACTTGCAATAACCAATACTTTAGATGTAGGATGCGCACTAACATGGAGCTTAGCATAGTCTAGTGCTGCAGTAGCACTATAACAGGCTTCTTTGAGTTCAAAACTTCGAGCAAAAGGATTGATATCTAGGAGGCTGTGAATAAAGACTGCTGCAGCCTTAGATTGATCAATTCCAGATTCGGTCGCAACAATAACCATGTCAATAGCTGCTCGATCTTCGTCTGTTAAAATATCTTCAGCTGCGGTTGCCCCTAAAGTCACAATGTCCTCGGTAACAGGAGTGATACTAAGTTCCTTTAACAAGAGCCCTTTGCTTAATTTCTCAGGATTAGTATCGCGAGCCTGAGCTAAATCTTCTAAATGTAGTACGTATTGACCCGTCGCAAAACCAATCTTATCAATACCAATATTCATTAGTAAACCTCGTTCACTTAGTTTGAAAACTAAGAGTATTTCCTACTTATTCTATCATATTTCACGAAAAAAGGCAGGTAAAAAATACTCTCAGGAAATAGACAAGGATCAGACAAGTGTCTAATCCTCTTTTGCTATTTTAGATTTTTCCGTTTGTTTCGCCGATAAAGCTTAAGCACGATAGTTCCACTAGCCATTCCAATCGAAATAGCTAGGGCGAGAATAATAACCAAAATAGCTGATACAACAGCTTGACTATAATTACCATTTACAAAAAGGGTAGTCGTTCGGTAGGACAGGTAGCCAGGTACTAATGGTGCAAGGATAGCGATGGCAAAAACGATAGTTGGAGTGCGCAGCTTGATGCTGACAATTTGGCTAATAGAAGAGCCGACAACAGCAGCAATAAAAGTTGCAACAATGACATTAGTCGGTTCCTTTAGGACATAGTAAATCATCCAAGTAACCATACCGATAACAGAAGCTGGAATTAGCATGCTCTTTTGGATGTTGAGCACGATCAGGAAAGCCCAGATAGCGATAAAGCTAGAAATAGCTTGTAGGAGTAAAATTGCTAGATTCATAGGATTTGGTTCATTAGGAGAATGCCCAGAGTGGTTCCGGCTCCAAGGGCAAAGATAATAAGAGTACTTTCAAAGAGCTTACTCATGCCGGTGTTGAGATGATTAGTCATAAGGTCGCGAACAGCATTAGTAAGAGCAATCCCGGGGACAAAAGGCATGACACAGCCAGCCATAATCCAGTCCACATGCGTCTCAGCAGGGTAAAAGTGAGACCAGATCAGTCCAATTATGGTAAAGGTGAGAGCGCCTAAAAATGCTGACACAAAAGGAATTCTAGCCGATTTTTCCATGCCCATATAGACCAGAAATCCAAGGAAGGTAGCGATAATTGCTCCTAAAGCGTCCGCAAAATTTCCGCCGAACATGACTGAGAAAAAGGGAGCAGCGATAGTAGCTGCCGCCAAGGTCTGTAGAGATTTGTAGGGCAGAGGTTTTTCTTTCAACCCTTGCAAGGTTTGATAAGCCTCTTCTAAGCCAATCTCGCCACTGGCTAATTGACGTGAGATCTGATTGACATCACAGACCTTCTCGATATTATAAGATGAAGATAGAATGCGTTTCATGCGCGAAAGATTGGTTTGCTCAATCGAGACAAAAATTGCAGCAGGCATGGCTAGGACATTCAAATCCTTGATGCCTTGAGAGTGCGCAATCCGAATCATGGTGTCTTCTACCCGATAGATTTCTGAGCCGCTTTGAATGAGCAGAGCCCCTGCTAACATCGCCACATCAATCACGCGGTCTACATGTGTCCGTTCAGTCATGGTCTAATCCTTTATCCGTATTAAATTTATTATACCAAAAAAATGAGCAAGAGAAAACTCTATCCGCTAGAAAGAGATAGAGTTTTTCAGTACTTTTGCTAAATTCTTAGCTAAGTGCATCGTCCACTGAAAGCACTTCGTGGAAGACACGTTGAGTCAATTCTGTTTTTTGTTCTGGTGTGAGATATTTAGTGTTTACACAGTAACCAGAGATACGAACGATAACATCTTCACCAGCCATGATCTTGTCATAGACATCTGACAAGTCCATAACGTTCAAGTTGACGTGTTGTCCACCATTTTCAAAGTAACCGTCAAGGATCGTTACGAGATTATCAACTTGTTCTTCACGAGTCTTACCAAGAGCACGTGGAGATACTTGCGTAGTGAGTGAGATACCGTCAGCTGCGTAACCAAAGTCAAGGCTAGCGAGAGAGTTGAGGTTTTGCAACCAGCCACCTTTGGCCTTATTAGATGGGTTAGCACCTGGTGAGAAGAATTCGAGCTTGCTTGTGTTGACTGTACCGTCTTCGTTGAGGTATACTCCGCGGTGAACCGGTGAGTTACCAGTTTGTTTAGAGTAAGCAACGTTTGAAGTGATCGTAAGAAGTGATACAGTAGCTTCTGCGTTCTTGTAGAGTTTGTGGCTACGTAGACGAGTTGTGTAAGCCTCAATCAACCATTCAGCCAGTTCGTTAGAACGAGGGTCATCTTCACCCCAACGTGGGTACTCGCCGATTGTTTCGTAGTCGTAGATATAGCCATTTTCATCACGGATTGGTTTTACAGTAGCATACTTGATAGCTGCCAAGGTATCAACTGTATTTGCAAATCCACAGATACCAAATCCCATGTTAGCCCGTTGGTGAGTTGGCAAGAAGGCCATTTGTACTGCTTCATAGTTGTACTTGTCAGTCATGTAGTGGATGATGTTCAAAGCATCTACATAAGTGTCAGTCAACCAGTCAAGAGATTTTTCAAAGTTAGCTTTTACTTCATCAAAGTCAAGGACATCAGAAGTAATTGGGTCAATGTCGAATACTTTGTAGTCTTTGTGCACATCATCGTAACCACCATTGAGACCTGTAAGCAGAGCTTTCAGCACATTTACACGAGCACCGAAGTACTGGATATTGTGACGTTGTTCTTCATTTTCTGGGTCAAGCGGAGACACACAACATGAGATACAGCTCATTTCGCCATAACCGTCTTTGGCCATGGTTGTTACACCTTCGTATTGGATTGAAGAGTGTTTGTGGCTCATGTGCATGCAGTAGTGACGGAAGGCATATGGCAATTTGTCAGTCCAAAGAACTGTCAAGTTTGGTTCTGGAGAGTTACCAACGTTGTCAAGTGTGTTCAAGAAACGGTAGTCCATTTTGGTAACACGGTGACGACCGTCATTTCCCATACCAGCCATAGAAGTTGTGATGAAAGTTGGGTCTCCTGAGTAAAGTTGGTCATAGGCTTTTGTACGAGCAAATTTTACAGTACGAAGTTTCAATACAAAATCATCAACAAATTCTTGGATTTCGCTTTCAGTATAAGTACCGCGAGCAAGGTCACGTTCAGCATAGATGTCAAGAACGATTGGCACACGTCCAAGAGAAGTAGCTGCACCATTGATGACACGACATACTGCCATGAAAGCAATATTTGTCCATTGAATAGCTTCTTTTGTGTCAAAGGCCGGACGACGAACGTCAACACCGTAAAGGTCACCCAGTTTCACAACTTGTTGCAGTGCTTGGTGTTGCAAATTGATTTCTTCACGCAAACGGATTGTTTCTTCGTCAATGTCTGTCAAAGCATTCCAGTCAGCAACTTTTTCAGCCATAAGGTAGTCGGCTCCATAAAGAGCAAGACGTGTGTAAACACCGATGATCCGTCCGCGAGAATATGCGTCTGGCAAACCTGTTACGGTATGAGCATGGCGAGCACGACGAATGTTTGAAGTGTAAGCGCGGAAAATACCGTCATTTACAGTTGTAGCATATTTAGTGAAAATTTCATGCAATTTAGGATCTGGTTCATAACCATTTTCTTTCAAAGTGGTCTCAGCCATACGAATACCACCTTTTGGCATGAAATTAAGGCGGAAAAGTTCAGAGTTTTGGAGACCAAAGATAACTTCATTATCCTTGTCAATGTAACCTGCAGGTAGATCAGAAATAGACGCTACACGGTCTGTATCCATAGGGAAACGAGTCTCTTCATAGTGAGCTTTCGTTTCTTCAATAATTTTTTTAATGTGAAGAGAGCGCTCAGTTGGCCCTGCTAAGAAACTTTCATCTCCGTCGTATGGAGTATAGTTTGCTTGAACAAAGCGAGATACGCTTGCTTTTTCTTTCCAATCTTCGCCTTTAAAGCCTTCCCAAGCTTTTGCGAAAATATCCTGTGCTTCAACGACTGTTTTTACAACCATATTTTTTCCTCTTTTGACTTTCTAGTAACAAGAACTGTTACACTTATGGATACAGTATATCATATAGTAATCGTTTTCACAAAGCAAAATAGGGAATTACAACACTTTCTTTTATAATACAGATTTTAATTTTTCAAGAATTTTGTACTATATTTTTGTAAATAGTAAATCTTTTTCAAATCTTTCAGAAAAGCGTATAATGGAAAGAGAATTTCTGTTAAAGGGGGCAGCATGCTGATTTTTCCGCTTATCAATGACACATCCAGAAAAATCATTCATATCGACATGGATGCCTTTTTTGCTGCCATTGAAGAGCGGGACAATCCTTCTCTTAAGGGCAAGCCTGTGATTGTCGGGAGCGACCCGCGCTTGACGGGCGGGCGCGGCGTGGTTTCGACCTGCAATTATGAGGCGCGCAAGTTCGGCGTGCACTCGGCTATGAGCTCAAAAGAAGCCTATGAGCGCTGTCCGCAGGCGGTTTTCATTTCGGGAAATTATGAGAAGTATCAAGCCGTTGGGCTGCAAATTCGTGAGATTTTTAAGCGTTATACGGACTTGATTGAGCCTATGAGTATTGATGAGGCCTATCTGGACGTCACCAAAAATAAACTGGGAATCAAGTCGGCGGTCAAGATTGCACGGCTCATTCAGCATGATATTTGGAACGAGCTGCATTTAACCAGCTCGGCGGGTGTTTCCTATAATAAATTTTTAGCCAAGATTGCCAGCGATTATGAGAAACCGCACGGGCTGACGGTCATTCGACCAGAGGATGCACAGGAGTTTCTGGCGGCAATGGATATCGCCAAGTTTCACGGTGTAGGCAAAAAGACAGTGGAAAAATTACATGACATGCAGGTTTTTACGGGGGCTGATTTGCTGGAAATTCCTGAAATGACCTTGATAGACAAGTTTGGGCGTTTCGGTTTTGACCTCTATCGCAAAGCGCGTGGCATCAGTAATTCGCCGGTCAAAAGCAATCGTATTCGTAAGTCTATCGGTAAGGAGCGAACCTATAAAAAATTGCTCTATGATGAAGAAGACATCAAAAAAGAGCTGACCTTGCTGGCGCAGAAGGTGGCGGCTGGTCTCACCAAGCATCAAAAACAGGGGCGAACCATTGTTCTTAAAATCCGCTACGCTGATTTCTCAACCTTGACCAAGCGGCGGAGTTTGAGCCTTGCCACTAATCAGGCGGAGCTGATTGAGCGGGTCGCGCACGCCCTTTATGACGAACTGGAAGAGCAACCGCGCGGCGTTCGCCTGCTGGGAGTTACTGTTACAGGGTTGGCAGAATGAATATAATATAAAAAACTGGAAAATGAAGAAATTCCAGTTTTTATATTATGAAAATATGGATGTAGTCGCTTTTTAGAATTTCAATCTTCTCATAGTTGGGAATAGTTTCACCAGTGTGGAATACAAGAATTTTCGTTCTCATTCGTGAGGAACTTTCCTAAATATGATATAATTTATTGTACAATAAAAGAAAGTGAATAGAAGAATTGGAAATAAAAGCAGTCTTTTTTGATATTGACGGAACACTAATCAATGACAGTCGAACGGTGCTTAAGTCAACGGAAAAAGCCATTCATAGTTTAAAAGAACAAGGGATTTTAGTCGGTTTAGCCACAGGTCGAGGCCCTTTTTTCGTCCGCCCCTTTATGGAGCAACTTCAGTTAGATTTTGCTGTTACCTATAATGGTCAATATATTTTCTCGCGTGATAAGGTTATTTCGGCGACGCCGATTGATAAGCAGCATTTGCAGCAGTTAATCGCTTATGCACGAAAAAATCGTAAGGAAATTGCTCTAGGAACTAGGGACGGTGTATTCGGTAGTAGGATCATGAGTTTTGGGCTTAGTCCAGTTTCTCAATGGAGTAGCCGTTTTGTGCCCAAGAAATTGGTTAAAAGTGTGACCAATGGCTTTAACCGCTTGATTGGAAAGGTAGTGCCTCAAAATACTCAAGAACTTTCAGCTTTGTCGCGCCAGCCTATTTATCAAGTGCTGATGCTGGCAACCCCTCAAGAAAGTGAACAGGTAGCTGAACAATTTCCTGAACTCAAGTTTACTCGTAGCAGCCCTTACGCATCCGATATTATCAATCAAGGAACCTCAAAACTTGAGGGAATTAAGCGAATTGGGGAAGAGTTCGGTTTTGACATCAGTCAGGTGATGGCTTTCGGTGATTCGGACAATGACTTAGAAATGTTATCTGGTGTTGGACTGTCTATCGCTATGGGAAATGGGACTTCTAAAGTTAAAGAAATAGCCAAACACACAACGAGCAGTAATAGTCAAGACGGTATTCATAGGGCACTAGAACATTTTGGAATTTTAGCTAGTGAGAAAGTTTTTGTCAGCAGCGACCCCCATTTCAATAAGGTTAAAGAATTTCATGGACTTATGGACGAGAGCACTCAGGAAGAGCCGATCGTTTGGAGCAATCAAGATGCAATTCATCGCGCCGATTTTAAACTTGAAGAGTTAGTTGAGTTTGTTCAGGCAGCTAGTCAGGGTGAAGAAGAGTTTGATGCTGCAATTCGTCAACTTCATGCCGCTTTAGATAAAGCACAAACAAAGGTGAAAAGTAAGAAAAAAGCAGAAGTTTCACTGACGGGGCAAGTAGATGCTCTAATTGACCTTCTTTACTTTACCTATGGAAGTTTTGCTCTTATGGGAGTGGATCCTGAACGGATTTTTGATATCGTGCATCAGGCCAATATGGGGAAAATCTTTCCAGATGGAAAAGCGCACTTTGACCCAGTGACCCATAAAATTCTCAAACCTGATGATTGGGAAGAAAAGTATGCGCCAGAGCCTGCTATCAAAGCAGAGTTAGAGCGACAAATTCGTGCCTATCAGCGCAATCAAAGCATAGCAGCAGAAACAGAAAAATCTCAGTCTTGAAAGACTGAGATTTTATTTTTACAATAACTTTTCGGTATCACGGACAATCAACATGTCCACTTTGGCATGACGGAGAATGTATTCAGATGAAGAACCGATTAAGAGCCGCTCAAAAGCATTAAGACCAGTCGCTCCAACCATGATGAGATCCACCTTGTGTTCATCTGGGATGGTCGTTGCAAGAAGCGTTTTAGGGTTTCCAAATTCGATAACTACCTCGACTTGTTCAACGCCAGCTTCTTTTGCCATTTCTTGGTAGCTTGAGGTTAGTTTTTGTGCTTCTTCTTCGAGCTCTTTATAAACCTCAGCGTCAAAAGTAGAGACACTTTGGAGGGCGCGAGTATCAATGACATGGGCTATGAGTAGGTTGGATTTGTTGCGCAGGGCGACGTTAATTCCCTTTTTCAAAGCCAATTCAGACTCGCTAGAACCATCAACAGCAACCATGATATTTTCATATTTTTGAGCCATAGTAGATAACCTCCATGTATTTGTTACTTATATTGTAATCCTTTTCATGAAAAATGTAAAGAAATTACCGTTAGAATTTCATTGCGGAATTTTGGATTTTACAGAATATTCTGTGGTATAATTAAGAACAGTCTTTAAAATCGAGGTTTCACCATGAAGGAATTTAAAAAATCCACAAAACTGGAACATGTTGCCTATGATATTCGTGGCCCAGTATTAGAAGAAGCAAATCGTATGATCGCAAATGGCGAAAAAATTCTTCGTCTCAACACGGGAAATCCAGCTGCATTTGACTTTACGGCACCTGATGAGGTGATTCATGATCTGATCATGAATGCACGCAACAGCGAAGGTTACTCGGATTCTAGAGGGATTTTTTCGGCTCGCAAAGCAATTATGCAATATTGTCAGCTCAAAAATTTCCCAACTGTTGATATTGATGACATTTATCTGGGTAATGGGGTCAGTGAATTGATTACCATGTCTATGCAGGGTTTACTTGATGACGGCGATGAAGTCTTAATTCCTATGCCTGACTATCCCTTGTGGACAGCGGCAGTGAGTCTCGCTGGCGGAAATGCGGTGCACTATATCTGTGATGAGCAAGCAGAATGGTATCCAGATATTGATGATATTAAGTCTAAGATTACCTCTAATACCAAGGCGATTGTGGTCATCAATCCTAATAATCCGACGGGCTCGCTCTACCCTAAGGACATCTTAGAGGAAATCGTAGAAATTGCGCGGCAGAACGATTTGATTATCTTTGCTGATGAGATTTACGACCGCTTGGTTATGGACGGCGAGCAGCATATTGCCATTGCCAGTCTGGCTCCTGACCTTTTCTGCGTTAGTATGAATGGTTTATCTAAATCTCATCGTATTGCGGGTTTTCGGGTAGGCTGGATGGTCTTGTCAGGTCCCAAGCGCCATGTCAAGGACTATATTGAAGGACTTAATATGTTGTCGAACATGCGTCTTTGCTCAAATGTTTTAGCGCAACAAGTCGTGCAAACATCGCTTGGTGGCTATCAGTCCGTTGATGAACTCTTGCTACCGGGGGGACGTATCTACGAACAAAGAAATTTCATCTATGAAGCGATCAGTGATATTCCGGGCTTATCAGCCGTAAAACCTAAAGCAGGACTTTATATTTTTCCTAAAATTGACCGCACCATGTATAAGGTTGATGATGATGAACAATTTGTTCTTGATTTCTTGAAACAAGAGAAAATTTTGTTAGTACATGGTCGTGGATTTAACTGGAAGGAACCTGATCATTTCCGAATTGTTTATCTACCGCGTGTTGATGAATTAGCACAAGTTCAAGAAAAGATGACTCGTTTTTTGCATCAATATAGGCGCTAATGGTATAAAAATTGTATATCAGTAATGAATTTTCAGATAATTATTGTCAATTTATTGAATATTTGCTATAATGGATTGAATAAAATTGAGGTGTACAATGGTAACATTATTAGAGAAAACAAGAAAAATTACATCGATCCTTAAGCGTTCAGATGAAGCTTTACAGGATGAATTACCATACAATGCTATAACAAAGCAGTTAGCAGATATTATTGACTGTAATGCCTGTATTGTCAACAGCAAGGGGATCCTACTTGGATATTTTATGCGCTACAAGACCAATACAGAACGTGTTGAAGCCTTCTTTGAGACTAAGATCTTCCCAGAAGCTTATATTCAAGCGGCTAATATGATTTATGATACCGAAGCAAACTTGGATGTAGATCAAGAATTATCTATTTTCCCGGTTGAAACCAAGCATGAGTTTCCAGATGGCTGGACGACTGTTGCTCCGATTCATGTGACAGGGATTCGTTTAGGAACCTTGATTATTTGGCGCAACGATGAAAAATTTGATAATGATGATTTAACTTTGGTTGAAATTGCCAGCACTGTAGTTGGGATTCAACTGCTCAACCTTCAGCGCGAAGAAGACGAAAAAAATATTCGTCGCAGGACGGCAGTAACTATGGCGGTCAATACACTTTCTTATTCCGAGTTGCGAGCAGTTTCTGCTATCTTGAGCGAATTAAGCGGTAATGAAGGTCATCTGACAGCTTCTGTCATTGCAGACCGCATTGGTATTACGCGCTCTGTGATTGTTAATGCTCTTCGCAAGCTAGAAAGTGCAGGGATCATCGAAAGTCGCTCTCTGGGAATGAAAGGGACTTACTTGAAAGTGCTCATTCCAGATATTTTTGAAGAGATTAAAAAGCGGGATTACTAGTTTCTTAGATAAATAATAGTAGAGGAAAGAGGCAGTATGAGTTGGATTTGGTTTGCCTTGGGCTCAGCTTTTTTTGCAGGCTTGACGGCGATTTTAGGAAAGCTGGGTGTTGCAGGGCTGAATAGCAATTTAGCGACCTTTATTCGGACGGTTGTCATTTTACTAGTGACGTCTGCTATCATCAGCTGGCGCCACGAATGGCAACTTCCTAAGCATATCGCTGCTCGTCCTTTTACCTTTCTGATTTTATCTGGCCTGGCGACAGGCTTGTCCTGGCTATGCTACTACCGAGCTCTGCAGCTGGCACCAGCCTCTTGGGTGGCGCCGATTGACAAGCTGAGTGTGGTCATTGCCATTGTTCTAGGGGTAGTACTTCTAGGAGAACCCTTGAGTATCAAGCTGGTGGCAGGCTCTCTGCTTATTGTAGCAGGTGTCTTGGTTTTGACCCTGTAAATGTCGCTAAATTTGAACAATTTTGGAGCTGATGAGGAGGAGAAATGACAAAAGCCCTGATTTCGATTGACTACACCTTTGACTTTGTAGCTGACGAGGGAAAATTAACTGCGGGCAAACCCGCTCAGGCGATTTCCCAAGCTATCTATCAGGTGACACAGGCTGCCTATGAGCGCGGAGATTTCATTTTCTTTGCCATTGATGCCCATGAGGAAAAGGACAGCTACCACCCAGAAAGCAAGCTCTTTCCGCCTCACAATATCAAGGGAACGGCTGGGCGTGAGCTCTACGGTCCTTTGGCGGATTTTTATGAGGAACACAAGGACAGCGAGCGTCTTTTCTGGATAGATAAGCGCCATTACTCGGCTTTTTCGGGAACGGATTTGGATATTCGTTTGCGGGAGCGTCGGGTGGATACGGTCGTTTTGACCGGTGTCCTGACAGACATCTGTGTCCTCCACACAGCTATTGATGCCTACAATTTAGGTTACCAGATTGAGGTTGTGGAGTCAGCGGTGGCCTCTATTCAGCCAGAAAATCATCAATTTGCCCTTCAGCACTTGCAAAATGTGCTTGGAGCGGTTATAATGGAGACAATTTAATAAAAAATGAAAAAGTAGAGTAGGCTGGTTTGCTTGCCCAGAGAGCGCTGGTAGCTGAGAGCAGCGCCAAGGAAATCTGTCCGAAAAACATACTTTGTTAGGTCATTTGTGTGATAAAAAGCGCAAACGTTGCTCACGTTATGAGCCTAGAGATTGCATTTTGCAATGAAGAACAGTGGTACCACGGCTTTTCGTCTGTTTAACAGCAGGAAAGTCGTTTTTTGTTTGAAATTTTAGAAATTAGAAAGAGGAAATGATGAAAGATATTTTTATTGGAGATTATGGTCTGGACCAAATAGGGCAGACTCTGACGGCGACGGGTTGGGTCGCCAATATCCGTAATCACGGCAAGCTCGCTTTTATCGAGTTGCGTGACCGCGAAGGGATTTTGCAGGTTTTTGTGGATAGCTCGGTTGCAGATTTTGAAAAATTAGCTGGTTTGCACAAGGAATCGGTGATTTCTGTGACGGGCGAATTGGTGCAGCGGGAAGAGCGCTTCGTTAATCCAGCCCTCAAGTCTGGTCAGGTCGAATTACGGGCGGACAAGATTGAGATTTTGGCAGCCAGCAAGGTCTTGCCTTTTGAGCTGGACAGCCATTCTCACACGGGGGAGGATTTGCGGCAGAAATATCGCTATCTGGACTTACGGCGGGAGAAAATGACCCAAAATTTGAAATTGCGTCACCAAGTTACTTCAACCATTCGCGATTACCTCAATAAGGCAGCTTTTTTGGAAGTGGAGACGCCTTATCTGACCAAGTCAACGCCAGAAGGAGCGCGTGATTTCTTGGTGCCTAGTCGCGTTTTCAAAAATCAATTTTACGCTTTGCCACAAAGTCCACAGATGCTCAAGCAACTGCTCATGGGAGCAGGTATTGAGCGCTATTATCAAATTGTGCGTTGCTTCCGTGACGAGGATTTGCGCGGTGACCGCCAGCCCGAATTTACCCAAGTGGACTTGGAATTGAGCTTTGCCACAGAAGAAGAAATTCGCGCCTTGGTGGAACAAATGCTTAAAGACGTGGTCAAGGCTGCGCGTGGTGTAGAGTTGACAGAGGATTTTCCTATTATCAGCTATGCGGACGCTATGCGTCGTTTTGGTTCAGACAAGCCAGATACCCGCTTTGATATGGAGCTCAAGGATTTGACCGAGATTGCTCAGGCTCATCCTAGCCTCTTTGTCCAAAAGGCGGTGCAGGAAAATGGTGTGGTTATGGGCCTTGCTGCCAAGGGCGCTGCTAAATCCTTCAGCAATCGTCGGATGAAGTATTTCAAGGAGCTGATGAAGGAATTTGGCACTATGAGCTTTGGAACTTTCAGCTATGAAAATGGCGCCTTTACAGGTAATCTAGCTTTTAGCTTTGCTCCTGCTCAAGCTCAGGTTGAAAATCTCTTTGAGCTGGCTGAGGGGGATTTGGTCTTTGTGGTGACAGGAAGCGAGAAGCGGGTGCAGGAAGCGCTCGGACATCTGCGCTTGCTTCTGGCTAAGGAATTGGATGTTATTGATGAAGACAAGCTCAATTTCCTCTGGGTTGTCGACTGGCCACTTCTGGAGTGGAATGAAGACCAAAAACGCTATCAAGCCATGCACCACCCATTTACTCAAGGCATTTTTGGCGAGGGAGAAGATTTGTCAGAAATCCGCAGCCACGCCTATGACATCGTCCTCAACGGCTATGAAATCGGCGGCGGAAGTTTGCGGATTCATACTCGTAAAGAACAGGAAAAAATGTTTGAGCTGCTGGGTATGGAGAAAGTTAGCTACGAACGTGATTTTGGCTTTTTCCTTGAAGCGCTGGACTATGGTTTCCCACCGCACGGTGGCTTGGCGCTAGGGCTTGACCGCTTGGTTATGATTTTAGCGGGCGAAGAAAATATCCGCCAAGTCATTGCCTTTCCAAAAAATGGAACAGGAATGGATCCCATGCTTGAAAGTCCAAGTTTGGTTGCGGACAAGCAGTTAGCCGAATTGAGCTTGGAATTAAAAGACTAACCCACAAGACAGCATTTTATGGTAAAATAGAACAGGAATACTAGATACGAAAGGAATTTGAGATGAAAATCACACAAGAAGAAGTAACCCACGTTGCCAATCTCTCTAAGTTAGCCTTTTCTTCCGAGGAGACAGCAGAGTTTGCGACGACCTTGTCAAAAATCGTGGACATGGTAGAATTGCTCAATGAGGTGGACACGACTGGTGTACCTTTTACTTCAAACGTTGCCCAAAATATCAACTACATGCGCGAAGACCAGTCTGTGGCGGGCTGGGATCGCATGGAGCTCTTTAAAAATGTACCGGAGCAGGAAGACGGCTTTATCAAAGTGCCGGCTATCATTGACGAAGGAGGAGATGCCTAATGACTTTCAATCAAAAATCTATCGATGAATTGCACGACCTGCTCGTCAAAAAAGAAATTTCAGCAGTCGAATTGACCAAGGCGACCTTGGAAGACATCAAAGCGCGAGAAGCCGCAGTTGATAGCTTTATCACCGTGACTGAGGAAGAAGCACTCGCTCAAGCTGCGGCAGTTGACGCCAGGGGAATTGACGCGGACAATGTTATGAGCGGCATTCCGCTCGCGGTCAAGGACAATATCTCGACAAAAGGGATTTTGACCACGGCAGCCTCTAAAATGCTCTACAATTACGAGCCGATTTTTGATGCGACTAGCGTTGAAAAGCTCTACGGGAGTGACATGATTATCGTCGGAAAAACCAACATGGACGAGTTTGCCATGGGTGGCTCCAGCGAAAATTCTCACTTCAAGACAACCAAAAATGCTTGGGATGCGACCAAGGTACCTGGTGGGTCATCAGGTGGCTCTGCAACGGCAGTAGCCTCAGGACAAGTGCGCCTCTCGCTAGGTTCTGACACGGGTGGCTCTATTCGCCAGCCAGCAGCCTTCAACGGAGTGGTCGGACTCAAGCCGACTTACGGGCGCGTGTCACGTTTCGGGCTCATCGCTTTTGGTAGCTCGCTCGATCAAATCGGACCATTCTCACAAACCGTCAAAGAAAATGCGCAATTACTCAATGTCATCTCAGGTAACGATCCGAAAGATTCGACTTCAAGCCAAGTGGCTGTGCCTGATTTTACCAGCAAGATTGGTCAGGATGTCAAGGGGCTAAAGATTGCTCTTCCAAAAGAGTATATCGGCGAGGGCATTGACCCGCAAATCAAGGAAACAATTCTTGCGGCGGCTAAGCATTTTGAAAGTTTGGGTGCGACGGTTGAGGAAGTCAGTCTTCCTCACAGCAAGTACGGAGTGGCGGTTTATTATATCATCGCTTCATCAGAAGCTTCTTCAAACTTGCAGCGTTTCGACGGTATCCGCTATGGCTATCGCGCAGAAGACATCCAAAACTTGGAGGATGTTTATGTTAAATCGCGGAGCGAAGGATTTGGTGACGAAGTAAAACGGCGGATTATGCTGGGAACCTTTAGCTTGTCATCTGGTTACTACGATGCTTATTTCAAGAAAGCTGGACAAGTCCGTACCCTTATCATGCAGGATTTTGCAAAAGTCTTTGAAAATTACGACTTAATCTTGGGTCCAACAGCGCCGACGGTTGCTTACGACTTAGGAACTCAAAGTCACGATCCAGTAGCTATGTATTTGGCTGATCTTTTGACAATTCCGGTCAATTTGGCAGGGCTTCCTGGCATTTCCATTCCAGCAGGCTTTGCGGATGGTCTGCCGGTTGGGCTACAATTGATTGGAAATCATTTTGATGAAGAAACGATTTACCAAGTAGCAGCTGCTTTTGAAGCAACGACAGACTACCACAAGCAAAAACCAGTCATTTTTGGAGGTGAAAATAATGAACTTTGAAACGATTATTGGACTGGAAGTCCACGTTGAATTAAAAACAAATTCAAAAATTTTCTCACCAGCGCCAGCCCACTTTGGTGAAGACCCAAATGCCAACACAAACATTGTCGACTGGTCTTTCCCAGGTGTTCTTCCTGTTATGAATAAGGGCGTTATTGACTATGGTATCAAGGCAGCTCTTGCGCTCAACATGGACATTCACAAAAAGATGCACTTTGACCGCAAGAATTACTTCTACCCAGACAATCCCAAGGCTTACCAAATTTCCCAGTTTGACGAGCCAATCGGCTACAACGGCTGGATTGAGATTGAGCTAGAAGACGGCAGCAAGAAGAAAATCCGTATCGAGCGAGCTCACTTGGAGGAAGACGCGGGGAAAAATACCCACGGTAGCGACGGTTATTCCTATGTTGACCTCAATCGTCAGGGAGTGCCTTTGATTGAAATCGTGTCGGAAGCGGATATGCGCAGTCCCGAGGAGGCCTATGCCTATCTGACGGCCCTCAAGGAAATCATCCAATACACGGGTATTTCTGACGTCAAAATGGAAGAAGGGTCAATGCGGGTCGATGCCAATATCTCTATTCGTCCTTTTGGGCAAGAGGAATTTGGTACCAAAACCGAGCTTAAAAACCTCAACTCCTTCAACTTCGTGCGTCGCGGTCTCGCTTTTGAAGAAAAGCGTCAGGCAGAAGTGCTCCGCAGCGGTGGACAAATTCGTCAAGAAACACGCCGTTACGATGAAGCAACAGGTGAGACTCTCCTCATGCGGGTCAAGGAAGGCTCGGCAGACTACCGCTATTTCCCAGAGCCAGACCTGCCAATCTTTGAGATTGAGGATGAGTGGATTGAGCGCGTGCGTAGAGAATTGCCAGCTTTTCCCAAGGAACGCCGTGCTAGATACATGGAAGAATTTGGTTTGTCCGATTACGATGTTCGCCAGTTGACGGCAAGCAAGTCCATCTCCGACTTCTTTGAAGCGGCTGTGGCAGTAGGTGGCGACGCGAAGCTCGTTTCCAACTGGCTGCAAGGCGATGTGGCGCAATACCTCAATGCCGAAGGCAAGACCATTGAAGAAATCGGCTTAACGCCAGAAAACTTGACAGAGATGTTGAGCCTCGTTTCTGATGGCACCATTTCATCCAAGATTGCCAAGAAAGTCTTCGTTCACTTGGCAAAAGAGGGCGGATCTGCTAAAGAATATGTGCAAAAAGCGGGTCTCATCCAAATCTCTGACCCAGCGCAGCTTTTGCCAATCATCCAAGAAGTCTTTGCCAATAATGAAAAAGCAATCAACGACTACAAGGGCGGCAACAAAAACGCGGCCAAGTCCCTCATCGGTCAGCTCATGAAAGCAACCAAGGGACAAGCCAACCCACAAGTCGCACAAAAATTGCTCAATGAAGAGTTGGAGAAGTTGTAAATATCAGAAGAATGACTGGTTGGAGATAAATGTTAATCATTTCAGTAGTAGGATTAAATTGTTACTATTTACCAAAAGAGGTTAGGAAACTGACCTCTTTTATGATACAATGTGGAGTGAGAAAAGGGGAAAGAAATGTCAAAAGAACTACGTGGAACATTGTATGTCCTCATAGCAGGAATATCATGGGGATTATCAGGAACCTGTGGTCAGTATTTGATGGCACAGGGAATCCCACCTCTAGTCCTGACCAATATCAGGATCTTAATTGCGGGATTGGTGTTGTCTTTAATGGCATACGGAAGTGCACGGAAGCAATTTCGGGCGGCTTTATCAAACAAGAAATCCTTAGGAAAAATCTTTATCTTTGCTCTTTTTGGTCTGGTGCTCAATCAGTTTGCCTATTTGGTAGCCATTCACGAGACCAATGCTGGAACAGCAACGGTGCTCCAATATATATGTCCTGTCTTAGTTTTGAGCTATGCCTGTATTAAGGATAAAGTTGCCCCCACTTTATTAGAAATGTTTGCCATCGTTTTTGCTATGTTAGGAACCTTTCTTATTGCGACCCATGGGGAGCTCGGCGTCTTGTCAGTCACACCGCTAGGGCTCTTTTGGGGGCTATTTTCAGCGGTGACTTACTCGCTCTACATTATCCTACCCGTCGAGTTGATCCGTCGATATGGTAGCCTCACGGTTATTGGGATTGGTATGCTGATGGGCGGAGTGCTTATCTTTCCTTTTAGTGGTTTAGCGAGCTTTCATTGGCAATTAACTATGCCGATTTTTCTAGCTTTAGTCGGGATTATCGGAATTGGTACGATTTTCACCTACACAGTCTTTTTAAAAGGTGCGACCTTAATTGGCCCAGTTAAGTCAAGTTTGCTCGCTTCTGTCGAGCCGGTTGCGGCGGTCGTCTTTGCTTTTTTGGTGATGAGTGAGCATTTCTTTTTTATTGACATTTTAGGAATGGTTCTTATTTTGTCAGCAGTTACCTTAATTTCTGCTAAAGATTTGATTAAAAAGGCAAGTTTAGTACATGGAAAATAATGTAAAACTGAGATATACATGTTTTATAAAAGATGAGGTCAGGAAAGTTTATTCTGCACCTCTCTTTTTATATCGTGCGTAATCACCCTTTTTATGCTATACTAAGAGAAGCACATAAATTGGAGAAGAATGTGAAAATTGAGAATTACATGCCCGATTTTGCAGTTGAGGCAGTTTATGATTTGACGGTTGAAAGTTTAAAAAAGCACGGTATCAAGGCGGTTTTGGTTGATTTGGACAATACCTTGATTGCTTGGAATAATCCTGACGGAACGCCTGAAATGAAGCAGTGGCTGCATGATTTGCGCGACGCGGGTATTCGGATTATCGTCGTATCGAATAACACGAAAAGGCGAGTTCGCCGGGCAGTCGAAAAGTTTGATATTGATTATGTTTACTGGTCTTTCAAGCCTTTTACTTTCGGTATCAATCGGGCTCTGCGCCTCTTTCATTTTGAGAAAAAGGAAGTTGTCATGGTCGGAGACCAACTGATGACCGATATTCGCGCAGCTCATCGGGCTGGCATTCGTTCGATTTTGGTTAAGCCCTTGGTTAAGCACGATTCGATAAAAACCCAGATTAACCGCGCGCGTGAGCGGCGCGTTTTGCAAAAAATTGCTCAAAAATACGGACCAATTCGGTATACAAAAGGAATCTAGCATGGAAGAAATTCTCTGTATCGGGTGCGGGGCGCCCATTCAGACTCAGGACAAAACGAGCTTGGGCTACACGCCCCAATCTGCCTTGGACAAGGGCTTAGAGACGGGCGAGCTTTACTGCCAGCGCTGCTTTAGGCTGCGCCACTACAATGAAATCACAGATGTTCAGCTGAGCGACGATGACTTTTTGAAATTGTTGCACGAGGTGGGTGACAGCCATGCTTTGGTTGTCAATGTCGTGGATATTTTTGATTTTAATGGCTCGGTCATTCCCGGCTTGTCGCGCTTTGTGGCGGGAAATGACGTCCTTTTAGTCGGCAATAAAAAAGACATTTTGCCTAAGTCGGTCAAGGACAAGAAGGTTATCCAGTGGCTGACTGAGCGGGCGCACGAAGAGGGCTTGCGGCCGATTGATGTTCTGTTGACCAGCGCCCAAAACAAGGCGGCGATTAAGGAGCTGATTGGCAAGATTGAGCAGTATCGCAAGGGGCGTGATGTCTATGTGGTCGGTGTGACCAATGTGGGCAAGTCCACGCTGATTAACGCCATTATCCAGGAAATTAGTGGCGACAAGGACATCATCACGACCTCGCGTTTTCCAGGGACAACCCTGGATAAGATTGAAATTCCGCTTGCTGACGGCAGCCATATTTACGACACGCCGGGGATTATTCATCGGCACCAAATGGCGCATTATTTGTCTGCCAAAAACCTCAAATACATCAGTCCGCGCAAGGGAATCAAGCCCAAGACTTATCAGCTCAATCCCGAGCAGACCCTCTTTTTGGCTGGCTTGGGACGGTTTGATTTTATTGCTGGGGAAAAGCAGGGCTTCACAGCTTATTTTGACAATGAACTCAAGCTCCACAGGACCAAACTAGAGGGCGCGAGCGACTTTTATCAAAAGCATGTCGGCAGTCTCTTAGTGCCGCCGACGAAGAAGGAAATCGAGGATTTTCCTGAACTTGTCCGCCATGAATTTACAATCAAGGAAAAGACGGATGTGGTCTTTTCAGGCTTGGGCTGGCTGCGCGTGACAGGACCTGCGAAAATCGCAGCCTGGGCGCCCCAAGGCGTCGCAGTCCTAGTCAGAAAGGCGATTATTTAAGAAGTAGGGCAAGAGCTATTTTCAGTTTTAGAAAGAAGAAATATGACTTTAACAAGTAAACAACGTGCCTATCTCAACGGTTTGGCGCAAACGATGAAGCCCATTATCCAAATCGGGAAAAATGGGCTCAATGACCAGATAAAAACGTCTGTTCGTCAGGCTTTGGATGCACGAGAATTGATTAAAATTAACCTGCTGCAAAACACAGATGAAAATGTGCACGAGGTGGCAGAGATTTTGGAAGAAGAGATTGGAGCCGAAACGGTTCGCAAGATTGGGCGCGTGCTCATTCTCTTCAAACAATCCAGCAAGAAAGAAAATCGGAAATTATCCGTCAAGGTGAGAGAAATCTAAGAGGGAAATCTATGGCAATCGAACTACTAACTCCTTTTACCAAGGTGGAATTAGAGCCAGAAATCAAGGACAAAAAGCGCAAGCAAGTGGGCATTCTAGGCGGGAATTTTAATCCCGTCCACAATGCACATCTGGTCGTAGCAGACCAAGTGCGCCAGCAGCTCTCGCTCGATCAAGTTTTGCTTATGCCTGAGTATGAGCCGCCACACATTGATAAAAAGGCTACGATTGATGAGCGGCACCGTTTGGAAATGCTGCGCTTAGCCATTGAGGGCGTTGACGGCTTGGGCATTGAAACGCTTGAGTTAGAGCGTAAGGGCATCAGCTATACTTACGAAAGTATGAAAATCTTGACCGAGCAGCATCCGGATACGGATTACTATTTTATTATTGGTGCGGATATGGTGGACTATCTGCCTAAATGGTATCGGATTGAGGATTTGCTCAAGCTCGTACAATTTGTCGGCGTTCAGCGTCCGCGCTACAAGGCGGGGACTTCCTATCCAGTCATTTGGGTTGATGTGCCGCTCATGGACATCTCCTCCAGCATGGTGCGGGATTTTCTTGCCCAGAAGCGCCAGCCGAATTTTCTCTTGCCCAAAGCGGTGCTAGATTACATTCAGAAAGAAGGACTTTATCAATGACCTATGAGCAATATGTGGGCATGTCGCGCGAGGAGTTGCTAAAAAAGGTGCAGGAGGTCATGTCGGAAAAGCGCTACCGTCATGTTTTAGGCGTAGAGGCTGCGGCTAAGGACTTGGCTCAGCGTTACGGTGTGGATAGTGAAAAGGCTGGACTGGCGGGGCTTCTCCATGATTATGCCAAGGAAGTCAGCGATGAAGATTTTCTGGCTTTGATTGACAAGTACCAGTTAGATCCTGATTTGAAGGCTTGGGGCAATAATGTCTGGCATAGTTTGGTCGGTATTTACAAAATTCAGGAAGATTTGGGACTTGGAGACAAGGAAATTTTAGGAGCCATTGCCATTCACACGGTCGGATCTAGTGAGATGTCTGACCTAGAAAAAGTTGTCTATGTGGCGGATTATATCGAGCACAATCGTGCCTTCCCCGGCGTGGAAGAAGCGCGAGCTATTGCCCAAAAATCGCTCAACCAAGCGGTCGCCTATGAGACGGCGCACACGGTCGAACACTTGGCACATAAGGGCAAGCCGATCTACCCCCAAACCCTAGAAACCTATAATGCTTATGTAGAATATTTAGAAAGGTAAAACATGAAAGAAGAAGAATTATTAGAAATCGTGATTAAGGCGGCAGATGAAAAGCGTGCCGAAGATATTGTGGCTCTTGATTTGCAAGGGCTGACTAGTGTGACGGATTATTTTGTCATCGCAAGCTCCATGAACAGCCGCCAGTTGGAGGCGATAGCAGAAAATATCCGTGAGAAGGTCGTGGCTGCTGGGCAGAATGCCAGCCATGTTGAAGGCGACAGCAAGGGCGGCTGGGTGCTGCTTGACCTTGGCGGGGTCGTCGTTCATATCTTCTCTGAAGAAATGCGCGACCACTACAATCTAGAAAAGCTCTGGCACGAAGCGACAGGCGTTGATGTGGCAGCTTTGCTGGAAAAGTAAAAGCAAATATTTTTGAGGAACTCGGTTAGCAAGGCTGGCTGAGTTTGTTTTTAAAAGGATAAAAAATGACAACTTACGAAACCTTTGCGTCGGTTTACGACGCGATTATGGATGAGACTTTGTACGATTTATGGCTGGATTTTAGTCTGCGGCATTTTCCAAAAGGCAAGAAAAAAGTGCTGGAATTGGCTTGCGGGACGGGCATTCTGTCGGTCATGCTGGCTCAAAAAGGCTTTGAAGTGACGGGGCTGGATTTGAGTGCGGACATGATTGCGCTGGCGAAGAAACGAGCTCAAGGAGTGGCGCAGCTTGATTTTATAGAGGGCAATATGCTGGATTTGTCGCAGGTTGGCCACTATGATATGGTGACTTGCTACTCGGACTCGCTCTGCTATATGGAGGACGAAGTTGAGCTCGGGCAGGCCTTTGAGCAGGTTTACGCCCAGCTTAAGACTGGCGGGCGCTTTCTTTTCGATGTGCATTCGACCTATCAGACGGATCAGGTTTTCCCGGGCTATAGCTACCATGATAATGCGGAGGATTTTGCTTTTGTCTGGGATACTTACGCCGATGAGCCGCCTCATTCGGTGGTGCATGAGCTGACCTTCTTTGTCAAGGAGGCGGACGGGCGCTTTCAGCGCTATGACGAAGTGCATGAGGAGCGGACCTACGAACTTTTGACCTACGAAATTCTGTTGGAGCAGGCTGGCTTTAAGAATGTTCAGATTTACGCTGATTTTGAGGATAAGGCGCCAGAGGAGAAGAGCAAGCGCTGGTTTTTTGTCGCGGAGAAATAGCATGGCAATCACAGGAATTATCGCAGAATTTAATCCTTTCCACAATGGGCATGCCTATCTATTAGAGCAAGTTGAGGGCTTGAAAATTGTTGCCATGTCTGGAAATTTTGTCCAGCGGGGCGAGCCGGCTATCGTTGACAAGTGGACGCGAACGCAAATGGCGCTGGAAAATGGTGCGGACTTGGTGGTGGAATTGCCTTTTCTCGTCAGTGTGCAGGCGGCGGACTTCTTCGCTCAGGGTGCCCTTGATATTTTAGCTCGTTTGGGCATTGAGCAGCTGGCTTTTGGTACAGAAGAAAGGCTGGATTATGAGAGAGTTGCTCAGATTTATGAGGAGAAACAAACCCAAATGAAAGATTTTCTGGTGCAACTTTCCCCGTCGCTCAGCTATCCGCAAAAGACCCAGCTCATGTGGCAGGAGTTCGCAGGTTTAGATTTTTCAGGAAATACGCCCAACCACATCTTGGCTCTGGCTTACGCCAAGGTTGTCGCGGGCAAAAATATCAAGCTAAAGCCTATTGAGCGGCAGGGTGCGGGTTTTCATTCCTTGGAGCTAGACACCGATTTTGCCTCGGCTACGGCTTTGCGCCAGCATATTGACCAGTCTGATTTTTTGGAAAAATTTAGTCCAGCAGCCCAGCTTATTACATCAAGCCCCAGCGTGACTTGGCAGGATTATTTTCCTCTGCTGCGCTATCAAATCATCAGCCAGCCCGATTTGACAGCGACCTATCAGGTCAATCAGGAATTGGCTGTGCGCTTGAAAGAAGCAATTAAAAAAGCTGAAAATATGGACGAATTGTTGGAGGCGGTAGCCACCAAGCGCTATACCAAGGCGCGTGTTCGGCGTATCTTGACCTATATTTTGGTGCAAGCGAGAGAAGCTAGTTTGCCTCAATCCATTCATATTTTAGGTTTTAGCCCTCAGGGGCAGGAACATTTGTCCAAGATTAAGACGCAGGTTGATTTGGTCAGCCGCATTGGCAAAGCCCCTTGGGATGAGCTGACCCAGCAAGCTGATAGGATTTACCGGCTGGGCAATCCAGACTTACCAGAGCAAAATTACGGCAGACTGCCAATACTAGAATAAAAGGTCCTAATATTTATGTATGCAGTTTTTTTAAAAATGCGTTATAATAATTGTATGAGAAATTTATCATAAACTGTAGGAGGTTTACAAATGAAATCAAAACGTTTATGGCTACTTACTTTACTATTACCAATGTTAATTTTTTTAGTAGCTTGTCAACAGGCTACTACGAAGACTACTGATAATCAATCAGGGACTTCAAGTCAGACTAAGAATACGATAACAGTAAAGGATTTATTAACCAAAGTAAAAAAAGCTAATACAGATGTTACATCAATGAATGTGGATGTAGCTCTAGGTATCACTGGGAGCTCAAATTCACTAGCTAAAAACCAAGAAATAAAAGGGGAGCTTATTTATAATAAAGAAAATGCTGACTTGACTAAAGGACATCTTGTTCTTAATATGACTCAAGGCGATCAAAAGACTTATCAGGAAATTATTATGCCTGGTGGAGAAAATTTACCTGTTTACAGTCGTAGCTCTAAAGATGGAAAGTGGACTAAACAAGTTCAGAGCCAAAATTCAAGTTACTATATACAACCGGATTATTTCAAACTACTAAAGGCTTTGTCAAGTATGTCTGACGATGACCTGAGGTTGAAAGAAGAAAGGGATGACTATGTTGTTAGCTTGAAAAACCAAAATACAGACCTTATTGGTTTGTTTGGTAAAGAATTTGACCTTGAGTTAACAGGCATTACTCAAGCTGATATGCAAAAGGAATTAACTGTGAAATTTGATAAAAAGAATTTTTATTTCAAAGAATTCCAACTTAAATTAAGTTATGATGGAGATAAAGGAAAATTAGAAATCACAACAGATGTTACTTATTCTTCTTGGAATAAAGTCGATGAAAATTCCATCACAGAGCCGAAGGATATTTAAAAAGAGGACAACTATATTTCGCATCCAGCTGCTTTAGGGTGGCTGGATTTTTATGCTGGATTTGTCTGAAAATCTTTCCTCCCCTAGTGAAATTCGCTGGGACTTATGGTATAATGGTAAAGATTGAAAAAAGATTTTCTATGAAACAAAGGAGATTTCCATGGGACGTAAATGGGCTAATATTGTAGCGAAAAAGACTGCCAAGGACGGCGCAAACTCAAAGGTGTATGCCAAGTTTGGTGTTGAAATCTATGTAGCTGCTAAAAAGGGTGAACCAGACCCTGAGTCAAATTCCGCTCTGAAATTTGTCATTGACCGCGCCAAGCAAGCGCAAGTGCCAAAACATGTCATTGACAAGGCTTTGGACAAGGCCAAGGGAAACACGGACGAAACCTTTACCGAGGGGCGTTACGAGGGCTTTGGTCCCAACGGCTCTATGCTGATTGTGGACACTTTGACTTCTAATGTCAACCGGACGGCGGCGAATATCCGCGCAGCTTTCGGTAAAAACGGCGGCAATATGGGGGCTTCTGGCTCTGTTTCTTACATGTTTGACCACAAAGGGGTTGTCGTTTTTGCGGGCGACGATGCCGACAGCATTTTTGAGCTTCTGCTGGAAGCAGACGTTGATGTGGACGATGTAGAAGCCGAAGACGGCACGATTACGGTTTACACTGCGCCGACTGATTTGCACAAGGCTATTGTTGCTCTGCGCGATTCTGGCATTGAAGAATTCCAAGTGACCGAGCTCGAAATGATTCCTCAGTCAGAAGTGGTCTTGTCAGATGAGGATTTGTCGACTTTTGAAAAACTCTACGATGTCCTCGAAGACGACGAAGACGTGCAAAAAGTTTATACTAACGTTGAAGGATTTTAAACCAAAGCCTCTTGTGGGGCTTTTCTTATTTGCCAAAATTATGCTATACTAGCTTTCAAATGATAGTGGAGGAGCTTGATATGGAAACATTTTATGGGAAATTAAAAGGCATTCGTCATTATTTGCACCAGCATCCGGAGCTTTCTGGGCAGGAGTTTGAGACGACTCGGTTTTTACGTGAAGAACTGGAAAAGCTGGAGATTAAAGTCTTGGATAGCTCGCTTCAGACAGGATTGATTGCTGAAATCGGATCGGGTCAGCCAGTTATTGCCCTGCGGGCGGATATTGATGCCTTGCCGATTTTGGAAAAGACAGGCTTGCCCTACGCTAGTCAAAATGAGGGCCTTATGCACGCTTGTGGGCACGATTTTCATCAGACCAGCCTCTTGGGTGCAGCAGAATTGCTGAAAAGAAGAGAAGACGAGTTGGCAGGCACCGTTCGGCTCATTTTTCAACCAGCCGAAGAAACATCGCAAGGGGCGTCAGCCGTTCTTGCGACAGGGCTGTTGGACGATGTGGCGGCGATAATCGGCTTTCACAATATGCCTCAGTTAAGCGCGGGGCAAGTGGCTATTGGCTCTCGCGGCGTCATGGCGGGGGTTGAGAAGTTCAAAGTCACGGTTGATGGCGTTAGTAGCCATGCGGCGCGCCCTGATTTGGGGGTGGACACGGTTGTGACCCTTACCAGCATGGTGCAAAATTTGCAACGCTTGGTTGCACGGACAGTATCGCCTTTTGAGCCTGCGGTGCTTTCGGTGACGCATATTGAGGCGGGTTCTACTTGGAATGTTCTGCCCCAGTCGGGCTTTTTTGAGGGGACTATTCGCTCTTTCAATCCCCATTTGCAGGCGCGGCTGAAAGAAGATTTTATCCGTATTGTCAAAAATACAGCAGAAAATACAGGCGCCAAGGTCAGCCTTACTTGGGACAATACTCCGCCAGTGACCTACAATCCGCCTGAGTTGGCAGAGCTCCTCCGTGAGAATTCCAGAGATATTGAGGGGCTTGAGTTGGTTCCTGCCAGCCCTTCTATGGCTGGCGAAGACTTCGCTTTTTATCAAGAAAAAATCCCTGGTGTTTTTGCTTTTATCGGCTCAAACGGTGCGCCCGATGCGCCTGATTTACACCACGATTGTATGACGATTGACGATGAGGCTTTCAGGGTCTCTGTGCCTTATTATGTCGAAAATGCCCTCTTTTTGCTCAAGCACTATAAAGAAAAGCTATCGCATTGATAAAAAAGTTATAATAGGCAGACTCCTCTTCTTTTGCTATGATAGGAAAAAAGGAGGATTGTCTATCTATGAAAAAATTATTTTTTCTGACTGTTTTGCTCAGCCCTTTATTGATTGCCTGTCAAGCTCAGCAAAGTAAGGAGGACGCTACTAAGCAGGAGGTTCAGACCATTGTTGTTGCGACGGCTGGAGATATTAAACCTTTTGATTTTGAAGAAAATGGTAACTTAACTGGCTATGATATTGAGGTTTTAAAGGCTGTGGATAAGAAGCTACCGCAGTACAAGATAGAATACAAGCGCACCAGTTGGGAAAGCATTTTTCCGGGAATAGACGGCGGGCGTTATCAAGCTGCTGCCAATAATCTCAGCTTCACCGAAGAAAGAGCCAATAAATATCTTTATTCGGCACCGATTGCTAAAAATCCCTTGGTTCTGGTAACCAAGAAAGGCTCCTCCATTCAGACCTTGGATGACATCGCTGGCAAGACCACGCAGGATGATACAGGCACCTCCACTGCTAAATTAGTGACCGACTGGAATGAAAAGCACGCAGACAATCCCTCTAAGATTGATTACTCGGGCGAAGATGTGGGCAAGCGTCTTCTGGATTTGGATAATGGTGAGTTTGACTACCTTATTTTTGATAAAATTTCGGTGGATACCATTGTGCGGGACAAGGGCTTGGATTTGACAATAGTAGAGTTAGAAGGCAACCCGCTCAATTATATTATCTTTTCCAAGGGAAATAGTGCTTTTCAAAAGGATTTTAATGCGAGCTTGAAGGAATTGTACAAGGACGGGACTTTGGAAAAACTCAGCCAGAAATTCTTTGGCGGTTCTTACTTGCCAGCCGAAAAAGAGTTTGTTGAGCCATAAAGAAAACCTATCGTCGCGATAAAGACAATATACTGGCGCAAGTAAATAAAATTTGGTAGGATTGATTATAAACTTTTTAGGAGGAAAAGATGAATTTTAAAAAAATTACAAAGTATTCGACTTTAGTAGCAATAGGTGTGTTAGCAGCAGGTTTCTTGGCAGCATGTTCATCAAACAGCAAGACATCGACAAGTTCCAGTTCTTCAGCAGAGAAACAAACCATTACTGTGGCAACCAATGCTTCACCAAAACCATTCAACTATGAAGACGAAAAAGGAGAATTGACTGGTTACGAGATTGAAGTAGTCAAGGCCATTTTCAAAGATTCTGACAAGTATGAAGTGAAGTTTGAAAAAACAGAATGGTCCAGCATTTTTGCAGGTTTGGATAGCGATCGCTATCAGTTGGCTGTTAACAATATCAGCTATACGAAAGAACGGGCAGACAAATATCTTTACGCAAACCCAACTGCTAAAAATCCTAATGTCTTAGTAGTGCAAAAGAATGACAAGTCCATCAAGTCATTAGATGACTTGGGTGGTAAATCAACTGAGGTTGTTCAAGGAACCAACTCTGCGGTGCAACTTGAAAAATGGAATCAAGAACACAGTGACAATCCAACCAAATTGAACTACACCAAAGCTGACTTCCAACAAATCATGAGTCATTTGAATGACGGGAAATTCGATTACAAAATTTTCGATAAAATCGGTGTTGAAACGGTGATTAAAAATCAAAAATTGACTAACTTGAAAGTGATTGAATTACCGAGTGACCAACAGCCATATGTTTACCCGCTTTTGGCAAAAGGGCAAGACGAGCTGAAGACATTTGTTGACAAACGAATTAAAGAACTTTACAAGGATGGCACGCTTGAAAAATTGTCTCAAAAATTCTTTGGTGGCAACTATCTACCAGCAGAAGCTGACATCAAATAGAAAATAAGAGGCAACAGCCTCTTATAGTTGGTCTGCGGGGGTATAGTTTTAACCTATAGCTCTCGCCAGTTAATAACAATTTGTCAGAATAAGAGAACTATGAGATACTAATACAGTATTAATTTACATATGAGGAGAAAAAATATGAAACTTAAAAAGTGGCTAGGAATAGCAGTTGTAGCAGTAGCAGCTCTTGGGCTTGCAGCTTGTGGTACAAGTAAGACTGATTCAGACAAAAATACGATTAAGATTGCAACAATGGGGCGTAGTGATAAAGATCAGCAACTCTGGGATAAAATTCAAGAATTGTTAGATAAAGAGGGTGTCAAATTAGAATTCACTGAATTTACCGATTACTCACAGCCAAACAAAGCAACAGCTGATGGTGAAGTAGATGTCAATGCTTTCCAACACTACAATTTCCTTGAAAACTGGAACAAGGAAAACAAACAAGATTTAGTCGCTTTTGCGGACACAGTTATTTCACCAATTCGCCTTTATTCAGGAACAAAAGACGGCAAAAATCGCTACACTAAGGTATCAGAAATTCCTGATGGAGCTGAAATTGCCGTGCCAAACGATGCGACCAATGAAAGCCGTGCCCTCTATGTTCTTCAAGCGGCTGGCTTGATTAAATTGGACGTTTCAGGAACTGCACTTGCAACAGTTGCAAATATCAAGGAAAATCCGAAAAACTTGAAAATCACAGAATTGGATGCTAGCCAAACAGCACGTTCGTTGACTTCAGCAGATGCAGCGATTGTCAACAATACTTTTGTAACCGAAGCCAAGTTGGACTTTAAAAAGGCGCTTTTTGTCGAACCAAAAGATGAAAATTCACATCAGTGGTATAATGTTTTGGTTGCCAAAAAAGACTGGGAAAAATCACCTAAAGCAGATGCGATCAAAAAACTCGTCAAAGCCTATCACACAGACGAAGTTAAGAAAGTCATTGAAGAATCATCAGACGGCTTGGATCAACCTGTGTGGTAATATAAGATACAAAGGACGTTAAGAAAACGAGAGCACTGCACGAACTTTGTTCGCCCAGCATCCATATCCGTAAGCGAGTAAAAACTCGCAACGGCTACGGAAAAAATAGGAACAATTATCTTTTTTCCGAAGTTTTTAGTCCGTGTTCAATTCTATAAGATACAGAGCCAGCTCACAGACTTATTCCTGTCTAGCACTTTGTGCTGATGGGAAACGAAAGCCACTAGTGTGCGCTTTCTAAAGTCTACACTAATTCCAAAATCAAGAATTACTGTTTTGTTTTTGGAATGTTGGAAAACGAGAGCACTGTGCGGGCTCCCTTCTAATTTCCGAAGTTGAAGTCCGTGGTCAGTTGTCTAAATTCTAGAATTTAGCTCGAACTTAGTTTTGTAAGGTATAAAAATTTTGAAATATAATCGGAGCTGGGCGTCTGCGTTTCAGCTCCACTTTTGCTATAAAATAGCAGGCAAGTAGAAAGAGAGAAGTTATGGCTTTTTCAACAGAGCAAGAGCAAATCAAAAAGTTTGAAAGCGATGAGGTTGCCCAGCATTATTTTGAAGTGCTGCGTACCTTGATTTCTAAAAAATCTGTTTTCGCTCAACAAGTAGGCTTGACTGAGGTTGCTCATTATCTAGGTGAGATTTTTACAGCGGCTGGCGCGACGGTGCATATTGATGAGAGTTACACAGCACCTTTTGTGATTGCAGAGTTTAAAAGTTCTAATCCTACAGCTAAAACGGTCATTTTCTATAACCACTATGATACGGTGCCAGCTGATAGCGATCAGCCGTGGACAGAAGACCCATTTACTTTATCAGTTCACTACGGAGTCATGTATGGTCGCGGGGTTGACGATGATAAAGGGCATATCACAGCTCGTCTGACAGCCGTCCGTAAATACATAAAAGAAAAAGGTGATCTACCTGTCAATATCACTTTTATCATGGAGGGGGCCGAGGAGTCTGCTTCGACAGATCTGGATAAATACTTAGCCAAGCATAAGAAACATTTACGTGGAGCAGATCTGCTAGTCTGGGAGCAGGGAAGGACAGATGCTTTGGGGCGTCTGGAAATTTCTGGTGGAAACAAAGGAATCATCACCTTTGATATGAAAGCGAAGAGCGCAGAGGTGGATATTCATTCGAGTTTCGGTGGTGTTATTGACAGTGCTTCATGGTACCTGATAAATGCTATCTCTAGCCTGCGAGATGACAATGGGAAAATCCTGATTGATGGTCTCTATGAACAGATTGAAGAGCCCAATGAGCGTGAGTTGGCCTTAGTTGAAAAATATGTTAAGAGTGGACCGGAAGAATCCCAGGCGATTTATGGCTTGGACTTACCACTGTTGTCAGCTGAACGTGCAGATTTTCTTCGTCGATTTTATTTTGAACCTGCTTTGAATATCGAAGGTATGAGCACGGGCTACCAAGGTCAAGGTGTAAAAACGATTTTGCCGGCAGAAGCAAGAGCCAAAATGGAAATGCGCTTAGTTCCAGGTTTAGAGCCACAGGATGTTTTAGCTAAGTTGCGTCAGCAATTAGATAAAAACGGCTTTGAAAAAGTGGAACTCATCTATACCTTAGGCGAAATGAGTTATCGAAGTGATATGAGCGCCCCTTCTATTTTAAATGTGATTGAGTTAGCCAAGAACTTTTATCCAGCAGGTGTAGCGGTCCTGCCAACGACAGCAGGGACAGGACCTATGCATACGGTTTTTGAAGCTTTGAAAGTGCCGATCGCTGCCTTTGGTATGGGCAACGCAAATAGCCGAGATCATGGTGGTGATGAGAATGTCCGCATTGCGGACTACTACACCCATGTTGAACTAATCAAGGAGTTAATAACAAGTTATGAGTAAGGAAATAATCAAGCTGGAGCACATTGATGTGACTTTTCAGCAGAAAAAACGTCAGATTCAAGCGGTCAAAGACACAAGCATTCATATCAATGCAGGAGACATTTACGGAATTGTTGGTTATTCTGGAGCTGGGAAGTCCACCCTTGTTCGTGTGGTGAATTTGCTACAAGTGCCGACAGCTGGAACGATTACGGTAGATGGAGACGTGATCTTTGACCAAGGGCGCGTTCAGTTGTCAGCTGAGCAATTACGTCAAAAACGCCGTGATATTGGCATGATTTTTCAACACTTTAACCTAATGAGTCAAAAAACAGCTAAAGAAAATGTGTATTTTGCTCTTAAGCATGCGAATCTAACTTCAGAAGAGAAAGAACAGAAGGTGACAGAACTGTTAGATTTGGTTGGACTTTCTGACCGAGCAGATAACTATCCTTCTCAACTTTCAGGTGGACAAAAACAGCGTGTGGCGATTGCGCGTGCGTTAGCCAACGATCCTAAAATTCTCATTTCAGATGAGGCAACTTCAGCGCTTGATCCGAAAACAACCAAGCAGATCTTGGCGCTCTTGCAAGAATTAAACCAAAAGTTGGGCTTGACTATCGTTCTTATCACTCATGAAATGCAGATTGTCAAAGATATTGCCAATCGTGTGGCGGTTATGCAAGACGGAAGTTTGATTGAAGAAGGATCGGTTTTGGACATCTTTTCAAATCCTCGTGAGGAGCTGACACAGGACTTTATCACAACAGCAACAGGAATCGATGAAGCCCTAGTGAAGATTTACCAGCAGGATATTGTCAAGAATTTGCCAGAAAATAGTATCTTGGCTCATCTAAAATATGCAGGTTCAGCGACCGATACGGCAATTATCAATGATTTGTACAAGAACTATGGCGTATCGGCTAATATTCTCTTTGGTAATATTGAAATCCTAGAACACACACCTGTAGGCGAGCTCGTCGTTATTTTGTCAGGAAATAGTGAGCAGCTTTTAGCTGCTCAGGCGGGATTGAATGAAGCTGGAGTTACGCTTAAAGTTCTTAAAGGAGGTGCCTAACATGTTAGAGTTGATTAAAACGTATTTGCCTAATGTTTATCGAATGGGTTGGGCAGGTCAAGCAGGTTGGGGAACGGCTATCTATTTGACCCTATACATGACAGTCATTTCCTTTGTCATTGGAGGGTTCTTAGGCTTAGTAGCAGGTCTCTTTCTTGTTTTGACTGCTCCAGGGGGCGTTTTAGAAAATAAAGTGGTTTTCTGGATTTTGGACAAGGTGACCTCTATTTTCCGTGCAATTCCCTTTATCATCTTACTAGCTGTACTATCACCATTTTCACATATGATAGTGGGAACGGGTATTGGACCTAATGCTGCTTTAGTGCCACTGTCTTTTGCCGTTTTTGCTTTTTTTGCACGTCAAGTGCAGGTGGTTCTGGCAGAATTGGATAGCGGTGTGATTGAAGCGGCACAAGCGAGTGGTGCAACTTTTGGCGATATCGTCGGAGTTTATCTCAGTGAAGGTTTACCTGATTTGATTCGTGTAACAACTGTGACCTTGATTTCCCTTGTGGGCGAAACGGCCATGGCAGGTGCTGTTGGAGCCGGAGGAATCGGGAATGTCGCCATTTCTTATGGCTTTAATCGCTATAATCATGACGTAACCATTTTAGCCACTCTAATTATCATCATTATTATTTTCCTAATTCAATTTACAGGAGACTTTTTAACCCGAAAGTTAAGTCATAAGTAAAAAGGATTCGTTTACATGAGTTCTTACAAATGGTATAATGATTGGGAATTAGAATATGAAAATGGGAGAATGATAAAGCAATTTATGTTTAATAAAATCAAGCAGACATTTTTATTTGCAGTGCTCTACTTTTTATGTATGGGATTGGGCGTTTTGGTGAACCGTTTTATTGATAAGTCGGGAGTTATGTTTTATGCGCCAGCGTTGACCGGAGTTTTTGGTGGTTTGATTTACTTTTATTTCTTGTCACGTATCCGGCAATTTGGGATGATCACCTTAGTTGGTGTCATGATGGGTGGATTTTTCCTCTTGACTGGGCATATCGCACTAGCCTTTGTGCCAGGACTTCTCTTTGGTCTGTTAGCGGATCTTATGGCTAAACGGGGGAATTACATTAATAAGACCAGCAATAACTTATCTTTCTTGCTGTTTGGCTTTGTAACAACGGGACCAATTTTTCTGATGTGGCTTGCTCGCTCTCAGTACGTAGCAGCTTTAGTTGCTCGTGGGAAATCCTCTGATTATATCAATCGTGTCTTGCTGCCAGCAGATGGCTTTACTATTTCTTGGTTTATTTTCACAGTCATTGCGGGTGCGGCGCTGGGAGCCTTCCTTGGTAGTTGGGTGAATGAAAAATATTTGAAACAAAAGTAGTGGTTCTCATATAAAAGTTGAGTTGGCTATAGAAGAAACTATTATCGTGTACCTAGAAGAAAGGAGAATGAATGAATAACTTACTTGTCTTGCAATCGGACTTTGGTCTGGTGGATGGCGCAGTATCTGCCATGGTTGGTGTTGCTAAGCTTGAGGCACCGGAGCTAGACATCCATCATTTAACTCATGATATTACACCCTACAATATCTTTGAAGCGAGTTACCGTCTTTTTCAGACCATTAACTATTGGCCGAGTGATACTGTTTTTGTTTCCGTCGTAGATCCCGGTGTTGGTTCTAAACGAAAAAGCGTTGTCGCAAAGACTAAGAACAACCAATACATCGTTACTCCTGATAACGGAACCTTATCCTACATCAAAAAACATGTCGGAATAGTTGCGGTAAGGGAAATTTCTGAGGTGGTCAACCGCCGTAAGAATACAGAACATTCCTATACCTTCCACGGGAGAGATGTCTATGCTTATACAGGGGCCAAACTAGCCAGTGGACATATTAGCTTTGAAGAGGTAGGACCTGAGCTAAGTGTGGCAGATATTGTGGAGCTTCCTGTCGTAGAGACGGTAGTTGGAGCAGGCTTTGTTCAAGGGGCAATTGACATTCTTGATGTGCGTTTTGGGTCACTCTGGACATCTATCACGCGCGAGGAATTTAACACTCTATCTCCAGAGTTTGGTCAACGTTTTGAAGTAACCATTTATAATGGAGACATGCTGGTTTATCAAAACCAGATCACTTATGGAAAATCTTTTGCCGATGTACGGATTGGTCAGCCAATTCTTTACATCAATTCGGTTTATCGAGTCGGTCTTGCCATTAACCAAGGATCCTTTGCTAAGGCCTATAATGTTGGTGTCGGCCAGCAATGGCGGATTGAAATCAAACGTGTTTAAAAATTAAAAGGAGATATCATGAAAAATACTTCAATAAAAAATGTAGTAGCAACAGGGATTGGAGCGGCCCTCTTTGTCATCATCGGGATTTTGGTAAATATTCCCCTACCAATTCCAAATACGAGCGTGCAGTTGCAGTATGCTTTACAAGCTCTTTTTAGCCTACTTTTCGGACCTGTTGTTGGTTTTCTGATTGGCTTTATCGGGCATGCTTTGAAAGACGCAATTCAATTTGGTAGTCCGTGGTGGTCATGGGTTTTAGTATCAGGAGTTTTTGGTTTAGTTATCGGTCTGGCTCGTAAACAATTCAAAATTGAAGAAGGAATTTTTGCTCGCAAAGACATCCTGCGTTTTAATGTTTTACAAGTTGTAGCCAATGCTATTGGTTGGGGAATCATTGCGCCGCTTGGAGATATTCTTATTTACTCAGAAGCACCTGCTAAAGTCTTTGCCCAAGGTATCTGGTCAACAGTTGCTAATTCCTTGGTTGTTGGGATTGCAGGAACGCTACTTCTTGTTGTTTATGCAGGTAGTCGCACCAAGGCAGGCAGTTTGAAAAAAGATTAGTGTTTTATGAAAAAAGTCAACTTCAGTTGGCTTTTTATTTTGCTTTTATCAACTAAAATGCTCCAAAACAAGAGTTATAAGTGTAGACTATAACGAGTGTTAGTTAGAAAATGTAGACAGTGAGGGGAGGAACTTCGTCTTTTATGGTACAATAGAGAGACAAACTGGAGTGAGGACGGGTATGCTATTAACTGAATTTGAAGAAACGATAAAAGCTATTATTAATCCAGAAGATTTGATTGAGTCGCTTAAAGATTTTCCTATGGTAGCAGTTTCCTGCTTTGCGCGTGAAACTTTTGCTAGAATCCTTGCAGGTTTTTCTCATCGTGAGATTGCACGAACCAGTATGGCAAATATTGAAATTCCTGTTTATGAGGTGCTTCTGGATGGGCAGTCCATTGCGCTTTACAACTCACCAGTTGGAGCTTCTGCTTGTGTAGCTATTGCTGAAGATTTGGCGGCTATGGGAATGCAGAAGCTGGTGCTTTTTGGGACATGCGGTGTATTGAATGAAGCGATTGCTGCGACTTCAGTTATTGTGCCGACTGCCGCCTTGCGAGACGAAGGAACAAGTTTTCATTATGCTCCGGCAGGAAATGAGTTGCTGCTGAATCAAGCTGCTCAACAAGTTTTATTGGATTTTCTCAATGAGGAAAAAATTTCTCATAGTCAGGGTAAGGTCTGGACAACAGACGGTATTTATCGTGAAACGATTGACAAGCTCAATCGTAGGAAGGAAGCAGGAGCTGTTTGTGTGGATATGGAATGTGCAGCCATGGTTGCTTGGGCGGCTTTCCGTGAAGTAAGCCTGTGCCAGTTCTTTTATGCAGCAGACCACTTATCAGAGGAAAAATGGGATCCACGCAGTCTTGGTAATGATGCAGATTTGGATGAAAAGGATAAGGTTGCAGCAATTGCCCTAGCGGTAGCGCAGCGTTTATAGAGTGATAAAAATGAAACAAGCAATGATTGAATGCAAAAATTTTAGTTTTCAGTATCAAGCACAGACAGAACCAACCTTGAAAAATTTGGATTTGACGATCTATGAGGGAGAAAAGGTGCTCATCATCGGACCTTCCGGTTCAGGAAAGTCAACGCTTGGCCAGTGTCTAAATGGAATTATTCCCTCAATTTACCCTGGTAAACAGTCAGGGAGTTTGACGATTGCAGGTCAGGAAGCTTTTGAACTTTCTATTTATGACAAGTCCAATCTGGTCAGTACTGTTCTTCAGGATACAGACGGTCAGTTTATTGGCTTGACTGTAGCTGAAGATGTTGCCTTTGCACTGGAAAATGACGTTGAAGAACTAACAACTATGCGTGAAAAAGTGGCGCTCTGGGCTGAAAAATTGGATTTAGGATATTTATTGCAGCATCGGCCGCAGGATTTGTCGGGCGGACAAAAGCAGCGGGTCAGTCTAGCGGGTGTTTTGATTGATGAGAGCCCAATTTTGCTTTTTGATGAGCCGTTAGCAAATCTTGATCCCAAATCAGGGCAGGACATTATCGCTTTGATTGATCAGCTGCACAAAGAAGCGGGCACAACGACAATTATTATTGAACACCGTTTGGAAGATGTTTTGTATCGGCCTGTTGATCGGATTATCCTCATCAATGAAGGTCAAATTCTGTTTAATGGTACGCCAGACGCACTTTTGAAAACCAGTTTATTAGCAGAAAATGGTATTCGTGAGCCACTTTATCTGGCGACTTTGCGTCAGCTGGGTATGAATGTTACAAAGCAAGATCATCTAGCAGACTTGGATCAAATTGACTTGACAGGGATTGCTTTTGAAGAACGTAATCAGCAGGCGAGCGCTTTGGCGGCAGACGAGCCCTTGTTGGTTGTGAAAGATTTGAGGGTTTCTTACGGCAGCCAAGAGGTTCTCAAAGGTATTGATGTGACAATTCCCAAAAAGCAACGCATTGCCATTGTCGGCAAAAACGGAGCAGGCAAATCGACCCTTGCCAAAGCCCTGTGTCAGTTTGTTCCAACGACTGGTAGCTTGACTTGGCAGGGAGAGGATATCGCAGGAGATTCGATTAAAGAGCGAGCAGAACGAATTGGTTACGTCTTGCAAAATCCCAATCAGATGATTAGTGAAACGATGATTTTTGACGAGGTTGCAAAAGGTCTGCGCTTGCGGGGAGTTTCTGAAAGCGAGATTGAGGCGCGGGTAGAAGAAGTTTTGAAAACTTGTGGTCTTCATGCTTATCGGAAATGGCCAATTTCAGCCCTGTCTTTCGGGCAGAAAAAGCGGGTGACTATTGCTTCTATTTTAGTCTTGCGACCAGAGATTCTCCTTTTGGATGAACCAACGGCAGGGCAAGACCAACGCAATTATACAGAGATTATGAATTTCTTAGATGACTTGCATGCTAAGGGGCATACCATTATCATGATTACCCATGATATGCAACTGATGTTGGATTATTCAGATCGGGCTCTGGTCTTGGTTGATGGTCAGATTATTGCAGATCAGTCACCACTAGAAGTCTTGACCAATCCAGCTCTGCTTGCCAAGGCTAATTTGAAAGAAACTTCTATTTTCCATCTGGCAGAACGTTTGCGAGTAGATCCTTTAGCCTTAACTCGCTTTTATCGTAAGAGCAAGGAGGAAGCTCATGTTTGATAGTCGAAAAATGATTGGTTACCAAGCGGGTGATAGCTTTTTGCACCGTTTGTCGGGAACAAGTAAATTGCTATTCTTCCTATTGGTGTCCATTGCAGCTATGACGAGCTATGACACACGCCTGCTTTTAGCTATTGCTTTAGGTTCACTAGCCCTTTTTACCCTTTCTGGGATCAAATTTAAGCAGGTATCCATTGTGATCTTACTAGCAAGTTTTTTTGCTCTTCTCAATGTTGTGATGATTTATCTTTTTGCACCTAACTATGGAGTAGGGCTTTACCAGTCCAAGCAGATTTTACTTGAGGGTTGGGGGGCATACAGCATTACTAGTCAAGAACTTTTTTATTTAGGAAATGTTCTGCTTAAGTATATTTGTACCATTCCTTTGGCTTTGATTTTCTTACTAACAACGCACCCAAGCCAGTTTGCGGCTAGCCTCAATCAGATTGGTCTTTCTTATAAGGTTGCTTATTCAGTCAGTTTGACCTTGCGTTACATTCCTGACTTGCAAGAAGAATTTTACATGATTAAAATGTCACAAGAAGCACGCGGTCTGGAATTATCTAAAAAAGCTAAATTAAGTCAGCGAATCAAGGGAAATTTACAAATTATAACTCCTCTGATTTTCAGTTCTTTGGATCGGATTGAGACCATTGCAACAGCTATGGAGTTGCGACGTTTTGGTAAACACAAAAAACGGACTTGGTACACTGCTCAAAAATTTGGTCGAGCAGACCAGCTAGTGACTCTTTTAGGCTTTGCTGTTTTACTAATTGCTCTTACTCTCTTTTTCATCAATGGCAGCCGCTTTTACAATCCTTGGAAATAGCGGAAGGAGCCAGCCAAGTATCAAGTCCTTGTTTTTCTCATCATAATTGGGAATTAGAAATATGTCCATTCGCTGGCTATCGTACCTTTCTGGCCTTCTTTTAGGACGTTTTGCTTGGATTTACAAGCAAAGGATTGTCCAACTAAAGAAAAATAGTTTTGAATAAAGCAAAAACGCAGATGTCTGCGTTTTTCTTAATGTTTTATACTTCTTGTAGCGAGAAAGCTCGGTACATTGTGTTCGTGGAGATTGCCTGCCCCGTTGGTATCCTCGTAGAAGTTCAATTTATTGTTTTTTCATTTACATAAAAGCGCTTTCATAGTATAATTGTTTTGTAAAATATAAAATTATTAGAAAGGATATAATATGAAATTTGCTAGTGCAAGAGTTGTTCAGAGAGGGAAACGGATATACTCTATACGTTTAAGTGAGATTGCAAATAAGTCAGATTTTCTAAAAATAAAAGAACATCTCTTTTGTCCAACAGATAGCTGTAATGCTAGATTAGTTTATAATCGAAGAGGAGATGGAACTGTATATTTAAGTACGCATAAATTTGACGAGCATGATGAAAGTTGTATTTACGTGAATGAAGGTGATCAACCTGTTCGTTCTCAAATTGAAATAGATGAAATAAATGCATCTTTAAATGAAAGTGCTATTAAATCAAGGCTGAAAGGAGCGGCAGCCGCATTATTGGGCTCTATAATTTCTGTAGTGGGTAAAACCACTGTAGGAATTATGGAGCCTATTTTGTTGTAGAAAAAAAGTCCCATAAGACCTATAATGAAAAGCGA
>NZ_KB904408.1 GCF_000380065.1 Streptococcus massiliensis DSM 18628 | reverse complement strand
GCCATTTGTCCTTGGCAGTGAGGGCATTTAGGAGCGGGATAATCTAGCTTAGCCATGATTTCTTTATGCGTTCCAGCATCTAGAACATCCAAAATCGTAATGTTAGGGTCTTTGATTTCCAGTAAGTTTGTGATAAAATTTAATTGTTCCATAAGATTCTTTCTAATGATGGTTTGGTCGCTTTTCATTATAGGTCATATGGGACTTTTTTTCTACAACAAAATAAGCTCCATAATCCCTAAAGTGATTTTACCCACTACAGAAATTATAGAGCCAAAAGTCTTGGCTTTGGTCAAGGCTTTTTGTTTTGCAATTAAGAGAGAAAACTATATTGAAAAAAATAGTGATTGATAGCACCTTTCCTAACTATTTTAGTTTTTCAGTATGTATGGACGCAGTGATATTATCCCCCCTAATATAGTTAAAAATATACTTTTGTAGTTTGAAATGAACCAATTAATAGTGTAAAATATTTTATATTAATTCAGCATATATGGAAAAACAATACTATCCATGATAAAAGTTATTTGTTGTATTATTGCTAGTATTTGAGTAATAAGGTATCGTTTTACAAATATTTTTATAACATTATTTTATAATAATTCATATTAATGATTGAATTAAACTTGATTAGGTTACAGGGGGATTTTATGATAAAAAGATCAAGAAAAGAATTAGTGAGCTTAGGTGTAATATTGATTGGCACAATTTATACGATTGTGCATTATTTAGTAGTGGTTCTTCATAAGATGTTTCTCTTTTATGATAGTTTCGCAGAATTAAAATTTTGGATCGAAAAATTACTGATAGGTCTGATGTTATTTATTTTCTTTGAGCATCATAAAAAAGAGATCTTATCCCATGTAATGGATAAGATTAGAAGCATGTGCCTGAAAAAGATTGTAATCTGGAGTATTCTTTTAGATAGTTTAATCTAGTATTTAGATTTTATCAATTTTGAAAACAACAAAGTATTTTTAAGAATCGCTCCAATTGCTCTGATCTGTTTTACCATATTTATGGCGGTCGCATATTATAATGTAAAAAGAAGATTTGGCAGTATTGATAGCAAGATAAATTTTTTCACTGGTTACATGTCTTACATTTATTTTCCATCGGTATTCATGGCATATTCTTCAAAAGTGATTATTTCATTTTTAGAAAATAATGAAGTGAAATTGGAAATCATGCAGATCATTCCAAGATTTTACTCTATTCTAGTGAAATTTACGACGATGAATAGATTTATTTTAATTTTGACAGCTGTTTTTGTTATTATATCTGTCGGAGAATTGATCATAAAAATACCAGCTAAAAGTGCTAGAAAAGAAAGGGTAAATTATGCGGTAAAGATAGTACTTAGTTTCTTTGTATCAATATTATGGCTATTTTTCCTGCAAACGTATTTGTTGATCATCGATATGTTTAATGTGGGGAGATAAAAGATATTTTAGGCCCAAAGTTGCCGGGAGTAGTTGTAGACAAATCGCTTATTATCACAGTTTTGTCACTGCACTATGTGGCTTCTCTTATCATCATCAAATTAATAAAGGGATATTTGGTGCAAAATGACGATTGTAAAAGTAGAATAGCGGGGATTAATCAGAAGTATAAGCGAAAATATAGGAGATATAAAAACTAGCACTGATTCTGTTTGAAAATTTAGAGGTTGGAACTTCCTTTTCAGCCTCTTTTTGTGCTTGAACGGTCATTTTGTCAACTATCTGACAACATTTAAGCCTGAAAGTTTAGCATATTGGCTTTTCTTTCACAGACTGTCAACTACCTTTGTTAAACTGATAGTAGAAAATATTAAAGGAGTTTGACAAGTGGTTCAGATGGAATTTCAGACAGTTTATGAAAGAGTGCGAGGAATTGTGTTGCGTTGCTATCGGGATTATTACCTCAATAGTTGGGAGTTGGCAGATTGGGAACAGGAAGGCATGCTGGTCCTGCATCATTTATTAGTGAAATATCCCAAATTATATCAAGTAGAACATGATTTATTTCGCTACTTCAAAACTAAATTTCGCAATCATATCCTAGATAAAGTAAGAAAACAAGAAAGCGAAAAACGAAAATTTAATAAACCTCAGTATGAAGAAGTGGGAGAAATCGGTCATAGATTAAGTGCTAAGGGAATGAATTCCGATGAACTTGTTTTGTTTCGTTTGGCTATTAAAGAGTATAGAGAAAAATTAGAGGGTGAACGCTTACAACAGTACGAGTTGCTACTTCAAGGGAAAACGTTTAAAGGAAAAAGGGCCATGTTGAAAGAAATGGCTTATGACCTTTGTGACTTTAATCCCTACTGTTGAAAACATGTAAGGAGATTGAAAATCATATGAAAAGAAGAGTTTTTTCTTGACTCTTTTTTCTTTTGTGTTATAATTAACCAGTAAAGAATTAACTAGTTAATAAAACGAGGTTTGGCTCATGAATTTAGCAGAACAAATTGATCAATTTTTAAATGAAGTTGTCTTACGAGCTGAAAATCAGCACGAGGTTTTGATTGGATCTTGTACGAGTGAAGTAGCTTTAACCAATACGCAAGAGCATATTCTCATGCTTTTGGCTGAGGATAAACTGACCAATACGGACTTGGCCCGTTTTCTTAAGGTTAGTCAGGCTGCGGTAACCAAGGCTATTAAGTCTTTAATCAAACAAGGAATGCTAGAAGCGGTTAAAGACAGCAATGATGCGCGAGTGACTTATTATCATCTGACCGATTTGGCAAAACCTGTTGCGGCGGAGCATCGCCATCATCACGCTCATACCTTAGACGCTTATGAAAAGGTAGTCGGACAATTTTCCGAAAAAGAACAAGAGACAATCGGTCGTTTTTTGACGACCTTAGTAGGAGAAATGCATTAATGAGGTACATCACAGTAGAGGATTTGTCTTTTTACTATGACAAGGAACCAGTACTGGAACATATCAATTATTACGTAGATAGCGGAGAGTTCGTGACTCTGACAGGGGAAAACGGAGCAGCCAAAACAACCTTGATCAAGGCGAGTTTAGGCATTCTTCAGCCCAAAGTTGGCAAGGTAACTATTTCTAAGACCAATATCAAGGGAGGAAAGTTGCGCATTGCCTATTTGCCTCAGCAGATTGCAAGTTTCAATGCGGGTTTTCCTAGTACGGTTTATGAGTTTGTCAAATCAGGGCGTTATCCGCGCAAAGGATGGTTTCGTAGATTGACTGCTCATGATGAGGAGCATATTAAGGTTAGTTTGGAGTCGGTCGGCATGTGGGAGCACCGCTATCATCGGATTGGCTCGCTTTCTGGTGGGCAAAAGCAGCGGGTAGTCATCGCACGCATGTTTGCCTCGGATCCGGATATTTTCGTTTTGGACGAGCCGACAACAGGGATGGACGCTGGGACAAAGGATGATTTTTATCGTCTGATGCATCATAGTGCCCATAAGCATGGCAAGGCTGTGTTGATGATTACTCATGACCCCGAGGAAGTCCGAAAATATGCGGATAGAAATATTCATTTGGTGCGCAATCAAGATTCGCCTTGGCGTTGTTTCAATGTCCACGAAGCAGATCAGGAGGTGAGTCATGGCTAATCTATTAAATTATGATTTTATGCAGCGTGCCTTTCTGGCAGTGATCGCTATGAGCCTTTTTTCACCGGTTCTAGGGACTTTCCTGATTTTGCGGCGGCAAAGTCTCATGAGTGATACGCTTAGTCACGTTTCTCTTTCGGGTGTGGCCTTTGGGCTTTTGCTTGGCATTTCGCCAACTTGGTCAACGATTGTCGTGGTTGTTGTTGCAGCAATATTCCTTGAATATCTGCGCACGATTTACAAGGACTTTATGGAAATTGGGACAGCTATTCTCATGTCAACAGGACTTGCTTTGGCCTTGATTGTTATGAGTAAGGGTGGAGGATCTAGTTCTATGAGCTTGGATCAGTATCTCTTTGGCTCAATTGTGACCATTTCGATAGAGCAGGTGTGGGGACTCTTTGCCATTGCAGCCATCGTCTTGGTTCTGACCTTCCTTTTCATTCGGCCCATGTACATTCTGACCTTTGATGAGGATACGGCTTTTGTAGATGGTCTTCCGGTGCGCACCATGTCCATCCTATTTAATGTAGTGACTGGTGTGGCTATTGCGCTGATGATTCCTGCGGCAGGAGCTCTTCTAGTATCAACGATTATGGTTTTGCCTGCTAGTATCGCTCTGAAGCTTGGGAAAAACTTTAAATCGGTCATTTTGCTGGCTAGTCTGATCGGCTTTATTGGTATGATTGCAGGTCTTTACATTTCTTACTATGCTGAGACGCCGGCTAGTGCAAGTATTACCATGATTTTTGTTACGGTCTTTTTGCTAGTCAATTTATTGGCGAAAATCAGAAAACAATTTTAGAGAAGGAGTTTTCTATGAAGAAAATTGGATTATTACTTTTAGGTTTATGTGCTTTGATTTTGACAGCTTGTTCAAGTCAGGCGAAGAAAGATGATAAATTACACTTGGTAACAACATTTTACCCTGTGTATGAATTTACCAAGCAAGTAGCAGGAGACACTGCCAATGTTGACTTGTTAATCGGTGCGGGAACTGAGCCACACGACTATGAACCGTCTGCTAAGGCAGTGGCAAAGATCCAAGAAGCGGATGCCTTTGTTTATGAAAATGAAAACATGGAAACTTGGGCACCTAATGTGGTTAAGAATTTGAAAAATAAAAAGACCAAGGTCATTAAAGCAACTGAAAATATGCTTTTATTGCCTGGTGGTGAAGAGGAAGAAGACCACGACCACGGTAGCGAAGGTCACCACCATGCTTATGACCCCCATGTATGGTTGTCACCACAGCGTGCCATTAAAATGGTTGAAAATATTCGTGATAGTTTGAGTAAGGATTTTCCAAAGCAAAAGAAAACATTTGAAAAGAATGCTGCTGCTTATATCAAGAAGCTAGAAAAATTGGACAAACTTTACGCAGATTCTCTGAAAGATGCCAAACAAAAGAATTTTGTCACTCAACACACAGCCTTTGCCTATCTAGCTTTAGACTATGGCTTGAAACAAGTTTCTATCAGTGGATTGTCACCAGAAAATGAACCTTCAGCTGCACGCTTGGCTGAATTGACTAAATATATCAAAGACAATCAAATCAAGTACATCTACTTTGAAGAAAATGCTTCTAAGAAAGTGGCGGATACTTTGGCAAAAGAAACAGGTGTACAGTTAGATGTTCTTAATCCTTTGGAAAGCTTAACTGATAAAGAAACCAAAGCAGGTGAGGATTACATTTCTATAATGGAAAGTAACCTTAAGGCACTAGAAAAAACAACGAAACAAGATGGACCAGCCATTGCTCCTGAAAAGGAAGAAGATACTAAAACAGTAACGAATGGTTATTTTGAAGATAGCGCTATCAAGGATCGTGAACTTTCTGATTGGAAAGGTGATTGGCAATCAGTTTATCCTTATCTGAAAGATGGGACCCTGGATCAAGTCTTTAATTATAAAGCGAAGTTGACTGGCAAGATGACAGCAGCTGAGTACAAAGCCTACTATGATAAGGGTTACAAGACGGATATTTCAGCTATTAAAATTACTGACAAGACCATGAGCTTTACAGTGAATGGCGAGACTAAAACTTACACTTACAAGTATGCTGGTAAGCACACTTTGACTTATTCTAAGGGAAATCGTGGTGTTCGCTTCATGTTTGAAGCAACCGACCCAGATGCAGGTGAGTTCAAGTATGTTCAATTTAGCGATCACAATATCGCACCAACCAAAGCCGCTCACTTCCATATTTACTACGGTGGCGAAAGTCAAGAAAAACTTTGGGATGAGTTAGAAAACTGGCCAACTTACTACCCAAGTAAATTGACTGGTCTGGAAATCGCTCAGGAAATGCTGGCGCATTGATGGGATAGAAATTTTTTAGAATGAAAGACAAACTACAATGGTAAATGTGGTTTGTCTTTTTTGTAAAGTTATGAATAGTAGTTGCCTGTTATTAATATTTTTGGAAATAGAGGAAAATTATCGGTAAAATAGTAAATTATGGATATGCTAGAATATTAAATAAAAAAATAAGTTTTTAAAGAGGAGAAAATTTTCAACTCCTGAGGCTGGGACAAAAGTCTGCAACCTCGAAAATCTGTTCGGAATATGTACAAGACGCGGTAGCCGCGTCGAAGATCCTTTCGCTCTGCACTTGCTTTCCGCAAGCTAAGAGATCCCGGTCTTCTCCTTCTTTCAAGGCATTCATCGAATGCCTTGAAGCTTTGTTCGCCTTTACCGGCTTCGTACAAGCCTAATAGGCATCGCGGGGGTGGGACGACGAACTATTCCTTTACAGTTTTTTGTGACAAGCTTCGCTTGCTTTATCCACAACCTCCAATAGTCTCCCAGACTATTGGAGCTGTCCCACTCCCACAAAATATAAGAACAGTGAACTCGGTTCATTGAGAGGGCTGGTTCAGAATCTGGAGCTGATCGCATAATAGTTTCAGATATAGTTGGAATTATTAAAATATCACAACTTTATAATAATTAGAAATCAAAAGGTATTTGATGAAATTAAGGAAAAATAGTAGAGTTAATTTAATTATTATGCTATACTGAATACAGTGTGCCTTTGTGAGGATACTGATAATAAGCGTTTTATTGACTAAGAAATTTTATTCGAGTCGTATTCATGTTTGTAACCTTATTCTCACATTTTTTAGCGCCTAAAAAAGTATAAGAGGAAACATATCATGAAAAAAATGATAGGAATTTTATTCAAGATAATTATGGTTTTGAGTATAGCTGTTCTAGCTTCTAGTAATAGTGCAGTTAATGCTGCAGCACGCAAGAACCAAGATTTATCTAAGTATGTAAAAGTTAAAGATTTTACAATTTATAACGAAAAGGGGAATAACTCTGAAACTAATCCAATAAAGACCTATGACCAGTTTGGGCTAAAGGCAACATTCGATATAGACACTAAAGGGGCTATAACCATTAAAGAAGGCGACACCGTTAAGTTTAAAACACTTGGAGTGGACAAAAAGATTACCGCCCTTAATGGAGCGACAACCGCTTGGGCCGAATTAAAAGGACAAATTAATGGTGTGGAGAAAGTTATTGGTCAATGGCGAATTACAAGCTCCCAAGTTATAGAAATAAAATTTGGGAAAAACTCAGAAGGTACATCAGTTATTGGTTCTGTTAGTTTAGATACAGGTATTTCTCGTAAAGCACATGTAGTAAGTTATACAGAAGGAAAAGCTAAATCATTTGAAGTGACTGTAGGCGATTATAAAAAAGCAGTTTATTTTATGGGAGGAACACTAACAAAAGAAATTTTAACTAATAGCAGTAAGTGGGCTTCTACGAAAACAAATAAATTGGTGGAGTGGGGAATAAATGTTAATGCTGACCAAATAGATAAGCTTTCTTGGGATAAGTATGAAGTTAAACAAAATGTGTATCTTGAAGATAATTTAGGAGAAAGGGAATTTAAAGGGATTTCTTTTAGGCTTTCTACAACATACCCAATGTCATTAACAGATAAAACACGTTCTACACAAGGACTAATAAAAGCCTTCACAAATGTGTTTACAGAAGTCCAGCCTGATTACACAGCCTATCCGACTTATGAGTCGTTTAAAAATAGTTTAAAGCCATTAGAATACGGCGTTTATAAAGACGGTACTAATACTCGTGTTGTAGTATATTTTGGTAATTTTGATAAAACAGCACCTAAGTATTCAACTGTATGGCCAACTATGTATGAAGATGTTGCCAATTATGCTATAGAGAAAGGATATTATAAACAAGAAGACAAAGAAAAATTAAAAGAAATTCTTGAAAAAACTTATGGTAGCACAAATGTTATAGAAGGTTCTATTCCTGCATGGTTAGTTTATATCGACGTAGATTACCCATTGGCAATTAGTGATACAAAAGTTTCTAATACTGTTGATGTAACCTATGATGGCAACAAAGTTACAAAAAGTGCGGAAACAACTATGAATGGACTATTAGGAACAACAAAACTTTCTAGTCTAGAAGCGGGGCTTGTCAAAGTAAACAGTACAGGTAACGCACTGGCAGGTGCAGAGATAGCATTAGAAAAATTTGAAAATAACAAATGGGTTCAGGCAAAAAATGTTCAAGGAAAAGAGTATAAAGCCTTAACAAATGCCAAAGGAATGGTCAAATTTGAGCAACTGGCAGCGGGGAAATATCGTTTTGTTGAAACAAAAGCACCAGTACCTTATGATAAAGATTCTTTAACGTTTACTGATAAACAAGGGAAGGCTTTACCAAATGGTGAATTTACCGTTAATGCATCTGATGCAGAAGGCCATCTATTAATAGCTAAAAATTCAGTATTAAAAGATAAGATAAAAGTATCAGTAGAGAAAAAATGGGTAGGGACAAAACAAAATAAGGTAGAGGTAACATTAGTAGCTGATGGAAAAGAAACAAATAAAACATTAGAATTAAGTGATAGTAATTCTTGGAAGTCAGAGTTTAGTGGTTTAAGTAAATATGATTCAGAAGATGGCCACGTTATAAAGTATACAATAAAAGAATTAAACTTACCTGATTATTATACTAGTAAAATAACAGGTGATGCCAACACTGGCTTCACTATCACCAATACATATATTCCTGCTGACCCTATTCAAGTTCCGCTTGTTGCTGAGAAAGTGTTGGAAGGGAAGTCGCTTGAGGCGAATAAGTATCAGTTTAAACTTTTCAAAGTTACAAATGGCACTGAGCAAGAAGTAGAGGCAGTTACCAATAAGCAAGATGGAAGTATCACCTTCACTCCTCTTGCCTTTAATGAGGATGAAGTCGGAGAACATGACTATGTTGTCCGTGAGGTCATTCCGGCAGATAGCGAAAAAGAAGCTGGAGTAACCTATGACAAGACAGAATTTAAAGTCAAAATCAAAGTTGAGAAAGCGTTTGGTCGTAAACTAAAAGCAACTATCACTAGAAGTCCAGAAGAGCTCGTCTTCAAAAATAAATATACAGCCAAGTCAGTGAATGTTCCTCTTTCTGTAACCAAGAAGCTGACTGGTCGCGAGTTAAAGGCAGATGAGTTCGAATTTGTCTTGAAAGACAAAGCCGGCAAGACTGTTGAAACGGTGAAAAACACAGCCGATGGCCAAGTGAACTTCAAAGCTTTAGAGTTTACTAAGACGGGTACTTATGTTTACACTATTAGCGAAACAAAAGGGAACCTAGGTGGTATTTCCTATGACACACATCAAGTTACTGCAACTATTGAAGTAACGGATGACGGTTCTGGTCAACTTAAAGCCAAAACTAGTTATAAGGATAATAACCAAACCTTTAACAACACATACACAACTAAGAAGACTACAGCTGAGTTGAAAGCAACTAAGAAGCTGACCGGTAAGAACCTAGTGAAGGATCAATTTGAATTTGTCTTGAAAGACAAGGACGGTAATGATCTTCAAACGGTGAAGAATACAGCTGATGGCCAAGTGAAGTTTGCGGCGCTTGAGTATGACAAGGTCGGTACCTATACCTACACCATCACAGAAAAAGAGGGTGGTAAAGATATTGAGGGGATCCATTATGATGACTTAACAGTGACCGCGACTGTGACTGTGACTGATGATGGCAAGGGGAATCTTCGTGCTTCTGTTGCCTATTCAGGAGACACTGAATTTAACAACACTTACGCAGCGGCAAAACCGATAGAAGTTGCTCTCCAAGCGAAGAAACTTTTGAATGGTAAGGAGCTTGAGGGAGAACAGTTTGAATTTATCTTGCGTAATGAGCAAGGTAAAGAAGTTTCACGTGCTAAAAATGCACAAGATGGTACAGTTACCTTCCCAACGCTGACCTACAATGAAAATCAAGTAGGAACTTATAAGTTTACCATTGAGGAGGTCGCTGGTAATGAAACTGGAATTAGCTACGATAGCCATAAACTAGAAGTAGAAGTGAAAGTAGAAAAGGTCAGTGCTACAGAACTGAAAGCAACTGTATCTAAGGGTGTGGACGATCTAACTTTCACAAATACTTATACTCCAGCATCAGCTGCTCAGGCAGAAATTGCTGGTAAGAAGGTGTTAAGTGGTAAAGCACTTACAGCCGGACAATATAACTTTGTTCTGAAAAAAGAGGATGGCACAGTTGTTGAGACTGTTCAAAATAAAGCAGATGGCAGCTTTAAGTTCACTCCAATTCAGTATACAGAAGACCAAATAGGAACTCATAAGTATACTGTTAGTGAGGTAGAAGGTAGCGAAGTTGGTATCACTTATGATAAGACAGTGAAAGAGGTTACTGTCACTGTTACGAAAGATAATGCGACGAACAGCCTAAAGGTAAAAGTTTCTACAAAAGCAGATGATCTAACCTTTACAAATACTTACACTCCAGCTAAGACCCAAGTCAAGGTTACTAAGAACTGGGATGATGCGAATAACCAAGATGGCAAGCGAGTGGCTTCTGTAACAGTGAAACTCTTGGCAGATGGTGTTGATACAGGCAAGACAGCTGAGTTGAATGAAGCGAATAACTGGACAGCTACTTTTGATAATTTAGACGCAGATAAAGGTGGTACTCCAATTACCTATAAGGTAGTGGAAGAAACCGTTATTCAGGGTTATACACCAGAAATCACAGGCGATGCCAATACAGGTTTTACCATTACGAATAAGTATGTGCCAGAAACAGTTGATTTGACGGTTCATAAAAATTGGGACGATGCGAATAACCAAGATGGTATCCGTCCGAAAGAAATCACCGTTCATCTTCTAGCAGATGGTCAAAAAGTTGATAGTAAGAAGATTGAGGCAAATGCAGCTGGCAAGTGGTCTACGACCTTTACCAATAAACCAAAATATAAGAATGGTAAGGAAATCAAGTACACTGTTGTAGAAGAAACTGTCAGTGAGTATAAGGGAACGACTGATGGACTCAATATCACCAACTCCTACACACCAAAAGTGGTGGATTATGAAGTGACCAAGAAGTGGGATGATAATGATAATCAAGACGGNAAACGTCCGAAAGAAATCACTGTTCACCTTATGAAGACAGTTGATGGTGTCAAAACAAAAGTTGCGACTAAGGTTGTCACCGAAGCAGATAGTTGGAAGTATACTTTCACTAACTTACCAAAATACGAAGCAGGAAAAGAAATCACTTACTCCGTTGAGGAAGATAAGGTTGAAGGTTATGATACA
>NZ_KB904407.1 GCF_000380065.1 Streptococcus massiliensis DSM 18628 | reverse complement strand
TTAGCCATCTGACCATGACAGCTGTAGCATTTAGGAGCAGGATAATCCAACTTCGCGATGATTTCTTTATGCGTTCCAGCATCTAGAACATCCAAAATCGTAATGTTAGGGTCTTTGATTTCCAGTAAGTTTGTGATAAAATTTAATTGTTCCATAAGATTCTTTCTAATGATGGTTTGGTCGCTTTTCATTATAGGTCATATGGGACTTTTTTTCTACAACAAAATAAGCTCCATAATCCCTAAAGTGATTTTACCCACTACAGAAATTATAGAGCCATTTTTATTTGAAAAAGTAGGGAAACTGCATTTTGAATTCTATGAAAATAAAGGTAATTTTCACCTTTTTAGTCCATTCTTGAAAATTGCAATATGTTTGAGAAAAACAACACATTGCCTTTGGTCTAGCTTACAACCATATAAATAGCATATCATAGAATAGTATCAGTATTCCCCCAGAATTATACCAGAAAAGTCGAAGAGGAAGTTATATAATAGTATTAACAATAAACAAAGAGGTGAAAGTGATGACAAAACAATTTCCAAAAGATTTTCTATGGGGTGGCGCAACGGCTGCTAATCAATATGAGGGTGGCTGGAATTTAGGCGGTCGTGGGCCAGCAACATCTGATACTGCCAAGGCGGTTCGCCCAGAAGATCGAAAGAACTTTAGTGATTTGATGGCTCCAATGACCAAGGAAAAGGTTTTAGCGGCGCTTAACGACAAAGAAGGACTTTATCCTAAACGCTGGGGCTCTGACTTTTATCACCGTTATAAGGAAGACATTGCTCTTTTTGCAGAAATGGGTTTTAAAACTTTTCGTCTTTCGATTGCTTGGAGTCGAATTTTCCCTAATGGTGACGATGCAAGTCCGAATGAAGAAGGGTTAGCTTTTTATGATGCTGTTTTTGATGAATTGCTCAAATACGGCATTGAGCCATTAGTTACGCTTTCTCACTATGAAACACCGATCAATCTTGCCCTCAAATATGAAGGCTGGAAAGACCGTCGTGTGATTGGCTTTTTTGAAAAATATGTCCGTATGGTCATGGAACGCTACAAAGACAAGGTCAAATATTGGTTAACTTTTAACGAAATCAATATTATGGGCATTTCTGGCTATGTCGGTGGTGGTCTGCTGTTTGAAAGTGGTAAGCAAAATATGCAAGAACTCTATCAGGCTGCTCATCATCAATTTGTGGCTAGCAGCTTGGCAGTCAAGGCTGCGCGAGAAATCAATCCAAATTTTAAGGTTGGTATGATGTTGGCGCGGATGCAGGCTTATGCAGCTACTTGCAATCCTCAAGATGTTATGCAAGAAATCAAACAGGATCATGAAAATCTATTTTTCTCAGATGTTCAGGTTCGTGGGAAATATCCAAGCTATGCCAAACGTTTCTTCAAGGAAAATGGAATTGAATTGCAGATTGCTGATGGTGATTTAGAGTTGTTGGCTCAATACCCTGTGGACTTCATGTCGTTCAGCTATTATATGAGTTCAGTTGCGCGTGCAGTAGACACAGATGCCGATGAAAAGACAGCGGGGAATTTCTCACTTGGTGAAAAAAATCCCTATCTGGAAGCCAGCGATTGGGGTTGGCAAATTGACCCTGTTGGCTTACGGATTACGCTCAATAAACTTTATGACCGCTATCAAGTACCACTTTTTATCGTAGAAAACGGTCTGGGTGCTTTAGATAAGGTCGAAGCTGATGGTTCCATTCATGATGACTATCGGATTGACTATCTGAAAGCACATATTGAGCAAATGTATGAAGCGATTGAGGACGGAGTTGAACTGATGGGCTACACACCTTGGGGTTGTATTGACTTAGTTTCAGCTTCAACTTCTGAAATGAGCAAGCGCTACGGCTTCATTTATGTAGATGCTGATGATGAGGGAAATGGAAGCTATGATCGTTCTCGTAAGGACAGTTTCTATTGGTACAAAGAAGTCATTGCAAGCAATGGCGCTAATATCTTATCTAAAAAATAGTTTGATCGGTCTCTTTGGGCTGGTATGTGGAGAAGAAATATGACAGGGAAAATCATTTTTTTAGATGTGGACGGAACCTTGGTTGATTATGAGGGGCAAATTCCAGCGTCAGCCGTTGAGGCAGTGCAACAGGCGCGGAAAAATGGACATTTAGTCTATGTTTGTACAGGCCGTAGCCGAGCAGAAATGCCGCAAGATATTTGGGATATTGGCCTCGACGGCATGATTGGCGGCAACGGCTCTTACGTGGAGCATCACGGTGAGGTTGTCATGCACCAGCTTATTCCGCTTGAAGTGGAGAAGCGCGTGGTGGATTGGCTACAGGCGCGTGGGCTGGAATTTTATCTGGAAAGCAACAACGGACTTTTTGCCAGCCGGAATTTTCGAGAGGCAGCGCGCCCTGTTATGCGTATGTATGCCAAGGGCAAGGGGCTGAGCGAAGAGGAAGCCAAAAAGCTAGAAGCGGAGGACGCTCTTCACGGTCTGGTCTATGGCGGGGAGCTCTATCGCGATGACCTCAATAAAATCAGCTTTATCCTCAACAGTTACCAAGACCATGTGGACTCAAAAGCTGCCTTTCCTGAGCTCAAGGCGGGCACTTGGGGCGGTCGCGGTGAGCATGCCCTCTTTGGTGACTTGGGCGTCAAAGACATTACTAAAGCGCATGCCATTGAGGTTTTGCTTGAGCACCTTGGTGCAAAGCAAGCGGATACCATTGCTTTTGGTGACGCTAAGATTGACATTCCCATGCTGGATTATTGTGCGGTCGGGGTGGCTATGGGCAATGGCGGAGCGGAAATCCTAGCCATGGCAGATATGATTACCGACGATGTTGAAGCAGACGGGCTTTATCACGCCTTTGAAAAATTAGGGCTGATTTAAAAGAAAGCGAGCAAGCAGATGACAAAAAAACTCTATCTCATGCGGCACGGACAGACCCGTTTTAACGTGCAAAAACGGATTCAAGGTGCTTCAGATTCTCCTTTGACAGAGTTAGGGATTGAACAAGCCAAAATGGCGAGAATATTTTTTGAAAATCAAGGAATAAAGTTTAATAGAATTTATTCCTCTACTCAAGAACGAGCTTGCGATACAGCAGAAATTGTTTCAGGGCGAACTGATTATATTCGATTAAAAGGTTTGAAAGAATGGGATTTTGGTGCTTTTGAAGCCCAGAGTGAGTATCTAAATCCACCCCTTGATTTGGAGCATATTGGGCAAGCATACGGGGATTATTTTGTAACCTATGGGGGAGAAGGAGCCAGACAAGTTCGTCAGCGTATGATGAGGACAGTGGGAGAAATTATTAGTCAGGCAGCTGAAGGCGAAACTATTCTTGCAGTGACTCATGGTGCTGCTATTTCTCATTATTTTCGGGAAGCATTAGCTGTTTACCCAGATAATCTGACTACCCCAAATTGTTCAATTTTCAACTTTGTCTTTGACGGAGACAAGGTAAGTATGCCTTTGGTTTATGACCCAATCAATGATAAGATACTTTACAAGGAGGAAAACTAGTGGTAAAAAAACTCTATCTCATGCGGCACGGGCAAACACTTTTTAACCGTCGTCACAGAATTCAAGGTTGGTGTGATGCTCCCTTAACTGATTTGGGTATTTATCAAGCGCGCGTGGCGGGAAGATATTTTAAAAATCAAGGGATTGAATTAGACGAGGCTTACAGCTCTACATCTGAGCGAGCTTGCGATACTTTGGAATTGGTGACAGACGGCAAGCTCCCTTATCAACGTGTCAAAGGGCTGAAAGAATGGAATTTTGGGACTTTTGAAGGTGAGAGCGAGGATTTAAACCCGCCCCTACCTTACAAGGATTTCTTTGTAACTTACGGTGGCGAAAGTCAAGAGCAAGTACAAAAGCGTTTGGCAACGACTATTTTTGAGCTCATGAAGGACAGTCAAGGAAAAGAGATTCTAATGGTGTCTCACGGCGGCGCGATTGCCAACTTTGCGCGAGCTTGGCAGCAAAACTGGGAATTAGACAGCCTTGGTCATATGACCAACTGCAGCATTCTCGTTTTTCGTTTTGAAAATGACGAGTTCTATCTGGAAGAAGTCGTCAATCATGATTTTTCGGCTTGGGAGGAAGAAAGATGACCACTCTTTATCTGATGCGGCATGGGCAGACTTTCTTTAACCAGCAGGGCTTGGTGCAGGGATCTAGTGACTCACCATTGACAGAGCCTGGTATCGAGCAGGCGCAAAAAGCGCAAGCCTTTTTCCAAAAGAAGGTATTTCCTTTGATAGCCTCTATGCTTCCACGCAGGAGCGGGCTTGCGATACGCTGGAAATCGTCACGGGTCGCAAGGATTATCAGCGCTTGAAGGGGCTTAAGGAGTGGAATTTCGGACTTTTTGAAGCCCAGCCCGAAGCCCTCCAGCCTAAAATTCGTTCGGGGGCTCATTCTTTTGAGGACGCTTTTGTGGCTTATGGTGGCGAAAATGTGACCGAGGTTGGTCGGCGTATGAAGGCAACGCTGACGCAGCTTTTGGAGCAAGAAAGTGGAGTCGTTCTCGCGGTCAGTCATGGTGGCGCCATGTGGGTTTTTCTACTGGAGCTTTCGATTGAGCCCGACCCGACGGCTCGCTTTGGCAACTGCGCCATTTGCCATTACGAATACGAAAACGGTGCCTTTCATTTGGTACGGATAATTGACCCCTTGAGTGGAGAGGTTTATGAAAGAAAATAAAAACAGGGCTGACCTGTTTTTTTATTGAGCGGGTGATATAATAGTTAAAATAAAAGGAGTGGTGAAATTGACACAATTAAAACTAATTAAACCAAGTTTGGACTATGAACAGCAACTCATAGCTTATAAGGCGGCATTTTCTGAGGAACATTTATATGGAGGTAGTCGTTTATCAGAGTATGAAGATATAGCTCAATGGTTGCAATATATTGAACTGGCCTCAGTTAAAGCGACCTGTGAGCAAGGACGTTCTCCTTCATCGACTTTTCTCTGTGTCCGTGAAAGCGACCAGAAAATGGTTGGTATTTGTAATATTCGTCACGATCTCAATCAAGATTTTTTGCTTAATATTGCAGGTCATATCGGCTATTCCATTCTGCCGAGTGAGCGAAGTAAAGGCTATGGGAGAGAGCAGCTAAGGTTGGCGCTTTTAAAAGCAAGAGAACTCGGGATCAAAAAAGCTCTTGTGACGTGTGCTGACTGGAATAAGGCTTCTGAGGGTGTTATTCTTGCTAATGGTGGAGTTTATGAGGACACCAGACTAGATGAGACAGATAATGATTGGATGAAACGCTACTGGATCCCTCTCAGCTAAATTATAAGAAGCTCCTAGCCATACAGCTAGGAGCTTGATTTATGTTTCATTTTCTACCCACTCGCTGCGGGTGAACATAATGGAGAGGATAGCGAGAACGAGCACACCTGCCGCTGCATACCAGTAAGGTATATCTAGTGTTGTTGAGCGGCCCGATAGATTGATGATGCCGCGAAGCAATCCCCCCGTTGTTGCTATGGCAATGGCTGTATTCCACAGATTTAGACTAAGTCTTGAAAGATTAGGCTGGATTTTCAAAAGTAGCAGTAAAATGCTGCCTCCGAAAAGGGGAATAGCAAACAGCCAATGCATGAAAACAGATGTTTCGCCAAAACTAAAATGTTCATAAATTCGACTAAAAGCAAAGAAGAAGAGTGTTGTCACCGCATAGGTGATGGCACTTTTTTTGAATCGTTTTTTGATAGGATTAGTAACCGAAGTAGACAATGTCACTCACCGCCCTTTCTGAAATATTATTTCCGTTGGTTGTTGGTTTGTTGACGACTTTTCCGTTGAAGTAAAGTGTTGAAGAACCGCCACCATCAAGATTGTAGGCAGTTTTAACGCCGTAGGACTTCATGACTTCTGCCAGTTGATAGAGGGACAAGCCCTTGCTTTCAGAAGTTCGACCGTCTGAAACCACGATGATGTAGTGATTTTCATCAATGATTCCGATAGCTGTCCGTGGATTTGATGACATGGATTGTCCAACCTCAGAGTTGGTGTCAACGCTAATTTCACCATTTTCTACAAGAGAGGGACCGAAGGCTAAAAGGTTTACAACTCCTTGATTAACGAGTTCTTGCGCTGTGACTTGGTTTTCATAGATAATCTTAAAAGAACCATCTTTATAAATGGCTAAATCGCCATTGCTACTGTTTTGTCGAACGGTATCACGATAAACGATGCCATTACGAATGACATAGCCTGTCGAATTGGCACCATAGTAGTCACCATTGACAGCAAGGATCGCATTATTGGCCGCTGCTGTGACCGAAGTTTTTGCTGTAATATTCGTTCCGTAGGTATCTTGAGCCAAAGCTGTTTTGAGTAAACCGGTCGTGCTGGTTGTGACGCTTGCAACGTAAACTTGTGTGTTATTGACAGTTTTTGTTTCAAGTGTGATAGACAAATTATCGTCCTTGTAACTAGTGTCGGTAGTTGAAACATTGGTTGCTGTCACATTTGTTTTACTTGCAGTTGAGGATGTTTTCGTTACCGTTGACATACTTTCAGATAAAACGAAAGTCTTTAGCATGGAATAGGTAAAGGTTCCTGTTAAAAGGAAACCGCAGACTGTTGCGTAGGCAAAAGGTTTTTTGATAAATTTCATCAGATGACATGTGTCCTTTCTTTAAAAATAATTTTTTTCTGCACGAACCAAGAAAGGAAAAAAAGCAGAAAACCGACAAGTATTTTGACAATAAAGAGATTTATTCCAAATGTGGAGTAGAGTAGCTGAATTAAAAAAGTATCTAGCACGAATAGAAAGACGGCTAAGCTAAAATAGGAGGTTCCTGTTTTTAGCGTGCTATCCTCGTTATGAAAGACAAGCTTTTTATTGCTGGCAAAGTTAAAAATGGAACTTGTGACGCGAGCCAAGCTATTTGCTAGAAGAATTCGCAAGCCACTTGGAACTGCGGCAAGGAAAATCAATGCTAGTGCATAAACCAAATAATCTACTACAAAACTACTCATGGATGAGAGAGCGAACTTAAAAAGTTGGGCGTAGATTTTGAGCCCGTCCGTTACAGGACGAAAATGAGAGGCTGCATTGTCATTAATATAAATTGTCTCAATAGGCATTTGTTCCACTCCCAGTTCTTTAGTTGCAGCCAGGAGCATGTTCATTTCATATTCATAACGCTGACCAGGAATTTTTAGCATAAAATCCAAATATTTGCTGTGAAAAGCACGAAGTCCGGTTTGGGTATCGATGACATCTTTCCCTGTTTGAAGTTTGAAAAGAAGTCGAGTGAGGCTGTTGCCAAAGCGGCTACGCATGGGGACTTTTCCTGTAAAAGAGCGAACCCCTAAAGTGAATTGATCAGGATGTTCACGACTGACTTTTCTAACTCGCAGCATATCCCAGAGTGAATGCTGTCCATCAGAGTCTGCTGTTAATACAATTCCTTCATAGTTTTGTTCTTTCAAATAGGAGAAAGCTGTTTTCAAAGCTTGTCCTTTTCCTTGATTGCTTGTATGAGTCAGGACGGTTGCACAGTCTTCTGCCGCTTCAAAAATAGCCGCATAGTCTGCCCCGCTTCCATCGTCAACAAGGATGACTTGTAAATCACTTTTATCCTGTATTTTTGCCAGAAGTTTGAGTAATTCTCGATCCGGCTCAAAAGCTGGGATGACAACTGTATCTCGTTTCATTGCTCTACCTCATTTCTGTAAATTACAGAGTATCATACAGAACAAAGCTTAAGCATTCCTGATATAAGTTAGGTTTAAGGAAAGGAGAGACTTATCACTCACTTTTTATTTTTTCTAATTTCTTTAAATATGGTATAATAAAGGTTATGGCAAACAAGAAAAAAACAAGTAAAGGGCGGACAACGAGACGCCCGACTAAGGCAGAATTAGAACGACAAAAAGCCATTAAGCGAATGATTATTAGCGTGCTTTTGGCTTTGATTTTAGTATTTGGGATTTTGCGATTAGGAGCTTTTGGAGTTACAATCTACAATCTTTTCCGTCTAGGGGTGGGTAGCCTTGCCTATTTAGCGATGGGGGCAACTCTTTTTTATCTCTTTGGTTTTAAATGGATTGAGCGCCGTGAAGGAATGATTTCCGGATTTTTGAGTGCTTTTGTAGGTCTGCTTTTGATTTTTCAAGCTTATTTGGTGACAATTGCTAAGCTGACGACAGGTATTTTTGGCATAACCCTCTCGCGAATCTTAAAAGACTTACTCGCTTTTAGAGTTAGTTCTTTTGCAGGTGGAGGTGCTATCGGGGCAATTCTTCATGCACCGATTTCTTTTCTATTTTCCAATTACGGGACTTATTTTATCGGCCTTCTTTTCTTTTTTATGGGAATGCTCTTGATGAGTCCTTACTCAATTTATGATGTGATGGAAAAGATCGGTATTTTTTTCCATTCGTGGATGGAAAATCGCGAAGCTAAAAAGCAAGAGCGTTTCGTTAGGAAGGAAGAAAAAGCGGCTCTAGATGCAGAAAGGCAAGCCCAGCTGGCAGCGGCGGAAAACGACTTGAATAGAAAAGTAGACCCAGAAACAGGAGAAATCTTAGAGGACAATCTCTTTGAGCAAATGCCGTTTGAAGAAGATTTTGAACCTGAGATTTTTGACTATGATTCGACTGATCCTGCAAACCTTGATGAGAGTGAAGATACTGTTTTTCTGGAAAACGTTGAGGAAAATGGTGATGAAGATATTGAGGTTAATTTCACTCCGAAGGAAACTCTGGCTTATAAACTGCCAACCTTGGCACTTTTCGCTCCTGACAAGCCCAAAAACCAGTCCAAAGAAAAGCGCTTGGTGCGGGAAAATATCAAAATTTTGGAAGAAACCTTTGCCAGCTTTGGCATTCGAGCAGCCGTCGAACGGGCAGAAATCGGCCCGTCCGTCACCAAGTACGAAGTCAAGCCAGCCGTCGGCGTGCGGGTCAATCGGATTTCCAACCTGGCAGATGACTTGGCTCTAGCCTTGGCAGCCAAGGATGTGCGGATTGAAGCGCCTATCCCGGGCAAGTCTTTGGTAGGGATTGAAGTGCCCAATTCAGAAGTTGCGACGGTGACCTTCCGCGAGCTCTGGGAGCAGTCTAAAACGGATGACAAGAAATTGTTAGAAATTCCGCTAGGCAAGGCAGTCAATGGCTCTGTTCGTTCTTTTGATTTGGCGAAGATGCCGCATTTGCTGGTGGCGGGTTCGACCGGTTCGGGTAAATCCGTCGCGGTCAACGGGATTATTGCCAGCATTCTGATGAAGGCGCGTCCAGACGAAGTCAAGTTTATGATGGTCGACCCTAAAATGGTCGAGCTGTCGGTTTATAATGACATCCCGCACCTGCTCATCCCTGTCGTGACCAATCCACGCAAGGCCAGCCGCGCCCTGCAAAAGGTCGTGGACGAAATGGAAAATCGCTACGAACTCTTTTCTAAGGTTGGCGCCCGTAATATCGCAGGCTATAATGCCAAGGTGGCTGAGTACAATGCTCAGTCCGAATACAAGCAAATTCCGCTGCCACTCATTGTTGTGATTGTTGATGAGTTGGCGGACCTTATGATGGTTGCCAGCAAGGAAGTCGAAGATGCTATTATCCGTCTAGGACAAAAAGCGCGTGCGGCGGGGATTCACATGATTCTTGCCACCCAGCGTCCGTCGGTGGATGTTATCAGCGGTTTGATTAAGGCCAATGTCCCGTCGCGGATTGCCTTTGCCGTCTCAAGCGGTACGGATAGTCGGACGATTTTGGATGAAAATGGAGCGGAGAAGCTCTTGGGACGTGGCGACATGCTCTTTAAGCCGATTGACGAAAATCATCCAGTTCGCTTGCAAGGTTCCTTTATTTCAGACGAGGATGTGGAGCGGATTGTGGCCTTTGTCAAAAATCAAGCGGAGGCGGATTATGACGAGAACTTTGACCCAGGCGAAGTGGCAGAAGGCGACTTTGATTCAGGGGACAGTTCAAGCGAGGGCGATCCGCTCTTTGAAGAAGCGAGGGCGTTGGTTATCGAAACCCAGAAAGCCTCGGCTTCCATGATTCAGCGGCGCTTGTCGGTCGGATTTAACCGTGCGACCCGCCTCATGGAAGAACTGGAAGCTGCTGGTGTTATCGGGCCTGCCGAAGGCACCAAGCCGCGCAAAGTTTTACAGACAAATTAAAAATCTGCTGGCTCTGTCAGCAGATTTTCTATAGCAGGAGGAAAAAATGAAATTAGACACTGTTCATCATATCGCAATCATCGGGCATGATTATGAGAAAACCAGAGAATTTTATGTAGATAAGTTGGGCTTTGAGCAGCTTGATGAGCATGTTCGTCCAGACAAGGATGATATTTTATTCAATGTTCGCAAGGGCAATCTGACCCTGGAAATCTTTATCAAAGAAAAAGCACCCCTACGCCCAGCCCTTCCTTTACCTGAGCACACAGGCCTGCGCCATTTGGCTTTTAAAGTAGCGGATGTGGAGGCTTGTTTAGCCCGATTTGACGCCCTAGAAATTCCGCACACGGCCCTGCGCTACGACGACTTTGACGGGCAAAAAATGGCCTTCTTTTTCGACCCCGACGGTCTCCCTTTGGAAGTGCATGAATGAAAAACCTTCTGAGAATCATTTTCTCAGAAGGTTTGCTTATTTCCCATTTACCAGAAAAAGGCTGATTATCATGGCAAGGTAAAGGAAGAAGGTTAGAAGAAAGCCAGCGCGCCAGAAATATCTGAAAAACTTAGGGTAATAGAAGCTACGGCGTTTGACTAAAAAGAAGATGGATAGCCCGATTGCTAACAGGGAAAGCGCAAAAACTAGCTGGGGTAGAAGACTATGATAAAAAGCGCGATCTGAAATCAAGTAAAACTCCACAAAAAATAGTGGAAAAGCCAGATCTGCGAAATTAAATCCTCGTTTTTGTAAGCGAAAAAGTTTAACAAAAACGATAGAGACAAAGATATTCAAAAAAATAAATAAAATAGCAGCAATTCTCAGTAATAACATAGCTTTATTTTACCACAAAAACAGGAAAAAATGGGAGAAATTTATTACTTTTGTCCCATTGTCAATGATGTGAGACCAACAATCTAAGAAATAGAAAGCTGATATGTTATTCTTTACAAGGGGCTAGCCCCTTGTAAAGAATTTCTGATTTCAATAGGCGATAACCAGTTAAGAGTCTGCATGGGGAGGCGGTTAGACAGGTAAAGATAGTTTTTCATCTGCTTGATAAGGTCATCGTAAGAGTAAAATTGCAAGCGTTGGTAGAAGCGCCTGTTATCATTTCGGTGGCTGCGTTCAACCTTCCTATTGTGTCGTGGCGTTCGAGGGCGGATGCACTTGTGTTCAATTCCTAACTCCTGACAAAGGATATCCAAAGGATGGATCTGCTTGGTTTCCTTGA
>NZ_KB904406.1 GCF_000380065.1 Streptococcus massiliensis DSM 18628 | reverse complement strand
AGACTCCTATGGTGTGACAATCTCACATTCTAGGAAAGGGAATTGTTATGACAATGCTCCTTGTGAAAATTTTTTCTCTCACCTCAAAAGTGAGTCTTTGACTTTATTTCCTCCAGAGAGTCAGAAACAGCTCATTCGCCAAATCAAAGACTATATAGACTGGTATAATATGGATAGACCGCAAGAAAAATTAAAAGGCATGACCCCCGTGCAATATCGGGAAGCATATCTTCATAACTAATACACTTTTTTACTGTCTATTTTAGTTGGGGCTTGACAAGGCCTCGTTTTTACTCTTTCTTGTTTAAACAAAAATTTTCCACAACTAAGCAATGACTTAATCAAAAACATACAACTGCGGGTAGTTGTGGCACTCGGGATTTTTGGGGTGGCAGACTGCGCGTCCAAAGTAAATCAGAGCTTGGTGGGCGGGTAGCCATTCTTTTTTTGGTAAGACTTCCATGACTCGCTTTTCGACTTCCAGCGGGGTTGCTGACTTCTTGACGATGTCGTGGTGCTTGCAAATCCGCTCCACATGCGTATCAACAGCAAAAGCTGGAATGCCAAAGCCCACGCTCATCACCACATTGGCTGTCTTACGACCCACGCCTGCCAGACTTTCTAGCTCAGTCCTGGTCTGAGGCACTTGACCGCCAAAGTCATCCAGCAACTGCTGGGCACACTTTTTGAGAAATTTTGCCTTATTGCGATAGAGCCCCAAGCGAGAAATATAGCCAGCGATTTCTGCTTCTGTCGCCTCTGCCATGGCTTGCGGAGTAGGGAAAGCTGCAAACAGGGCAGGAGTTGCTTTATTAACTGCCGCATCCGTTGTCTGCGCAGACAGCATGACCGCCACCAAGAGTTCAAAATGATTAGAAAAATCTAGACTGGGCTTGGCGTCTGGATAGAGGGCGATGATTTCCTCTAAAACCTTGCGCGCCCGTTTTTTTGATAAAACCATAGAAACCTTCCTATTTTTCTTTCCATTATATCATGTCCAGCAAGAAAAAGTCTGAGAATGGCTCTCAGACCTTGTTTATAATCCCAGCTCTTGGTAAGGCTTACGGTAGCCAATTTGCAAAATCTTGCCGTCTTTAACCAAAAGCGGTCGTTTGATGAGCATACCGTCGCTTGCCAGAAGCGCCGCTGCTTCCTGAGCGGATAAAGTCGGCACCTTGTCTTTCAAGCCCAAGTCGCGGTATTTCATCCCGCTGGTATTGAAAAAAGCCTTGATTTCTAAGTCAGAATGCTCTATCCAAGCTAGCAAGTCTTTTTGGCTAGGCGTTTCTTGGACGATGTCAACCGCCTCAAATTCAAGCCCTAGCTGCTTAAGCTCTGCTTTTGCCTTGCGGCAAGTCGAACACTTAGGATATTCAATAAATTGTAACATATTCACTCTTTTCTATTATTTTTGGAACTAGCAAGATTAACACCTTCATGCTCAAGCAGCCAGATTTTCTTATCCAAGCCGCCTGCATAGCCCGTCAGTTGTCCTTGGCTACCCAAAACACGGTGGCAAGGCACAATAATGCTCCAAGGATTGCGCCCGACTGCACCACCAACCGCCTGCGCTGATTTGACCCGCAAGTCCTTTGCAATCTGCCCATAAGTCACAGTCTGCCCGCTAGGCACTTCTTGCAAATAAGCCCAGACCCGCTTTTGAAAATCCGTCCCCTTGCTGGATAAAGGCAAAGTTGAAAAATCCACTGTCTTGCCTGCAAAATAATCATCTAGTAAGACAGCAGCTTCCGCTAAAATAGAATCTGATTGCTCTAAAATGTCCCCATCAAGACCTGCCTGATAATACTTTTGATGTAAAAACCAAATCCCTTGCAAACCACGACCGTCAGATACGAGCGATATATCGCCGACAGGTGATGAATACAATAATTGATAGAATTCCACTATAGACGTCCTTCTTTTCTGTCAAACAAATTGTGACAAGCACCCGCCTACCACTTATATTCCTTTAATTCTTGCTTATCCATGTTTTTCATTTTCTCTCTGATGATAGAGGGCATAAAGCTCGCTTTTTGGTATCCCGTGCAACTTAGCAACTTCTTTGACTGCCTGATTGGTCTTCGCACCTGCGTTTATTCGTTCTGCAACTAGAAGCAGCAAATCCTCTTCATTTAGTTCTGATGACGGCTCTTCACCTGCTCCTTCAACAATTAACAAACATTCACCTTTAGCCGGTGTCTCTGCTAAATAACTCAGAATTTCAGAAATTTTTCCTCTTTGAAATTCTTCATAGATCTTTGTCAATTCACGAACTAAAACAAGTTGACGATCTCCATAAACCTCCTGCATATTTTTAAGTGTTTCTGCTACTCGATAGGGAGATTCGTAAAAAATTTGAGTTTCTGGATAAGCCAGATGTTCTTTAAAAAATGCTTTTTGCTGGCTGGCTTTCCGCGGTAGAAAACCATAAAAAATATGCGGTTGTGGCGCCAAACCACTAGCAATAAGTGCGGTAATACCCGCACTAGGCCCCGGAATGGGAACAACTGGAATGGCAGCTGCAATAGCGGCTCGTACCAAATCATAACCAGGATCAGAAATGCTAGGCAATCCGGCATCTGAAACCTGTGCCACATCTTGCCCTTCCTCTAATCTTTGTAATAATTGAGGAATTCTCTCCTGGGCATTGTGCTCATGAAATGATAGCTGCGGTGTATCAATCTGATAATGCTTTAACAATAAACCAGTATTTCGTGTGTCCTCAGCGGCAATCACATCAACCTTGGAGAGAATATCAACCGCTCGATAAGTCATATCAGCTAGATTACCAATAGGAGTCCCAACTAGATAAAGCGTTCCAGTTTCATGAGAAGCTTTGAAACTTTTTTGAATTTTCATAGCTTATCCTCGATACAATAATTCATCACAGAAGACGCACTCCCCATCATTCTCACGGCGCTGACCATAAAAATCCGTGCAGATGTGAAAGCCATCGTTATAAATTTCACGTAAATTAGCACGGCCGTGACTCACCCTAGCAGGCGAATTTTTCTCGACCTGTCCTAAGCGTTCGCGTAACTTATCATTTTCTAGGCGCAGAGCAGTATTTTCCTCTACGACCTGCTTGAGTTTTTTCTTGATAGCCTCTACCTCCGCCAAAGTCATTAGCAAAGTTTGTGAAAAATCGTCTAAAGCGTCAAATAATTCTTTTTTATCCATTTTTACTCTCTTTCAAGATCTTAACTTAGCACCATGTATTCTAGTGTCGCTTGAAAAGCAACATTTTGCCGCCACATTTTTCGGGCAAGTACTAATTTTTCCAGCCCTTCACGCCCGCTTTTCTGCTGCATATGTTGTGCAAATAGCACTTCTAAGATTTGGAATACTTGCTCTTGCTTCACTTTATCATCAGCTAAACGTGTAAGCTTACTCACTTGCAAAAGCGCTTGTTCTGCACCTTTTAGATAAGTCATAGTAAAACGATCACATTCTGCTGCCAATTCAAAAAACGTCTTACTTTTTGCCAACTCTTCTGCCTGCGAAAATCCTGTCACAACAGCTGCAAGCAAATCAGCTTCTGTTTTTAAGAGCCCTTGCTCCTCCAAGTATCGGCGTAAGTAGCTATCATTTTTAGGAAAAGAAATCACCTGTGTTCGACTTCTAATGGTCGGTAAGATTTTTTCACTATCGGAACTAAGGAGAAAGAGATAAATCTCACTTTGTGGTTCTTCCATGGTCTTCAAAAGAGAATTAGCAGCATTGGTATGCATTTTGTCCGCATCACAAATGATGAAAACCTGACGATTCCCTTCAACACCACTTTGTGAAAAAGATTGTACCAAGTCACGAACACGGTCGGTTTTAATAATTTGATTGACTGGGCGCACCACTGTCACATCGGAAAATTCTTCCGCTTCAATCAAGCGACAATTACGACATTTCCCGCAAGCCCAAACCCCATCTTTTTCTGTGCAAAATAGACTCTGAGCCAACAAGAGACTCAGTTCAAAATTTCCAAAATCGCCAGAAAAAAGATAAGCATGAGCCAGCTGATTCTTTTTCAAAACAGACTCGAAGTGATGCAGCAAGGCTGGCTGAAGTTTTTCTACACTTTCTTTTTTCATCGTTCTGACACTTTTTTATCAAGGCAGCGACTAGCTTCTGCAGTCACATTTAACAAAGGCTGGCCCGCATCAATCTTTACTACTCGTTCTGGCTCCTGTTTTAAAATACTTAAATAGCCCTGTCGCACGCGCTCATGCCAAGCAACATTTTCCTGATCGAGACGATCAGCTCCACGGTGCTTGCTTTTGGCAATACGTGCTAGCCCTTCTTTTACATCAATATCAAAATAAAGGGTCAAATCGGGTTTAAGGCCATCCGTTGCATAAGCATTCAACCAGTGAATATCCTCTACATCCAATCCACGTCCAAAGCCCTGATAAGCAACTGAACTATCAATAAAGCGATCCATCAGTACCAATTTCCCAGCTGCTAAAGCAGGCAGGACACGTTCGGCTAAATGCTGACGCCGACTAGCAATATAGAGTAACAATTCTGTCTTTTCATCCATACTAGTATGAGCTGGATCTAAAATAATATCGCGAATTTTTTCTGCAATAGGAACACCCCCAGGTTCACGTGTAACTACGACCTCATACCCTCTTTCTTTTAAATCATGTGCTATTGCATCTAAAACCGTTGATTTTCCAGCACCGTCTGGCCCTTCAAATGTAATTAATAAACCTTTTGTCATCTTGTTCCTCTTCTAATTCTTTCACTATATTTTACCAAATTTCACAGTAAAAACCTAGAGGAAGATACAAATGTTAGCCGAAACTTCTCATTTATGAAAAAACTTTGTTGATAATCAGAAATATTTTCAAAAAATTTTTAAATCCTCTTCCCTAAACAGCCTAAGTTTTGGTACAATGGAGGTTGGAAAAAAATGAAATGAAAAGGAGGCTTTTATGAAAATTAAAAATGCTTTAGTCATTATCTTAGGTGCAGCAATCTTTGCCTTTGGAATCAATTATTTGGTCATTCCTAACCACTTATACGAAGGTGGAGCAACTGGGATTACCCTTATCACTTACTATTTATTAAAGATCCCCGTCTCCTTGATGAACTTGGTAATTAATATTCCACTTTTCATCTTAGCCTGGCGACTTTTAGGGGCACGGACTCTGTATTACAGCCTACTAGGAACCTTCTCTGTTTCCGCTTGGCTCTATGTTTTTGAACGCATTCCCTTTATTATTGATCTTGACAATGATATTCTGATTACGAGTCTTCTAGCCGGTTTAATGTCCGGAGTTGGACTTGGAATCATCTTTAATGCCGGAGGCACTACTGGCGGCACAGATATTGTTGCACGAATTGTCGGCAAGTATAGCAATTTCTCAATCGGGCGGCTCATGCTTATAGTCGATGCCTGTGTTTTGCTCTTCGTTTTACTTGTCTTTAAAGATACTCGAATGGTTGTTTACACACTGATTTTTGTCTTTATTGCAGCACGTATCATTGATTTGATTGCTGAAGGTGGTGGATACGCTGGAAAGGGATTTCTTATCGTTACTCCCAAATGGGAAGAATTGGCTCAAATTATTAACAAAGAGCTTGTTCGTGGAGTTACCTTGCTCAACGGTCAAGGACATTTTACTAAAGCTGACTATAAGATTATCTACTGTGTCGTAGCTCGGAATGAAATCCGTCAAATGAAAGAAATCATTGCTAAAGTCGATCCACATGCCTTTACGACCATTACCGACGCCCATGAGATTCTTGGCGAAGGTTTTACCCTTGATGAAAATAAACAGCCCATACAACGCTAAAAGCTCTGCAGTGCAGAGCTTTTTTGATTATTATTGTGATACAACCAAACAATTCAACGTTTTCTATATCATGGCTAAGACAATATTATAGAGTAGGGCTCCGATAATTCCACCTACAATTGGACCTGCAACTGGAATCCATGAATAGCCCCAATCAGAATCTCCTTTATTGGGAATTGGTAGTAAGGCATGCATTATCCGAGGACCCAAGTCACGAGCTGGATTGATAGCATAACCGGTTGTCGGACCAAGAGAGAAACCGACCGCAAAGATGACTAGCCCGACAATAATTGGTCCCAAACCAGCTCCAACTTTGTTTGGCCCAATGGCCATAACCGTAACAACCAATATTGCTGTTCCCAATGCTTCACCAAAGAAGTTGGATGCTGTGTGACGAATAGCTGGTCCAGTTGAAAAAGTTGCTAAGATTAAGCCAGAATCCTTGGTCTCACGAAAATGTGGATAATAATGCCAGTAGAGCACTAGCGCTGCTAACATAGCCCCAAGCATCTGAGCAAGGATAAAGGGTACAACCTTACTCCAAGCTAGTGAACCGATTGATGCCATAGCTAAGGTCACTGCTGGATTGAGATGAGCAGGGCTGAAGAGTCCGGATACATAGACTGCTACTGTACAAGCAATGCCCCAGCCAAAGACAATTGGTGTCCAACCAGTCCCCTCTTCCTTAGTCTTTGCTAATACATTTCCAGCTACCACCCCATCTCCTAGTAACACTAGGATAAAGGTTCCCAAAAATTCACCAAAATACTGCAACATAGTCGACCTCCTTATTTTGTGATATGTAATTCTGCAAGTTGCATTAAGATCGTATTTTTGTCTGTTCCGGCTTGGATGAGGGCGGCGGCTGTATAGCTCCCCTCCACAATAGGTACTTGGTTGATGATAATCTCTTTGTCAGAAAAATCAGCTGCCATTTCTAGATTCATCCGCGCAGAACCCAAATCATAAAAAGCTAATAATTGAGATTTAGGGTTGCTGTCAATAGCAGCTTGAACACGTTCAAAGCTAGTCCCGATACTACCGTCTTCTAGTCCTCCAACATAGGTAATAGAGACATCTTTTGCAACTTCTTTCACCAAACGATAAAGCCCTTCTGCCAGTAAATTCGAATGTGAAACTAGGACAATTCCTACATCTTCCATCATGCTCCCTCACTTACTTCTAAAAGAGCTGTAAATAGGAGCCCCGATGAATAAGACCCCGGATCAATATGCCCGATTGAGCGCTCACCAACATAAGAAGCACGTCCCTTAGTTGCCTTCATATCTTTAGTCGCCATTACAAGGCTATTAATCCGTTCCCGCGTTAAGTGATTAGCTTGCAAATCAGCCACTACCCCTGTCCAAACATCAACCATGGTCTTTTCTCCGGGTTGGGCTTTTCCACGTTTGACAATCATATCAAGTCCAGCCTTCATACTATCAGCCAGACTAGCACCTTCTTTTTCGGCTTTCATAATTCCCATAAAAGCAGACCCATAAAGCGGACCAGACGCGCCACCGACTTTACTCAAAAGCTGCATGGAAACTACTTGAAAAACTTCAGCAGAGCTATTGTAAGCTTTTTCGTTTAAGGCTTCTGTGACAGCTGCCATACCTCTTGCCATATTGCCACCATGGTCACCATCGCCAATAGGTGTGTCAAGCTCAGATAAGTAAGCTTTTTCTTCCTGCACCTTTTCATTGAATGCTGCCATCCATTTTTTAGCTGTTATTGCGTCCATATATTTCTCCTTACCATGCCACTGTCGTCACTGGACTATTAAGGGCGTCAAGCCATTCTTCATCTGTGAGTTTAAGTAAGGTCAAAGACAAACCAGCCATGTCAATTGACGTCATGTAGTTTCCAAGTTTCTTATAAAGCACTTCTACACCCGCTTCTTTCAGCAAAGATGCCACATCATTTGCAAACACGTATTGTTCCATCAGCGGTGTCGCTCCCATACCATTGATAAGAAGCGCAAAATGTTCTCCCGCCTTTGCTTCAAATGAACTTAGTAATTTTTCAGTTAATTCTTTTGCCAATTCATGAGATGGTTGCATTTTTTCTTTGCGATAGCCAGGTTCTCCGTGAATACCAATACCAAACTCAATTTCGTCATCAGATAACTCAAAACCAGGCTTCCCAACTTCAGGCACTGTCGCACCGCTCAAAGCTAAGCCAACTGTATGAATTTGTGCTACCAAACGGTCTGCCAATTCTTTGATTTCAGCTAAACTTTTACCGGCACGCGCAGCATTCCCTAAAATCTTATGTACAAAAATTGTACCTGCAACTCCGCGGCGGCCTTGTGTATAAAGACTATCTTCAACAGCTATATCATCATCTACGACAACACTCGCTACTTCTATACCTTCCATTTCAGCCATATCTTGCGCCATTTCAAAGTTCATGATATCGCCTGAATAGTTTTTGATAATCAGAAAAACCCCAGCCCCTTCATCAGCTTCCTTAATCGCAGCCAATACCTGATCTGGCGTAGGCGAAGTAAAAACAGCTCCACAAACAGCTGCACTCAGCATACCATCACCAACAAAACCAGCATGACTAGGCTCATGACCACTACCACCACCAGATACGAGACCGACTTTACCTGTTTTTGGCAGTCGCCGCGCAATGACATCTGTTCCATCCACACGGTAAACGAGCTGATCATGCATATATGACAGCCCAGCCAACATTTCATCCACTACAGCAGTGGGGTCATTGATAATTTTTTTCATGGGAACTCCTTTATTTTTATAGATAAAGTCCTCTCTCACACGGACTTTTACTCTCTCTGTCTTACTATCTTCATTGTATTCTTTTTAAGAATATTTCGGAAGGGACAAAACTTCAAATTTGTCCCTTTTTGCTTTATAGATGAGTACATTCATGATAGACTAGAAGTATCAGGAGGATTACCATGGGAACACCCCTCATCACCAAAAAAAGAATTGCCAAATCATTTAAGCAACTCTTTTTAACACAAGAATTTGAAAAAATTTCTGTTCAAAAAATTATGGCAGGAGCTGGTATTCGTAGACAAACTTTCTACAACCACTTTCTCGATAAATATCAATTACTCGAATGGATTTTCCAAACGGATCTTAAGGAGCAAATCACCGACAATCTTGAATATATATCAGGTTGGCAACTTCTGGAAGAACTTCTAACATTTTTTCTACGTAACAAAACTTTCTATCGAAAGGCATTTGAAATTGTTGACCAAAATAACTTTACCTCCTACTTTGAATACTATGCAAAACAGTTGATCACAAAATTGGATGCAGAGTACGGACAGCGGACTTTTTCGTCTGAAGATGCCTACAATTTCTATATCCATTACCATAGCCAAGCCTTGGTCAGTTCCATCAAACATTTACTCACCTTACAAGACACAGATTATCACAGAGAAATGATTTTCCTCACCCAACTCCTTAAAAACAATATCACAAAAAAGGAACTACTATGACACATATCTTAAACTCTCTCGAAAGTAGCGTCCAACAAAATATTCAGGCGCTAACACGCATCTATCCCCACCTTTCACAGCTAGACAATCGGCCTGTACTCTATAATAATCAGCATGATATAGCAACCGTTCCTATTCTTTCCGGTGGGGGCAGTGGACATGAACCTGCTCACTTTGGCTACGTTGGAGATGGAATGTTAAGTGCTGCAATAGCTGGTCCTCTTTTCATTCCTCCAAAATCAGATGATATTCTAGAAACTATTCGCTTTTTAAATAAAGGGAAAGGTGTATTTGTTATTATCAAAAATTTCGATGCTGACTTAGCTGAATTTTCTAGTGCCATTCATCAGGCAAGGGCTGAGGGTATTGCCGTTAAATACATTATTTCTCACGACGATATCTCAGTAGAAACTAGTAATTTTCAAGTGCGTCATCGTGGTGTTGCGGGAACAATCTTGCTGCATAAAATTCTGGGACAGGCTGCTAAAGAAGGAGCTGATCTAGATGAATTAGAAGAGTTGGGACTTAGCTTATCAACTTCTATTGCAACGCTCGGTGTAGCCAGTCGTCCAGCGTCTCTTCCTGATAAAGAACAGCTCATGTTTGAGCTTCCTGAGAAATACATTTCCTATGGCATTGGCATTCACGGCGAGCCAGGCTACCGTACTGTTCTCTTTGAATCTTCAGAAAACCTAGCTGTTGAACTCGTCAATAAACTCAAAATGAGGTTCAAATGGCAAGAAACAGATGATTTTATTCTCCTTATTAACAACCTAGGTGGTATTTCTAAACTAGAGGAATGGGCCTTCACAGATGATGTGCTCCAACTTTTAGACTTAGAAAGATTGCACCTCTCCTTTATCAAAACCGGCCATCTGATTACGACACTAGATATGGCAGGTCTATCTATCACTCTCTGCGCGGTCAAAGATCCAACTTGGATTCGTTTACTGATCGCTCCTACCAATGCGGCTGCTTGGTAATCAATATAACTCTTCCAGCACCACAAAAAGACTACCTTTCGGTAGTCTTTTAAATCTATCACAATGAATTTGTATCAACCTTAATCCCTACACCTTGAGTTGTAGTGATTGTCAGGTTAGTCATGTAAGTTCCTTTAGCTGTTGCTGGTTTTGCTTTTACGATCACATCGTGGAAAGCGCGGAAGTTTTCAACCAACTTGTCAGCGTCAAATGAAACTTTACCGATGATTGCTTGCACGTTACCTGCGCGGTCTGCACGGTAAGTGATTTTGCCGCCTTTAGATTCTTCAACTGCTTTTGCAACGTCCATAGTTACAGTACCAGTCTTAGGGTTTGGCATGAGGTTACGAGGACCAAGGACACGTCCGAGACGTCCTACGAGTGCCATCATGTCAGGTGTCGCAACGACAACATCAAAGTCAAGCCAGCCACCGTTGATTTTTTCAACCAGGTCTTCTTCGCCGACAAAGTCTGCACCAGCAGCTTTTGCTTCTTCAGCTTTGGCACCACGCGCGAATACAAGCACGCGTTGAGTTTTACCAGTACCGTTTGGCAAGACCATTGCACCGCGGATTTGTTGGTCCGCTTTTTTAACATCAATATTCAAGTTGTATGCAACTTCTACCGTTGCGTCAAATTTTGCAAAGTTTGTTTCTTTTGCAAGTGCTACAGCTTCTTCTACGCTGTATGCTTTTGTGCTGTCGATTTTTTCAAGTGCAGCACGAAGTTGTTTGCTTTTTTTAGCCATTTTCTATTCTCCTTGTAAAGTGGTTCAATCGATTTTCATCTCCCACGTCACTCAGTCATGATGAAGTGAGCGGGTCTAGGGTGTCATTGATTAGTCAACAACGGTGAATCCCATAGAGCGAGCAGTACCTTCAATCATACGCATTGCAGATTCAATATTTGCAGCGTTCAAATCTGGCATCTTCGTTTCAGCAATTTCTTGTACTTGCGCACGAGTAACTGTTGCAACTTTTGTTTTGTTCGGCGTTCCTGAACCTTTTTCAACACCGGCAGCTTTTTTCAACAGAACAGCAGCTGGTGGTGTTTTTGTTACGAAAGTAAATGATTTGTCTTCGTAAACTGAGATAACAACTGGGATAATCATACCAGCTTGGTCAGCGGTACGAGCGTTAAACTCTTTGGTGAATCCCATAATGTTAATCCCTGCTTGACCAAGTGCTGGTCCAACTGGTGGAGCTGGTGTCGCTTTACCGGCAGGAATTTGCAATTTTACAAGTTTTTCGACTTTTTTAGCCATTTTAAAATCCTCCTTTGTGGTTCTTTCGGTAATGTAAGATTTTTACCTCCCACAAGCATGCGTATCGCATACCTTTCTATTATACAGTATTCCCTAAAAAATGCAAGAGAAAAGTAATAAATTCTCCCATTTTTTGTCCCATTGTCAATGATGTGAGACCAACAATCTAAGAAATAGAAAGCTGATATGTTATTCTTTACAAGGGGCTAGCCCCTTGTAAAGAATTTCTGATTTCAATAGGCGATAACCAGTTAAGAGTCTGCATGGGGAGGCGGTTAGACAGGTAAAGATAGTTTTTCATCTGCTTGATAAGGTCATCGTAAGAGTAAAATTGCAAGCGTTGGTAGAAGCGCCTGTTATCATTTCGGTGGCTGCGTTCAACCTTCCTATTGTGTCGTGGCGTTCGAGGGCGGATGCACTTGTGTTCAATTCCTAACTCCTGACAAAGGATATCCAAAGGATGGATCTGCTTGGTTTCCTTGA
>NZ_KB904405.1 GCF_000380065.1 Streptococcus massiliensis DSM 18628 | reverse complement strand
TGGACTCATTGGAGAAACAATTTCTTGTATAAATCCTATCTTTCAGACTGTTTTTAAAACCTTTCTCAAGGACAAAGATAAAATTATCAACGCTCTTGAACTCCCTTACTCAAATGCAAAGCTAGAGGCCACTAACAACCTCATCAAAGTCATCAAGCGAAATGCTTTCGGCTTTCGGAACTTTGACAACTTTAAAACTAGAATCCTCATCGCTTTAAATATCAAAAAGGAGAGAACCAATTCGGTTCTCTCCAGGGTATGACTTTTCGTTAACCCACTACAGTTGATAAAGAGCCGTAGTTTCCCAGATTTCATTAATTTCTGCTTTTATCTCTAAGTAATTCCCGCGCCTGCGTCAAGGCTGCCTCAGTCACATTTTCACCCGCCAGCATTTTGGCAACCTCAGTCACGCGCTCCTCAAAGTTCAAGAGGCGCACAGTGGATACGGTCGAATGCTCATCCGAAATCTTTTCAATAAAGAACTGATAATCCGCAATCGCGATAACCTGTGGCAGGTGCGAAATAGCCAGCACCTGACCGTTGGCACCGATTTTGTGGATTTTTTGGGCAATGGCTTGCGCGACTCGTCCAGAAACACCTGTATCAACTTCGTCGAAAACGATAGAAGTCTTGCCTTCCTTACGCGAAAAGGCAGACTTGATAGCCAGCATGAGGCGGGATAATTCTCCGCCTGAAGCCACTTTAACCAAAGGCTTGAACTCTTCGCCGGGATTAGTCGAAATGTAAAATTCTACCTGCTCATTGCCCTCGCGGTTAAACTTGCCCTTGCTAAACTTGACTTGGAAATTGGCCTTTTCCATATACAAATCTTGTAATTCCTGCTTGATTTCGGCTTCCAAAGTTTGAGCCAGACTGTGACGCGCTTGGCTGAGTTCCTGAGCCAGTGCCACCAACTCTTGCTCTCTCTCTTTTAATTCCTTCTCCAAATCCTCTGACGACAGATGATTGCCCGTCAAAAGATTGTACTCTCTGCTGATTTGCTCATAGTAGGTCAGGACATCGTCCACCTGCCCGCCGTATTTGCGCGTGATGCTGTTGAGCAAATCCAGCCGACTTCCCAGCTGCATAAGACGATTGCCGTCAAAATCCAGCCCGTCCAAAATATCCTCTAAACGCTTGCTGACGTCTTCCAGCACATAGTAGCCTTCCGACAGATTGGTCGACAAGTCCTTGTACTGCGGGTCGTAGTCGCTAATCGCGTCCAAGTCGTTCATGGCGGAGCGAACATTAGCAAGGCTAGAAAACTCCTCGTTATTGAGCATGGCATAGGCGTTGGTCAGAGTATCGGCAATCTGCTTGTGGTTGAACAATTTTTCCCGCTCTTGCTGCAAAGCCAAATCCTCGCCCGTCTTTAAATCCGCCGCTTCAATTTCAGCCATTTGATATTCCAGCATCTCAATCCGCGCCTTATTTTCCAGCTGATTTTTCTGCTGGGTCAGGACTTCCTTGCGCAACGTACGATAACGCTCAAAGGTCGCCTGATAGGCTGCTTTTAAGTTGGCAAAATCCTCGTCGCCAAACTCATCCAGCATGGCAATATGGAGCTGGGCGCGCATCAATTCTTCTTGGTCGTGCTGACCGTGAATATCCACCAAGTGCTGGCCGACCGCGCGCAGCACTGACAAATTAACCATTTGCCCATTGATACGACTGACGCTGCGCCCATTTTGCAGAATTTCCCGCCGAATAATCAGCTCATCCGTCACATCCAGGCCTTGCTCCGCGAAAATTGCCTCCAAGGCTGGGCTGGGCTCAATGGAAAATAGCCCCTCAATCTCTGCTTTTTTGGCTCCGTGGCGAATGACATCAAAGGTCGCGCGACTTCCCAGCATCATATTCATGGCATCGATGATAATGGACTTTCCTGCCCCCGTTTCCCCGGTTAAAACCGTCATTCCTTGCTCAAAATGAAGAGAAATTTCTTCGATAATGGCAAAATTTTTGATTGAAATCTCAAGTAACATGTTTTTTCCTATAAGTTTTTAATTTCGTTAACTAAAGTTGATGCTCGTTCCTTATCATAAAGAATAATCAACATGCTATCATCATCATAAATTAAACTGAAAATTTCATCGTCAAAACTCGCCATAATCTTTTTCTTCACAAAAGCAGTTGTCCCCGGCACTAACTTGAGATTAATCATATTTCCCATAATCTCTGAGTCCAGAATATTATTTTCAGCTAAGCTCATTGCACTAACAGCTGACTTAGGCAATTCATAGATATAAGTATTATCTTGGAGTGGGATTTTGACAATGCCCAGTTCCTTAATATCACGCGAAACCGTCGCTTGTGTAGCAGAAATCCCCAACTCTTTCAAGTGCTCAACAATCTCATCCTGTGTTCCCACTTCGTACTCTGTCACAAAGCGCTTAATTTTCTCTAACCGTCCCTTTTTATTCATCTTTAAACTCCTTGTGTGCTCTTTCTACAAGCTCAGCCAGCGGTTCTTCCAAGCCGTTTTCTGCTGGCGCTGCTTTCTCCAAATAAGCCAAAAATTCGATATTGCCCTGACCGCCTTGAACCGGTGAAAAGTCCAAACCCTTGACAGAAAAGCCCGCTGCCAACATGAAATCCACCGCCTTTTCCAAAACCTGCTGATGAATTTTCTTGTCTTTGACAATGCCTTTCTTGCCAATCTGCTCGCGCCCCGCCTCAAACTGAGGCTTAATCAAGGCGACGACTTGACCATTTTCAGCTAAAATGCCAGACAAGGCCGGCAAAATCAGGCTGAGCGAAATAAAGCTGACGTCAATACTAGCAAAGCTCGGCTGCTGAGCAAAATCATCCTTGGTCGCATAGCGAAAATTGAACTGCTCCATGCTGACCACGTGTTCATCCTGCCGCAATTTCCAAGCAAGTTGATTGGTGCCCACATCGACCGCATAAACCAAGCTCGCGCCATTTTGCAGCATGACATCGGTAAAACCACCTGTCGAAGCTCCAATATCCAGAGCGATTTTATTGTCCAGCGACAAAGCAAAAACTTGCAGTGCCTTTTCCAACTTGAGACCGCCGCGGCTAACGTACTTGAGCTTTTGCCCCTTGACTTTCAGCTCGGTACTGGCGTCAATCTTTTCGCCCGGCTTGTCAAAACGCTGCCCATTAACCACCGAAACAACCAAACCCGCCATAACACCACGCTTGGCCTGCTCTCGCGTCTCAAAGAGCCCCTGCTTATAGGCTAAAACATCAACGCGTTCCTTATTCATTAATTCGCAAACTTTCTATTCTTTTTTTGACTTTTTCTGACTGCATCTTTGTTTCCTCAGCAAATTCTTGTAGCTGCCGCAAAACTCCATTCAGGGTATCTGCAAAAAAAGCTTTTGCACCATCAAGTCCTAAAAGTGCTGGATAGGTAGATTTCTCCGCTACTAGATCCTTTTGTGGGGTTTTACCCAAATCTTCAAAGGAAGCAGTAATATCCAAAATATCATCTCTGACTTGAAAGGCTAATCCAAGAGACTGCCCAATTTGACGCAATTCTTTAATTTGGCCTCTCGTCAATTTTGCCACCAGACCTGCTGCTACAAAGGGAAAAGTCAATAACTTCCCAGTTTTATTGGCATGAATGAGCTTCAATTTTTCCAGACTGACTTGCTGCTTCTCACCTTGCATATCCAAAACCTGTCCACCAACCATGCCAGCTGTCCCAGCAGCAAGGGACAACTCTCTGATCAGCTGAATCTTGACTGTATCATCTAAATCTGCTTGAGCTAGCAAAGCGTAAGGGTCTAGAAAAAGACTGTCACCAGCTAGAATAGCCAGATCTTCCCCAAATTTCTTATGACTAGTTAGACGACCACGACGATAATCGTCATTGTCCATTGCTGGCAAATCATCATGGATGAGGCTTCCTGTATGAACCATTTCTACTGCTGCTGCCACTTGCAGATGTGCCTCTGTCAACTCAAGTCCCAAACTTTCCAAAATTTCTAGGAAAAGCAAGGGACGGATGCGCTTGCCACCAGCCTCAACCGAGTAGAGAATGGCAGTGACCAATTCGGGTGCCAATTCTTTATCTGCATAAAAATCTGCAATTGTTTGCCCAATACGAGCAATTTTTTCTTCTGTGTTCATGAAAGTTCTGTCTCTGACCCGTCTGCCTGCATAACCTTGACAAGCGTTTTTTCTGCTGCCGCAAGGGTTTCTTGCAACTCTTTTGACAAGGCCATTCCTTTTTGGAACTCTGAAATGGCATCTTCAAGTGTCACATCTCCAGTCTCCAACTTTTGTACAATAGCTTCCAAATCTGCTAAATTATCTTCAAATTTTTTCTGTTTTGACATTTTTTACCTCTACTGTTACCTGTCCATCTCGCATTCGCAAGCGAACTTCATCTTTTGGCGCGAGTTGCGCACTGCTTTCAATTACCTTGCCATCTTTTTCGACCAAGGCATAGCCTCGTGCAACAATTCTGCTGGTGTCAAGCATCAAGAGCGATTCTGATAAACGTTTGAACTCTGCTAATTTCCCATCATACAAACTTGTCATGTTGCTTTTAAGTAAGCGCTGATCTTGACTGACGATTTCCTGATAACGCCTAAGCATTGATAGGGGAGAAACAGCTAGCAAACGTTGATGGAACAAAGCATACCCTTTCCCGCTTTCCTGATATTGAGCTTCTACCAAATGCAAAAGACGCTGCTTGAGCTGATCAACCTTTTGTAAATGGCCATCGTAAAGTCGCTCTGGCTGACGAAAAATAACTGACTGACTGAGTTTTTGAACACGTTCTCGATTGTAGCTAATCCGATTTCGCAGAGCAGTTCCTAATCGATTTTCCTGCTGCCGCAAATGTCCTAATAAATCTAACTTGGTGACAGGTGTCGCTAATTCAGCTGCCGCAGTTGGCGTAGCTGCTCGCTTATCTGCCACAAAGTCGGCCAAAGTTGTATCAGTCTCATGCCCAACGCTTGAAATGACCGGAATATGTGATTCAAAAATGGCACGCACGACAATTTCTTCATTGAAAGCCCACAAATCCTCAATCGATCCGCCACCCCGACCAACAATTAACACATCTAAATCCTCACGCGCATTAGCTCGAACAAGATTTGCAGCCACCTCTTCCGCACTTCCTTCTCCTTGCACCTTTGTCGGAAAAAGAAGGATTTCCACGCCCGGAAAACGCCGACTGACAGTCGTGATTATGTCACGAATGACTGCGCCGCTAGGGCTAGTAATGACCCCTATTTTATTGACAAATTGTGGCAAGGACTGTTTGAACCGCTCCTGAAAAAGCCCTTCAGCTGTTAGCTTCTTTTTGAGTTGCTCAAACTGGATAGCAAGAGCTCCAATACCATCAGGCTCCGCCTTTTCAATGATAATGGAATAGCTCCCTCCGGGTTCATAGAGCTGGACTCGTCCAACAACATTGATTTTCATCCCTTCTTCAAGGTCAAACCCCAAGTTTTTATAGGTGCCAGCCCAAATAGTCGCTTGAATAACTGCCTTATCATCTTTCAGCGAGAAATATTGATGATTTGGTCTCTTCCGAAAATTGGAGACCTGCCCCGTCAGATAGACTCGTTCTAGATAAGGATCGCGTTCGAACTTCATCTTTAAATATCTGGTCAAGGTTGAAACTGACAAGTATTCTGGCATAGGACTCCTTTCCATGGTCAATAATAATTCTTTTCAACTTTCCTAGTCAAGGAAAAATGAATTTATATAGCCCTTATTATACCAAAAAGCTGATATTTTTGCATAGAGAACAGCCATGTATAAATTTAATTTTTAATGACTAAAGCAAGTCTGTCGAATCTTTTAGTTCTTCCAAGGCATTGATGAATTTTTTTGTCAATTCTGAAGGCACAGCCGTTTTAAGATAAGCGTAGCTGACGTGAAAAAAGAGTTTTTCCTCAGGAATTAAAGGCACCTTGACTAGCCCATCAATACTCTTCATAAGGGCAATATCTGTAATCAGAGTCACTCCAATATTTTCTCGTACCATCTGTCCAATCATCAGAAAATCTTCTAGCATAAGAGCGATTTGCGCTCGTCCCTGATATTTAGCATTCAGTTGATTAAAGGCTGTCAGATGGATATGATGTTCGTCAAGAATGATAAATTTCTCCTTCAAAACCTGACTAAAAGATAATTCTTTAAAAGTTGCCAAAGGATGCTGCTCTGACATGACCAAATAAAATTCTTTCTGGAAAAGTTCTTTTGTTATCAGCTTTTCATGCCACAGAGGAGACAAACTTCCAATCAAGCTCATATCCACTTTCCCATCTAAAAGTTCTTCCAGCAGATCATGTGAACCCTCTCGGACAAAATCAACTGCATTATAAAGATCTAAATCAGGAACTTGCTGAACAATTTTAGAAAAAATATCCATTGAAATCATAGGCGGAAAACCAAGTCGCGTTTTCCCTTGATTAGCGTGCTCAATCGCTTTTTTAGCCTTGTCTAACTCCAGCAGAACTTCTTGAGCGTGATTAGCCAATAACTCTCCTTGCCTCGTCAAATGCGCCACTCGCTTAGCAGGCGTTTTCACAACTAACTGGCAGCCAAATTCCTCTTCTAGCCGTTTGACAGCATAAGTAATCGTTGGCTGACTGACTTGAAAATGTTGTGCAACTTCTGTGAATGAATGGTAAAGGGACAAATAATAAAAATAGTTTAAATCACGAATATTCATAATCTTATTTTAACATAAAAATTTCTTCTTATAAATATTTTTTATTATATATTCTCGATTTGACTATAAGTGTTTATAAGTACTATAATACAACCATAAAAAATATTTTACCAAACGGAGGACATCTCATGAAAGCTCATGATATTTTGAATAATCCTTTTTTAAATAAAGGAACTGCTTTTACCATGGAAGAACGTAAGGAACTCGGTTTAATAGGTCTTTTGCCACCCTATGTTCAAACTCTGGAAGAACAAGCTGAACAAACCTATGCTCATTACCAACGTAAGGGGACAGATCTTGAAAAGCGCCACTTCCTTATGGAAATTTTTAACACGAATCGCACTCTTTTCTACTACCTCTTTAACCAACATATTGTTGAGTTTAATCCTATCGTTTATGACCCAGTGATCGCTGAGTCCATTGAGCAATATAGTGACTTGTTTGTAGACCCTCAGTATGCTGCTTTTCTTGATGTCAATCATCCTGAAAATATCGAAGCGAGCTTGAAAAACGCTGCAGGCGACCGCAATATTCGCTTGATTGTTGTAACGGACGCTGAAGGAATCCTTGGTATCGGTGACTGGGGTACTCAAGGAGTGGATATTTCTGTCGGAAAACTAATGGTCTACTCAGCAGCTGCAGGAATTGACCCGGCAACTGTCCTTCCTATCGTTATTGACGCAGGAACTAATCGCAAAGAATTGTTGGACAATCCAATGTATCTAGGAAATCGTCACGAACGGATTCGCGGGGAACAATACGACAATTTCATCGCACAATTTGTCGAAACTGCTGAAAATCTCTTCCCTAAACTCTACCTTCACTGGGAAGACTTCGGTCGCTCAAACGCTGCTCGTATTCTTGAAAAATATAAAAAAGAAATTCCAACTTTTAACGATGATATTCAAGGTACAGGAATTGTCGTCTTGGGCGGTGTCTTTGGGGCACTTGATATCACCGGCGAAAAACTGACCGATCAAGTCTATCTTTGCTATGGCGGTGGATCAGCTGGTGCGGGAATTGCCGACCGTGTACATGCTGAAATGGTCAGCGAAGGCCTTTCAAAAGAGGAAGCATATAGCCGTTTCTTCATGATGGACAAACAAGGTCTGCTGTTTGATGACATGGAAGATTTAACTCCAGCACAAAAACCATTTGCTAAAAAGCGTGCAGACTTTGCGAATGCAGGAGATATGACTGACCTTCTTCAAGTCGTGAAGACTGTAAAACCAACTATCCTAGTCGGAACATCTACCCAAGCTGGTGCCTTCACCAAGGAAGTCGTTGAAGCTATGTGCCAGAATACCGAACGTCCTGTTATTTTCCCAATTTCCAATCCAACTAAAAAAATTGAAGCAACTGCTGAGCAAGTTATTGAGTGGTCAGACGGAAAAGCATTTGTTGCAACAGGTATTCCGTCAGGTACGATTTCTTATAAAGGAGTGGACTACCAAATCGGTCAAGCCAATAATGCACTTATCTATCCAGGTTTGGGGCTTGGTATGCTAGCTTCAGAAGCAAAACTTCTGACAGACGAAATGATTGGGGCTGCTGCCCACTCTCTCAGTGGTCTTGTTGACCCAGGACAAGCAGGTGCTCCTGTGTTGCCACCGTTTGAATATGTAGCACAAGTCTCTATTAATGTAGCTGAGGCTGTTGCTAAGAAAGCACAGGAACAAGGTTTAGCACAGGCTACAGAGACTGATATGGCAAAAGCTGTTCGCGACCTTAAATGGTATCCAACTTACTAAGGGGGCTACTTGTGAAGAATTCTAAATTATGGGAGACTAAAATTTCTGGGGTCTCCCTTCCCTTATATCTGGGACTTCTCATCATTTTAATTATTACCATCGCTATGGCGAAACTACCTCTCAACATGGTCGGCATCACCTTTATGTTGATTATACTTGGACACCTGTTCTACTTTATTGGTGAAAAGTTACCTATTTTCAACTCCTATCTGGGAGGGGGATCTGTTTTCACCTTGATTGGTGCTTCTGTAATCGCGTCTTTGGGCTGGATTCCTAAAGATGTGATTACAGCAACCTCTCAGTTCATGGATAGCTGGGGATTTCTTGATTTCTATATTGCAGCCTTGATTTGTGGCTCCATTCTTGGAATGAATCGCGATCTTTTGGTTAAAGCCTCTGCTCGCTTTATTCCTATTTCCTTAGTGTCAATGGTTATCGGATTTTTTGCCGTTGGAGGCATGGGAATTTTGCTCGGGCAAGGTTTTGGACACTCTGTCATGTACATTTCAATGGCTCAAATGGCCGGAGGGATTGGAGCAGGAATTGTCCCTTTGTCAAAAATTTACGCTGGTGCTCTCCATGCTAGCTCAGGAACCATTTTATCCCAGTTAGCTCCTGCCACAACACTGGGAAATATTCTTGCCATTGTCGGTGCCATCTTTATTGCCAAAGCCTTTGAAAAAACTAAATACAATGGACATGGTGTCCTCATTTCTGTTAGCAAAGATCAGCTTGTAAAGCCTAAAATTACACTTGATGCCACTAAAATTGGTGTTGGTCTAATGTTTGCCTTTGCGCTCTTTCTAGTCGGAAAAATCTTTAATGCTTTTGTTCCAAGTGTTCATAGTTACGCTTTTATGATTCTGATTGTCTTTATACTCAAAGCATGCAATGCCGTTCCAAAAGCATTGGAAGAAACTGTAGTCATGTTTAATCAAGTGATAATGACTAATCTGACTCATGCGGTCCTCGCAGGGATTGGATTGGCCATGATTGACCTATCCTCTCTAGCGCATGCTATGACTTGGCAGTTTGTTATACTCAGCCTAACATCTGTTGTTGCCATGGGACTGGCAAGCGCTTTGTTGAGAAAATTTTTCGGTCTCTATCCGGTAGAAACAGCTATTGGTGCTGGTATGATCAACAACAGTATGGGAGGCACCGGAAATATCGCTGTTCTCTCAGCTGCTAATCGTATGGAAATGATTGCCTTTGCCCAAATGGCTAATCGACTTGGCGGGGCTATTGTACTGATTTTAGGTGGTATTTTGATTCAATTTTTCCACTAATAACCTCTCGCAAGGCCATAAGTGAACAGAAGCAAAGACTTATATACTAAAATAATATAGTTTTGATATAATAACAAATATTCCCTATTTTCAAAAGAAGGGCTGGTTTTTCCTATGCAAGTGTTTCTAACTTCCATTGAAAGTATCATTCCTATTATCGTGATTATTATCCTAGGTTATTTTCTCCAGATTCGCGGATGGTTTGAAGATAGTTTTGGTGGTAACCTTTCTAAAATTATTATGAATGTGGCTCTGCCAGCCTCTATCTTCGTATCCGTTCTCAAATATCTAACCCTCAATAAGTTGATCACACTCTCTAGCGGGCTTATCTATACCTTTGCAGCTTTTATTTTAGGGTATATAGTGGCCTTTGCTCTTGTAAAAATTATTCATATAAGGCCTGGACGCAGAGGGACCTTTATCAACACCTTTGTTAATGCTAATACCATATTCATTGGGCTCCCACTTAATATTGCCCTTTTTGGTAATGAAGCCCTGCCTTACTTCCTTATTTATTATATTACCAACACCATCTCAACTTGGACTTTAGGTATTTACTTAATGACTACAGACAGTACGGATAAAAAGGACAAACAGGTTGCTAGCTTTAATTGGAGAAAACTATTACCGGCTCCTTTGGTAGGTTTCTTGATTGCCTTAGTCTTTCTAGTTTTCAACATACCTGTACCAAGTTTTGCTACTAGCACTCTGACCTATATTGGTAACTTGGTAACACCATTGTCTCTCATATACATTGGAATTGTTCTAGCTAAAGCTGGACTCAATACTATAAAATTTGACAAAGATAGCATTTTTGCTCTTCTAGGACGATTCATTCTTGCGCCAGTTCTCATGTTCATCATTCTAAAATTGACTGCATCAGGTATGGCAAGTGCAGAGTTTAAAACATTTGTTGTTCAGTCTGCCGCACCAGCTCTAGCAGTTCTTCCAATCCTTGCTAATCAGGGAAAAGGTGATGTTGAATATGCCACTAATCTAGTCACACTCTCTACTGTCCTTTTTGTAATTGTTGTCCCAGTTGTTGTAACCCTATTAGGATAAAGTAAATTAATCTTTTAAAATAGTACCACTTCTAGACTTCATCTGGGAATGGTGCTTTTTTAAGTAAACATTTTTAAAAATAGGCTAAAAAGGCTCTCAATATTTAATTCCCCTAATTACCCACTTTTATGATAAAATATTTTTATGAAGATAAATACAGCTTTGGGTGTCCTCGCAGGCAAAAGTTCTCACTTCCTACTCAGTCTTTTAGGACGTGGTTCGACCCTGCCCGGAAAGATTGCCCTCAAATTTGACAAAACAATTCTTGAAAATCTCGCAGCCGATTACGAAATCGTCGTGGTGACGGGTACCAACGGTAAAACCCTGACTACGGCGCTGACGGTCGGCATTCTCCAAGAGGCCTTCGGCTCTATCGTGACCAATCCTAGCGGCGCCAATATGATTAGCGGAATTACCACGACTTTTCTGACTGCCAAAAAAAATAAGTATGGCAAGAAAATCGCGGTGCTAGAAATCGACGAAGCCAGTCTATCGCGGATTTGTGATTATATCACACCTAGTCTCTTCGTCTTTACAAATATTTTCCGCGACCAAATGGACCGCTACGGTGAGATTTATACGACCTACCAGATGATTTTGGACGCTGTGCAAAAGGCGCCCGATGCGACGGTTCTCATGAACGGCGATAGCCCGCTCTTTAACTCGGCAACCCTCAAAAATCCAATCAAGTATTATGGTTTTGACACCGAAAAAAAAGAGCCTCAGCTGGCTCACTATAATACCGAGGGGATTGTCTGTCCGCAGTGCGAGCGCATTCTCACCTACCGCCTCAATACCTATGCCAATCTGGGCGACTATATCTGCCAAAACTGTGGTTTCGCGCGCCCCGAGCTTGACTACCGCTTGACAGACTTGCTTGAACTCAAGCACAACCGCTCTGCCTTTGTCATCGACGGGCAAGATTACCACATCAATATCGGTGGACTTTATAATATCTACAATGCCCTTGCGGCGGTCTCCGTTGCGCAATTTTTCGATGTGGAGCCAAGCGTTATCAAGGCAGGCTTTGACAAGAGTCGCGCGGTTTTCGGACGGCAAGAAACCTTCAAGATTGGCGATAAAGAGTGCACACTGGTGCTCATTAAAAATCCAGTCGGCGCCACTCAAGCTCTGGAAATGATTAAGCTAGCGCCTTTTCCTTTCACTCTTTCTGTCCTGCTCAACGCCAACTATGCTGACGGAATTGATACTAGCTGGATTTGGGATGCGGATTTTGAGCAGATTTTGGATATGGATATTCCCCAGGTCTATGCTGGTGGAGTGCGTCATTCTGAAATTGCCCGCCGTTTGCGAGTGACCGGCTACGACGCCGCAAACATCACCGAAATCAAGGAACTCAACCAAGTCTTTCAAGCGATTGAGCAGCAAGACTGCCAGCACGCCTATATCCTTGCCACCTACACGGCCATGCTGGAATTTCGCGAGCTCCTCGCCAACCACCAAGTCGTTAGAAAGGAGATGAACTAATGGTCTACACCTCTCTCACTTCTCCTGAAAATCAGGATTATCGCTACGATTTGCACATTGCCCACCTCTATGGCAATCTCATGAATACCTACGGCGACAACGGCAATATTCTCATGCTCAAGTATGTGGCAGAAAAACTAGACGCAAGAGTAGCTGTTGACATTGTCTCGCTAGAGGACGATTTTGACAAGGACTACTACGATATTGCTTTCTTTGGTGGCGGTCAAGACTATGAACAGACGATTGTTGCCCGCGATTTGCCTGCCAAAAAAGAAGCGCTGGGCAATTTTATCCAAGAAGATAAGGTAGTTCTTGCCATTTGCGGCGGTTTCCAGCTTTTGGGACAATATTATATCGAGGCGTCAGGACGGCGGATTGAGGGCTTGGGGCTCATGGGACATTACACGCTCAATCAAAGCAAGAACCGCTACATTGGCGACATCAAAATTCACAATGAAGAATTTAACGAAACCTACTACGGCTTTGAAAATCACCAAGGACGGACTTTCTTATCTAGCGATGAAAAACCGCTGGGTAAGGTCGTTTACGGCAACGGCAATAATCAGGAAGACGGCTGCGAGGGCGTTCATTACAAGAATGTCTTTGGCTCTTATTTCCACGGGCCGATTTTGTCCCGCAATGCCAATCTAGCCTACCGCCTCGTCACCACTGCTCTCAGGCACAAATACGGAGCGGACCTAGAGCTGCCTAGCTACGACGCTATCCTCGCTCAGGAAGTCCCCGAAGAATATGGCGACGTCAAAAGCAAGGCGGAGTTTGGAAAATAGACACTATTCTTTCAAAGTAAAAGAGGTTGGGACAAAAGTCTGCAACCTCAAAAATCTGTTCGAAATATGTACAAGACGCGGTAGCCTCTTGACTTCTACGTTCGCCATTCCAGGCTCCGTACAAGCCTAATAGGCATCGCGGGGGGGGACA
>NZ_KB904404.1 GCF_000380065.1 Streptococcus massiliensis DSM 18628 | reverse complement strand
GACTCCTATGGTGTGACAATCTCACATTCTAGGAAAGGGAATTGTTATGACAATGCTCCTTGTGAAAATTTTTTCTCTCACCTCAAAAGTGAGTCTTTGACTTTATTTCCTCCAGAGAGTCAGAAACAGCTCATTCGCCAAATCAAAGACTATATAGACTGGTATAATATGGATAGACCGCAAGAAAAATTAAAAGGCATGACCCCCGTGCAATATCGGGAAGCATATCTTCATAACTAATACACTTTTTTACTGTCTATTTTAGTTGGGGCTTGACACAATTTATACCGCTTTTTCATTTATTTTCAATAAAACCAAATTTATTTAGAGGAAACAGTCGAAAATGGATTACTCCCCGTATCTGTTTCTGACTAACTAAACCAAAGCTCCGACTATCGCTTGTATCTTTTCGATTATCGTTGAGAATGAGATAACTGTTTTTTGTCACCTTGTCAGATTTTACTTTCGGAAGGGTAGCAATCGTAAAATCATGGGTAAAATACCCGCCGTTTTGGAGACTTGCTTGATATTTTTCTTTATAATTTAACAAATAGTCTTCTGTTTTAATCTTATCATTAAGATAAAGAACATCATCCATATAAGTGACTTTATCATTTTCCGTAGCAATGATTCGTCCTACGTGGTCCTTTCCATTTACCTCATAAAGGACGAATTCTCCATATTTAGGTAGTCCATTTTTCATAGCTAAAATATAATCGCCTGTTTTCAGATAATGGTTTGCATCCTGATTTTTTATTTTATACAAATCAAAAACCCAAATGCGTAAACCAATAAACACACAAACAACTAAAAGTAATAAAATAATGTTTCGCAGTAAATCTCTTTTTGCCATGCCCTCTCCCTTCGCTCTATGAAACTATTATACCATTTTTAGATACAGAAAAAAAGTATCAAAAATATAAAAAGCCAGCCAAGGCAAAGCTTGACTAGCATAGAATAGTTATTCAAATTAACGTACGGTGCGGATACGCATGGTATTTGTACCACCAGTTCCAACTGGGACACCGGCTACAATCACAATGTTGTCACCTGATTCTACTAATCCTGTTGAAAGAGCAACTTTTTCTGCAACTTCAAACATGTCGTCAGTAGAAGCAGGTTTTTCAGTTACAACTGGAATAACACCCCAGTTTAACATCAATGAGCGTTGTGTCAATTCATCAAATGTTACTGCTAAGATATCAGCGTCAGGACGATATTTAGAAATCAATCGTGCAGTGTTACCTGTTTCAGTGATTGTAACGACCAATTTAATATCCATTGAGTTTGTAGCATCTTTCACTGCTGAAGCAACAACTTCTGTTTTAGAACTACGAGCATAGTCAACTGATGACAAACGTCCATATTCATTCAAGAGTGTTTGAGCGTTTTTATCAATTGTAGCCATAGTTGTTACAGATTCAAGTGGGTATTTACCATTTGCAGATTCACCTGAAAGCATTGTTGCATCTGTTCCGTCAATAACAGCGTTAAACACGTCTGATACTTCTGAACGAGTAGCACGCGGTTTTTCAGTCATTGTTTCAAGCATGTTTGTTGCGGTAATCGCAATTTTACCAGCTGCATTGACTTTTGTGATAATCATTTTTTGGTAAACTGGAACCATTTCAAATGGAACTTCAATACCCATGTCACCACGAGCAATCATGATACCATCAGCTACTTCAAGGATTTCATCCAAGTTTTCAATACCTTGTTGGTTTTCGATTTTAGCAAAGAGTTTAACGTGTCCGTTACCAGTTTCTTCACAGATAGCGCGCACTTCGTTGACGTCTTTGGCTGTACGAACGAATGAAATGGCGATGAAGTTAATTCCTTGTTTCAAGCCGAAACGAATATCGTCGTTATCACGTTCAGCAAGGGCAGGGAAAGGAATTTTCGTGTTCGGAATATTAACACCTTTTTGTTTAGCGATAATACCGTCGTTTTCAACTTCTACTTCAAATTCACGTGTAACAGGATCTTTTGCAATAACGCGAAGACCAAGTTTACCGTCATCAACAAGAACTTGTTTTCCAACTTCAACATCGTCATAGATATCAAGTGCACCAGCAACATTCAATGCGATAACTTCACGAGTTGATTTGATACCTTGTTTAGTTGCAACACGGATTTTTTCACCTGTTTTGTAAGAATATTCTTTAGCATCGCCTTCAAATAACTCTGTACGGATCTCTGGTCCTTTTGTATCAAGAAGATAACCAACTTTTTGACCAGCAATTTCTTCTGCACGGTGCACAGTAGCCATACGATCACCTTGTTCTGCATGATCACCATGCGAGAAGTTGAAACGGAATGTATTTGCACCAGCTTGGATTAATTTTGCAATATTTTGAGCCGATGCTTCAACATCTAATTTTTCGCTCCAATAGCCATCTTCACCAAATCTTTTACCACCACGGATTTCTACCGCAGGACCTAAAGTTGCAACGATTTTTACACGTTTATTCATGATATATGAACACTCCTTTTTATTTAAATGGTCTTTATGACCAGAATAACAAATTAAAATTACATTGAAATGCTACGGTTTAATTTAGCAAGATCAAGATCAGCTTTATGTGGATTATTAACAATAATCTTACCGTCTTCTGTTAAACTAAATAAAGCACCCTCTTCTGCTGTACCAAGGATTGGATTTTCAACCATTTGTTCATTACGAATACCAACCGCAACACCACCAATACCCTTCTTAAGAAGGGTAACGGCATGAGCACCCATACGAGAAGCAAGAACACGGTCACGAGCAGTTGGGGAACCACCACGTTGAATATGTCCAAGTTCAGTCACACGAAGATCGCTCACATCACCAGCTTCTTTCAACTTCTTACCAAATTCATCGGCTGACATAACACCCTCTGCAAGAACAATAATATTATGTTTCTTACCTTCTTCATAGCCACGTTTAATACTTGCAACGATATCTTCGATTTTGAAGTCTTCTTCAGGAACGATGATTTCATCGGCACCTGTAGCAATACCAGCCCAGAGAGCGATGTCTCCAGCGTTACGTCCCATTACTTCAACAACAAAAGTACGACGGTGACTAGATGAGGTATCGCGAATCTTATCAATGGCATCCATCGCAGTTGTAACAGCTGTGTCAAAACCGATTGTAAAATCTGTACCAACGATATCATTGTCAATCGTGCCAGGAAGTCCGACAGCTGGGAAGCCATGTTCTGTCAATCGCATAGCGCCATGATAAGAACCGTCTCCACCGATAACCACAACTCCTTCAATACCATGTTTTTTAAGTTGCTCAATTCCTTTTAATTGTCCTTCTAATTGGGCAAATTCTGGATAACGAGCTGAGTGAAGGAAAGTACCACCACGTGAAATAATATCTCCAACTGATGCAGCATCAAGCGGATAAATTTCACCAGCAACCATGCCGGCATAACCGTCATAGATACCGTAAACTTCCATTCCTTCTGAAATTGCTTTACGAACAACTGCACGGATAGCAGCATTCATACCAGGGGCGTCTCCACCACTAGTCAAAACAGCAATACGTTTCATTCGTTTGTGCTCCTTTTTCTTTTTACATTCACCCTTGATTATACCACAATCAAAATCAAAATTCTTCTTTTTTCCTAATTTTTTATTGATAAATCGTTTTCATGGTTATTTTCTTCAATTCTTCTTGTAATTTCTCTGATTTTTGAACACGATATTGAGGAATTGCCACTGTCTTTCTTTCATTTTCATAACGGATAACGACTGGAATATCTCCTCGAAATTGCTGTAAAATAGCGGATATTTCTGCATCACTTTCATGATTAGCTAATTGCACCCAGAAACGTTCAGTGACAACTTCTTGGCAAGTTTCTAAGATCATTTGTAAACGTCCGTCACGTTCTTGGATCCGACCTGTCATATAATAAAGTCCCTTTAAGCGTAATTGACCGTTAAATTTCTGATATGTTTCTGGAAAGAGAGTCACATCTAGCTTTTGCTTGGTATCGCTGACACGCAGGAAGGCCATTTGCTCGCCATTTTTGGTACGAATAACTTTAATATCTTCAAGTTGAATAAGAATCGTTGTACGGCTATTTTTGGTTAGTTCAGTTAGTGGTGTAAAGGCTTGCTGAGCATTCTTGGCTGCGGCTAAAAGAGGATGTGGACTAAGCCCAACGCCGATAATAATCTGCTCCAATTCAAACTTTTCTGCATCACTATAATCTTCTACATCTATCCAGCTATAGGCGCTTTCTCCAAACAGGCTACCCAACTCATCTGTAAAAACGAAGAGATTTTCAAGATTATGCTCAATTTTAGCACGGTTCTTTTCAAAACAGTCAAAGAGACCTAATTGAATGAGGGGAAGCAAGAAAGTTGGTTTACGATAATTCTTTGGCAATTTGAAAAGAAAATCCTCCACACTAGCAAAGGGACGCGCCTCCATAATCCAGTGGGTGAAATCGCGTGGCAAGCCCTTGATATTTTTCAGCCCCATGAAAATCTTCTTGTCCTGAAACTTGTCGTGGTAGGGGATGTTGTTAATGGTCAAGGGTACTACTTGAAAGTCAAAGGACAGGGCATCTGTGATGTAGTCGCTGCTGGAATAATTAAGCATCACATCAAAAAAGATGTCTGGATAGTGCGCCTTAAAGTAAGCCAGCTGGAAAGCCAGAGCCGAGTAAGCATAGGCATGACTGCGGTTGAAACCATAGCCCGCGAATTTTTCCATGACGGCGAACACTTCTTTTGCCTTTTCTTCCGAATGCCCCAGCTTGATTGCCCCAGCGACAAACTCCTCTTCCATTTTGTGCATTTCGGCAGCATTTTTCTTCCCCATAGCGCGTCTGAGAATGTCGGCTTTGCCCAAACTAAAGCCGCCAAAACGCTGCGCTACCTGCATGACCTGCTCCTGATAGAGCATGATACCGTAAGTCGGCGAAAGGATGTCAGCTAGGCTCTGGTCAATCAACTCGACCGCTTCTTGCCCGTGCTTGCGTTTGACAAAATTATCAATGTAATCACTGGCTCCCGGACGATTGAGACTGGTTGTCGCCACGACCTCCTCAAACTGCGACGGCTGAACACGCTTGAGCAGATTGATCGCGCCAGCTTGCTCAAACTGGAAAATCCCCTTGGTGTCGCCAGCCGCAAAGAGCTTCAGCGTCTCCTTATCTTCCAAATCAATCTGGGCAATGTCAATATCCACGCCGTATTTATCCAGCGCCGCCTCTTTCATGCGCTGCACAAAAGTCAGATTGCGCAGCCCCAGAAAGTCCATTTTTAAAAGACCATTGCTCTCAACACCGTGAGCATCGTACTGGGTGATGTACATGTCTTCGCCATATTTGAGGGGAATATGGTCAGTCAGGTCGTTGTCACTCATCACCACACCCGCCGCGTGGATAGAGGTCTGGCGCGGATTTCCCTCGATTTTTTTGGCAATGTCAAAAGCCTTTTGGTACTCCAGTTTGCTATTGATTATCTGGCGGAAGGACAACTTGCCCTCGTAAGCCGAAGTCAGGCTATCGCGAAAGCTGATTTTTCTCGTGATATTGGTCAATTCATACTCGGGAACACCGAAGCGCTTGAAAACATCGCGAATGGCTTGCTTGGCACCAAAAGTCGAATAAGTGACAATCTGCGCCGCGTGCATGGTACCATAGCGGTCGCGGACATAGCGGATAAACTCCGGACGGTAGACATCGGGAATATCAATATCAATATCGGGCATGGTGTAGCGCTCGACATTTAAGAAACGCTCGAAAAGCAAGTTTTTCTCGACAGGGTCAATCCCTGTAATCTCAAGGGCGTAGGCAACCAGGCTCCCCACGGCAGAGCCCCGTCCCATACCCATATAGTAGCCCTGACTGCGACCAAAACGCAGCAAATCCCAGACAATCAAGAAATAATCATCAAAGCCCATTTGATGAATGACCGAGAGCTCCTCCTCCAGCCGCTCTTGGTAAAGCGGGTTGGCCAAGCCCTTGACAGCTAGTCCTGCCTGCGCTCGCTCCCGCAATTCCTCAACGGCTGGTCGCTCAGGATTGAAGCGCGGCAATTTCAACTCGTTGTTGATGTCATAGTGCACATCCGCAATCAGCTCGTCCAAATTGTCCCAGCTTTCTGGGAAAGTATCGGCAAAGGCTGCTCGCAAGGCTTCTGGCGGCAAGAGATATTGGTGGCTAGGGAAATCACCGACTTCGCGCAAGCTGCTATTGTCCCGAATGGCTCGCAACATTTGCAAGGTCTCCAAATCAGACCGGTCAAAATAGCGCACCGTATGAAGCGGCAAGGTCAAATGTTTGAAATCTTGCTTTTTTGTCCGAGGCGAAACGCCGATGTAAAAGTCATGCCCCAGCTCCAAGTCGTCCACTCCTTCAAAAGCAGGGATAATAATCGCCAAATCTTTTATCAACGGAGAAAGATCCTCCCAACGAGATTTCCCCAACATTTTTTGGGTGGCAATCTTCATCAACTGTTGATAGCCCTTGGTTGATAAGGTCAAAAGTCGTAAAGATAAAGGCTGTTCTTCAAAGATTACATCAAGTTCTATTCCCAAAAGTGGCTGTAATCCAGCTTTCTTGGCTTTTTCTAAAAAAGTATAGGCAGCATAAAGGTTATTTTTATCCATGATGCCCAGCTGCTTGTATCCCATAGTTTTCGCAGTTGCTATGTATTTATCAAGTGTCATCAGGCTATCCATAAAACTGTACACTGTTTTTGTATCAAGTTGTGCTACCACTTCGCTCTCTCCATTCTTTTATCTCCTTCTATTATACAAGATTTATGAAAACTCTGCTGTGCTTAACTATTTTTATGTAAAATACTTGACATTATCCATGTATTATTGTACTATTTAGTTAGAACAAAATAGAGTTTCAATCCTCTATTTCTGTAGACGATCTACAACAACTTCAAATATAGAAAGGAGTTCCTATGGTATGGAATTTTGATAATAATCGTCCCATTTACTTACAAATTATGGAACGATTAAAAGTGCAAATTATTTCTAATCAACTAAAAAGCGGTGAACGGTTGCTCTCTGTCCGTGAATTAGCAGAGGAGGCAGGTGTAAATCCTAATACCATCCAACGTGCTTTGTCCGAACTAGAAAAAGAAGGTTTTGTCTACGCCCAGCGAACTGCCGGACGATTTGTCACAGACAATCATGAATTGATTTTACAAACTCGTGATGCTCTTGCGCAGGAAGAACTCAACCGTTTTGTCACTAATATGCTTCATTTTGGCTATGAACAACAGGATTTGGGGACAGTCGTTACAAATTATATTAACACTCACCCAGTAAAAATAGACAAGGAGATTTGAAAATGTCTTTAGTAAAATTTGAAAATGTTTCAAAATCTTATGGTAGTACAGTCGCTCTCCAGCATATCAACTTGGAAATTGAAGCTGGAAAAATCGTTGGATTGTTAGGGCCAAATGGTTCTGGAAAAACGACCCTAATAAAACTCATCAACGGACTATTACAACCAAACGAAGGGCTAATCACGATCAATGGGATAACTCCTTCTAGCGAAAGTAAAAAGATTGTCTCTTACTTGCCAGATACGACCTACCTTAATGACAATATGACTGTGCAACAAGCTGTTCAGCTTTTCAAAGATTTTTATGCTGACTTTGATGAAGCGCGTGCTCTCAACTTATTGGAAGATTTAAAAATTGATCCGACCGTTCGATTTAAAAAACTTTCCAAGGGAAATAAGGAAAAAGTGCAGTTGATTCTAGTTATGAGTCGTCAAGCGCGTCTCTACGTCCTTGATGAACCAATTGGTGGTGTGGATCCCGCTGCGCGTGACTATATTCTGCGTACCATTATCAACAACTATTCGCCAACTGCTTCTGTCATCATTTCTACTCACTTAATTTCAGATATTGAGCCAATTTTAGATGAAATTATCTTTATTGACCGAGGAGAAATTGTCCGTCAGGGCAATGTGGATGACATTCGTTATGAGTCCGGTGAATCCATCGACCAACTCTTCCGCGATGAGTTCAAGGCTTAGAAAAAAGGAGTTTATTATGTTTAGAAAATTATTAAAATATGAGTTTAAAAATGTTAATAAATGGTACCTAGGTTTGTATGGAATGATGCTTTTACTATCTGTTCTCATCGGAGCCTTGTTTTCAATCAACTTCAATCATTTCCATGGAAGTATTAGCACCTTTTCTATAGCAGCACAGGCAAGTGAAAACCATGCAATTTTGTTGTTCTTTTTTGCTCTAAGTTTTTTTGGAATCCTTTCTACGCTTTTTATCTCAACTTTGTTTCTGATTATTCGTCGTTTTAAAAATAATATCTACGGACGTGAAGGGTACCTGACATTGACGCTGCCTGTTAACGAACACCAAATTATTCTTTCAAAATTAATTGCTGCACTTATTTGGACACTTCTTAGTTTCCTTACTTTTCTGCTGAGTATTGCTATTATGTGGTTTATTATAAGTGCATCAGTTGTTCCTGGTTTTGATTGGTTTCAAGCGCTCACTAATGCTTTTAACGTTTGGGAATTATTCAGTGAAAGTAATTTCTACCTTGATGTTGCCAATCAATTCTTTGGCATAATTTCCAATACCCTTCTCATCTATCTCGCTATTTCAGTAGGACAACTATTTGAAAACTATCGTACACCTATTGCAGTCGCTTTTTATCTCATCGTTAGTTTTGTACCTAGTTTCTTTTTTGTCACAGGCAATCCTGCTGTAATTGTATCCACTACACCTTATTATAGTAATGGTCTTTCTATCCTATACTATATCATTACAGCTATACTTTTCTACTTTGGGACTTATTACATTCTAAAAAATAAAGTAAATCTCCAATAAAATAGAAAATCCTGAGATTGTCGTAACCTCAGGATTTTTTTATTTCAAAATGATAGCAGCAACAAGAGGGCTGACAAAAACATACATAAGTCCCATGATGCCAATGGCTAAACCACCCATCGCTCCAGCTACTTGACCGTATTGAAATGCAGAACCTGTTCCGACCGCATGTCCAGTTCCTCCAAGTGCTAAGCCGATAGCAATCGGATCTTTAATTTTTAACATCTTTAACAAACTAGGGCCTATAACACTTGTCAAAATACCTGTTGCTACCACCACTACCAAGGTTATGGTGGTAATTCCCTGCATTTTATCTGTAATTCCTACAGCCATCGCTGTTGTTACGGATTTTGGGAAAAGGGAAATGGCTAGAAAGAAATCCATACCGAACATTTTCGCAACGAATGCAGTAAAGGTCGTGTTTGCCACAGCAGATAAAAAGGTAGCAAGTAAGATACTTCTCATATGATGTTTCATCAGGTGAAAACTTTTATAAAGAGGGATTCCCAAAGTGACCGTTGACGGAACGATTAGATTATTTAGATAACTTCCACCAATATAATAGTCTTTATAGGAAATTCCTGTTAGTTTCAAAAACAGAATAATCATGATCGCAGCTAGAAAAAGCGGTGTTGTCAACGGATGAGGAAAACGGCGATAGATTAGCATTCCCAGCAAATAAGCAAAAATAGATAGAGATATTCCAAATAAGGGATTTGTCCAAAGGCTAGACATGTTTACCACCTCGCTCTCCGTAATCTCCTTCATAGCGATTTTTGATAGAGTGAACGACCAAAGCGATAATGATAACATTGAGAACTAAGGCGCCTAAAATGATGATTATAATTGGTAACAAATAGGGAGCAATAGCGTCAAATTTATCCATAATTCCCACACCTGCTGGCAGAAAAAGAATGGTCATATTTGCCAAAAGAAAATTGCCGACCATACTGACATGACGTAAGCGTAGAATTTTAAAATGTAGTGCTAAAAAAAGAATAATTAAACCGATAATACTTCCTGGAACAGGCAAATTAAAAAGAGCCGAAATGGCTTCACCTATTAAGGAAATAGCAAAAATAATCATCAGTTGTACGTATAATTTCACAGAAACCTCCAGTCTCACCTATCAGTTTACTACTTTTCAGAAATTTTGCAAGTATTTTCCAAAACAAAAAGAGCGAAATACATTTCCACTCTTTTTTATTCATCTAAAAACCAAACGGAAGACATGGGATTCGAACCCACGCACGCTTTCACACGCCTACTGCGTTTCCAACACAGCCTCTTAAGCCTCTTGAGTAATCTTCCATGATAGAGGTCAGACAAACAACCTCAATGGAGCCGGTGGGAGTCGAACCCACGTCCAAACACCTGCCAACACATTTGTCTACAACCATAGGCTATATCTTATTTTAACTTAACTTTGACACATAGCTCAAGCCCAAGTCAAGCGAGTCTATCAATCTCTTGCAAGGCCGCTAGACGAGACCTTGCCGTAGCTTGCTAAAATAAAGACCTAGCATTAGACACAAGCAATCCAAATCAGGTCACGCCCGCTGGTTTTTAGGCAGCTAAAGCGTAAGAATTGTTATTTTTTGCAGTTATATTTAACTGGCGTTTTACATCCGCTAGATGAGTCGCAAAATATGCCTCATAATGCCTGTCGAATCCGTAACGACCCCAAAACACTACAGATAACAGTATATCATAAATTCTGCTTAGTTTAAAGAAAAAAGCGCGAATTTTTTCACGCCTTTTAAAACTTATTTAACTCCTAGAGCAATCCGAGCATAACGGCTCATTTTATCAACCGTCCAAGCAGGATACCAGACGAGTTTCACTTCAACTTTGGTAACTTCTGGCACCTCATTCATTGCATCATAAATTTGATCCGTTAGTAAATCAGCTAAAGGACAGCCCATCGTTGTGAGCGTCATATCAATCTCTGTCTCACCTGTTTCACTATCAAAGCGAATTTCATAAACTAGACCGAGATTAACAATATCAATTCCCAACTCAGGGTCAATTACTTCTTCTAATGCGCGGAGGATCCGCTCTTTGATCGCTCCTGTTTCTTCTGTTGTGTAAGTCATATGTTAGTACCTTTAATCTTCAATAAAATCACGCAGTGGTTTGCTACGGCTCGGGTGGCGCAATTTCCGCAACGCTTTCGCCTCAATCTGCCGAATCCGCTCCCGCGTTACGTTAAAGACTTTGCCGACATCTTCCAGCGTTCGCATTTTTCCGTCGTCCAACCCGAAACGCAGACGCAGGACATTTTCCTCACGGTCGGTCAGGGTATCGAGGACTTCATCTAACTGCTCGCGTAGCACAACACGTGTCGTGTAATCAACTGGATTTTCGATAACATCGTCCTCAATGAAATCACCCAGATGACTGTCATCTTCTTCTCCGATTGGCGTTTCCAGAGAAACGGGCTCTTGGGCGATTTTCAAAATTTCGCGTACCTTGTCAGGCGTCATATCCATGCGCTCAGCGATTTGCTCAGGCGTCGGGTCTTGCCCTAGCTCCTGCAAGAGATTGCGCTGCTCACGAACCAGTTTATTGATTGTTTCAACCATGTGGACCGGAATCCGAATAGTCCGTGCCTGATCTGCAATGGCACGTGTAATGGCTTGGCGAATCCACCAAGTTGCATAAGTTGAGAACTTGAAGCCCTTGGTGTAGTCGAACTTGTCAACTGCCTTCATAAGCCCCATATTTCCCTCTTGAATCAAATCCAGAAACTGCATGCCACGCCCAACATAGCGTTTAGCGATAGACACCACCAGACGCAAGTTGGCTTCTGCCAAACGCTGCTTGGCTTCTGTGTCACCTTGCTCCACCAAAATTGCCAATTCCTGCTCTTCTTCGTTGGTCAAAAGTGGCACAACCCCAATCTCCTTGAGGTACATCCGAACGGGGTCATTGACCTTGGCAGAGTTGCTGCCCAGTAATTCCTCATCGCTCAGTTCAACTTCCTCTTCTGTACTCAATACACGAGCACTTGGGTTGCCATCTTTATCTATGATTGAAATACCAGCATCTTGAATACGTTGCAGGAGATTGTCAATTCCATCAGCGTCTAAGGCAAATGGGATAACAAGCCCGGCATTGATGTCATCATCTGTTGCAGTACCACTTTGTTTATGATTACGGATAAACTCCGCAACTTGAACATCAAATGTTGTGACTTCTTTTTGTTTTGTAGTCATACTTACTCCATTCTTCTTTTTTGAGCAATTAAGCGCTCGATTTCCTGAACTGCCACATCCACATCACCATTGTGTGATGCTTCACGAACTTTTTTTCCTATTTGTTGATTCTTGTAGCGTAAAATTTCTTGATTTCGCACACGTTCAACTTCTTCTAACTCTTCCGTTGAGAATTCCTCCGGAAGGTTCTCTTCTAAAACGCTGTACCAAGCCTGTTGAACGGAATCAGGAAAAGCCGATAATGTTTGTGAATCTACTTCACCGTTCTGACACAAAGTTTCATAAAGAATTTGTAATTCTGTCGTTTCAAAATGAAAATCCTCTCGTAATCGAAAATCATTAAGTACCACTGGGTTATGAATCATTCGGTAAAGCAGGGTATTTTCTGCACGTATGAGACGAGACAGGTGTTTACCAACAGGCAGATTTGCCATTGAATATTCTCTTTGATACGTATTTGCTTGTCGCTGTTCTCGACCAGCTACACGAACTCGGTTCACAGCTTGTTCCACCTGCGAATAATCGAAATGCGATAAGAGATCAGCCAACAAATAAATATAAGAATTTTGAGCTGTTATGGACGGTGTTTGAGCAATGATCGGCGCCATACGTTCTACGAAATCAATCTGTGCTTGCAGATTTTCAAGGTTGTCAGGCTTTAGATGGTTTATCAAAAATTCCACTTTACTAATTCGTGACTTAGTCAGAAAATCATACAATTTCTCTGGGGAATTTTTTTGTAAAAACTCGTCAGGATCCAGTTGCTCTGGAAAAACGATAATTTCTACCGAAAGAGTTCCCAGCTCATCTATAGCTTTCGCAGTCGCTGCTTGTCCAGCCTTATCACCATCATAGGCTATTACAACTTTTTTTGTGTACTTTCCTAGGTGACGGACATGATCTGATGTTAGCGCCGTCCCCATGGAAGCAACAGCATTTTCTATACCTGATTGGTAGGCGGCAATAACATCCATAAAGCCTTCCATCAGATAAACTTCGTGAGATTTTTTGATGACGGGAAGCGCCTTGTCAAGGTGATAAAGTTCGTAACTTTTATTGAAAATCGCAGTTGCACGGCTATTTTTATATTTGGCAACTTGCCCTTGGTCGTTAACAGCTCCCTCTTTCCAAACCCGAGCAGAAAAGGCGATCACTCGTCCCTGATCATCTGTTAGCGGGAACATAATCCGTTCTTGGAAAGCATCAAAAACTAGATTTCCCTCCGACAAATGAAAAAGTCCCGACTGAAAAATCTCTTCTTCGGAAAAATCTTCTCGTACACGTTGATAAAGGGATGAGTTATCCGATGGAGCTAAGCCTAATTGAAAATGCTTAATCACATCATCAGTCAATCCACGCTTGTAAAGGTAAGAACGGGCTGCCTCCCCCATAGTGGTTGTCATCAGAATAGCATGATAAAATTTAGCTGCTACTGCATGAAGGTCATAAAGCCTCTGATGTGGATGGCTTTTTGGTATTTGCTGCACTGCTTGTGGCTGGTAATCAATAGCAATCCCAGCACGTTCTGCAACTGTATTTACGGCCTCTAGAAAAGGAACTCCCTGATACTCTTCAATAAATTTAAAGACATCCCCAGATTTTCCACAGCCAAAACAGTGGTAAAACTGTTTATCCTCTACCACATTGAAAGAAGGGGTTTTCTCTCCGTGGAAAGGACAGAGTCCCAGAAAGTTACGGCCATTTTTAGTTAGCGCAACGACCTCTCCTATGACATCGACGATATTGACGCTATTTTTTATCTCAGCAATGGTTTCTTTATCCATACAGTCAATACCTCCATTCTATCATAGAAATCTATTCTCTATTTTAACGTAAAATCGCGAAAAAGTAAAATATTCGCAATGAATTTTGTTGCCAGAATAGGATTTTTTAGCTATAATGGTGCCTGTGATTATTTTTTTGAAAGGAAAAAGAAAATGTTAAAGGAATTAAAAGCTTTTCTTCTTCGTGGCAATGTTGTCGACCTTGCCGTAGCTGTTATCATTGGTGCCGCATTTGGAGCCATTATCACCTCATTAGTAAATGATATCATTACTCCACTTATCTTAAACCCACTTCTGAAAGCTGCTAATGTTGAAGATATTGCAAAACTCACTTGGAACGGTGTCAAGTATGGTAGTTTTTTGAGCTCTATTCTCAATTTCTTAATTATCGGTACGACTTTATTCTTTGTCGTTAAGGCCGCTGAAAAAGCTCAAAGCTTGACAAAGAAAGAAGAGGAAGTTGTTGAAGAAGAGACAGCTCCAACTGAATTAGAAGTTCTTCAAGAAATCAAGGCTCTTCTTGAAAAGAGATAGCCATTGGATTAGTAACCACTGCTTCTGTAGTGGTTTTTAAATTCTTCCAAGTTACATAAAAGAAAAAACAAGAAGTAAGCCAATGCTTACCTCTTATTTTTAATATTTTTTACGTTTACGAGCTGCTTCTGATTTACGTTTACGTTTTACAGAAGGTTTTTCATAGAATTCGCGTTTGCGTGTTTCTTGAAGAGTACCAGCTTTAGTAACCGCACGTTTGAAACGACGAAGAGCATCGTCAAGTGATTCATTCTTACGTACTACTGTCTTTGACATATTTTTCACTCCCTTCAAGCCTAAAATCTATTTCATTCTACTATATATAAAAGTATTTGTCAAGAACTTAACCAACATGTTATCTATATTTTTTAGAAATCACTTCAAAAAATAAAATGATACAAGAACCATAAGAAAAAGGTATAGGACCACAACCCTATACCTTTTATTCGGGCTCTATAATTTCTGTAGTGGGTAAAATCACTTTAGGAATTATGGAGCCTATTTTGTTGTAGAAAAAAAGTCCCATAAGACCTATAATGAAAAGCGATCAAACCATCATTAGAAAGAATCTTATGGAACAATTAAATTTTATCACAAACTTACTGGAAATCAAAGACCCTAACATTACGATTTTGGATGTTCTAGATGCTGGTACACATAAAGAAATCATGGCTAAGCTAGATTATCCCGCTCCTAAATGCCCTCACTG
>NZ_KB904403.1 GCF_000380065.1 Streptococcus massiliensis DSM 18628 | reverse complement strand
CATTTCTTTGGACTCATTGGAGAAACAATTTCTTGTATAAATCCTATCTTTCAGACTGTTTTTAAAACCTTTCTCAAGGACAAAGATAAAATTATCAACGCACTGGAACTGCCCTACTCAAACGCAAAACTAGAAGCTACTAACAACCTCATCAAAGTCATCAAGCGAAACGCTTTCGGCTTTCGGAACTTTGACAANTTTAAAACTAGAATCCTCATCGCTTTAAATATCAAAAAGGAGAGGACTGATTTAGTCCTCTCCAGATTATAACTTCTCATCAACCCACTACAGTTGACAAAGAGCCGACTTTTTAAGAATTTATTTAACTTTTGCCGTACTTGTGATGAGTTCAACAGCTTTCTTGATAACAATGTCGTGTTCTAACATGTCAGCTGAAAGAAGTTTGCGGACTTGCTCCACTTCCATGTTGTAAGTTGAAGCCAAGTCTTCGATTTCCTTATTGATTTCTTCTTCGCTAGTTTCAAATTTTTCAGCTTTAGCAACTGCTTCGATAACAAGGTTTGTCTTCGTACGAGTTTCAGCGTCAGCAGCGTACTGTGCGTGCAAGTCCTCTTCTGTTGTACCAGTGATTTGATAGTACATTTCAGGAGAGATACCTTGACGTTGCATGTTACCAAGGAACTCATTGATTGAACGATGCACTTCTTCGTGAACCATTTCTTCTGGCAATTCAACGATTTCTGCATTTTCTACTGCCAAGTCAATGGCTGCATTTTCTACTGCTTCCTTGTAAGCTGCTTCTTTTTGCTCTGCTAATTCTTTGCTGTATTTTTCTTTCAATTCAGCCAAAGTTTCAACTTCTTCGTCGATGTCTTTTGCAAGTTCATCATCAAGAGCTGGAACCTCTTTTTCTTTTACTTCGTGAATGGTGGTCACAAATTTGGCTTCTTTACCAGCAAGGTCTGCTGCTTGGTAGTCTTCTGGGAAAGTAACAACGACATCAACTGTTTCACCAGCTGAGTGTCCCACGAGTTGGTCTTCAAAGCCTGGGATAAATTGACCGCTGCCAAGTTCAAGTGAGAAGTTGTCACCTTTTCCGCCATCAAACTCAACACCATCAACTGAACCAACAAAGTCAATCACAACTGTGTCACCTTGCTCAGCCTTGTCTTCTTTCAGAACCAATTCTGCCAAGTTGTTGCGTTCACGCTCAATACGAGCATCTACGTCTGCTTCGCTTACTTCTTTGTCAACATCTACTGATACTTCAAGATCTTTATAAGCACCAAGTTTTACTTCTGGTTTTGTGACAACTGTTGCAGTGATTGTCCAATCTTGACCTTTTCCCATAGAAGCTACGTCAAATGTTGGTTGAGCTACAACTTCAAGACCCGCTTCTTTAACTGCTGCTTCATAAGCATCTGGAAGCAAAGCGTTCAAGGTATCTTGGTAAAGTGCTTCTTCTCCAAATCTTTGGTTAAAGACAGCACGTGGCAAATGACCTTTACGGAAGCCAGGAACATTGATAGATTTTTTCACTTTATTAAACGCACGATCCAATTCTGGTTTAATTTGCTCTTGGCTGATTGTGAAACTCAACACACCACGGTTGGTTTCTTTATTTTCAAATGATACAGACATTCTGTAAGATCTCCTTAAAATTTATTGAATACGTTTCATTATAGCATGAAATCAAGGTTTTTACAAACCTTTTATCGCAAAGGTGACAGAAAAGGCTTTTTATAACAAAATGCACTAGTTTTCCTAATGCACTTTACTTTATTGCTTCCGAATGTTGTCTCTTGGATAGAGAGCTCGGCTACCACCGATTAATTTAGGACGACTGGCAAGTGCTGTCACATGGGCACCACCCAACTCACGAATATTTGGGCGCACAGGCACTTGAACGTGTTTGATGTGCATACCAATCGCTGTATCGCCGATATCAAGCCCTGCATGTGCTTTGATAAACTCAACTTCGACTGGATCTTTCATATACTCAAAAGCTGCTAATTGGCCACTGCCACCAGCATGAAGGCTAGGTAGGACACTGACAATCTCAAGATCAGCTTTTTCAGCCAATTCTCGCTCTACTGCAAGAGCACGATTGAGGTGCTCACAGCCTTGGACAGCCAGATAAATCCCGCGCTCGTCTAACAAATCCAATATTGTTTTGACAATAACTTGACCGATTTCAAGATTAGAATTTTTCCCGATCTGACCACCTGCAACCTCACTGGAAGATAGCCCAAGAACAAAGATCTGACCTGATTTCAGATTGGCTTTTTCTAGAACATCTAGCAAGAGCCGTTCCGTATCCTTTTTTAATGCTTGTAAATCCATTTTTCACCTCAAAGATTTAATCCTTTTATCACACGCGCTAGTACATAGCCTAATACCATACCCACTACATTTTGTAAAAAATTTGGAAAAATTTCTGGCAGGGCTGCGCCCCAGCCATTCATCCAGCCACCAGCCAAAGCATAGCCACCTACCATGGCAATGGTTGCTAAAATGGCACCTAAAATCGTTAATTCCCCTTTAAAACCAGCAAAATATCCTTGCAAACCGTGATTGAGCAAACTAAAGATCATCCACTGCGGGTAGCCCGATAAAAGGTCAATCAAAAAACCAGCAAGTCCACCAACGATGGCTCCTTCTCTACTACCAAAATAAAATGCAGTGAAGAAGACACCGACGTCTAGCAGGGTTAAAATCCCTGTTGGCGTTGGAATTTTCATAAAATAGCCCAAGACGACTGTTAGCGCTGTAAGAATAGACAAAAGGCTTATTTTTTTCAGTTTACTAGCTTTCATATTGTTGTACCCCATACTCATCCGAACGTTGAATCGCCTGATAGACAAAGTCTTTTGCCTGTGCAACCGCCTCACACACTTGCTCACCTTTGACTAAATGGCTTGCAATACTTGAAGCAAAGGTACAGCCTGCACCAATATTATTATATTCAAGAACGGGATTTTCTAAGACTTGATAAGCCACTCCGTCATAAAAGACGTCGATGGCTTTCTCCTTACTCAGACGATTTCCGCCTTTGATGACGACATTTTTGGCTCCTAATTCATAAAGTTTTTGAGCTGCTATTTTCATATCGTCTACCGTTTTTATTGATTGCCCAGTCAAGAACTCTGCTTCAGCAAGATTTGGCGTGATAATGGTCGCATAAGGAAAGAACTTGATCAACTCTGTACGCAGGGCACTCACCTCAACATCATGGCTTTCCTTACAAACCAAAACAGGATCCAAAACCAAAGGAAGCCCTGCGTGTTGCTTGATAAAATCTAGCGCCAACTCTGCAATTTCGATATTGGGCAAAAGACCGATTTTAATAGCTGAAAACGGCACAGCACTTAAACTTCCTAGCTGTTGAGCAAAGGTCTTTGCTGCGGTTGGGATAACTTCAAAGCCATTGTCAGTCAGAGCTGTCAGACAGGTCACAGCAACAAAACCGTGTTGTCCGTTTGTGATGTAGGTAGCTAAGTCCGCATAGAGCCCACCGCCACTAAAAATATCGTTGCCCGAAAGAGCTAAAATCAGCTTACTCTTCATAATCAATCTCCTTTAAATAAAGTCCATTCGGTGCTGCGGTTGGCCCAGCCAGATTGCGGTCTTTCTCCTCAAGAATCCGTGTAATTTGTTCGACAGGCATGCGGTTATTACCGATTTTCAGGAGTGTTCCGACCATATTGCGCACCTGCTTATACAAAAAACCATTCCCCTTAAAAGTGAAAACCAGAAACTGCCTTTTCTCGTCATAATCCACACGCGCCACTTCAATCGTCCGCACTTTGTTCTCTACACTTGTCCCCGAAGCGGTAAAGCCTGTAAAATCATGTGTCCCTACTAGCTGTTTGATCGCTTTTTCAATGCGCTCAAACTCGATCGGATAAGGAAAATGCGAAGCGTAGTGGCGCATCAAAGGATTTTTAGGACGACCAATATCTACTAAAAATTCATAGGTTTTTTTATGCTTAAGATAGCGACAATGGTAGCCATCAGCCACTTGCTCAATCTGAATCACATCAATATCATCAGGCGTTTGAGTGTCTAAGGCAAAGCGGAGTTTCTCCTCATCACGCGCCTGAGGAAGATCAAAATGAATGACCTGACCAAGAGCATGTACACCGCTGTCGGTCCGTCCCGCGCCATGTACTGTTACAGAATGACCGCTATTGATTCGCGTCAAAGTTTTCTCCAACTCTCCCTGCACACTCCGTGCATGAGGCTGCCGCTGAAAGCCGGCAAAATTGTATCCGTCATAGGAAATAATTGCTTTATATCGTGTCATAATCTTATTTTAGCACGGCGAGAATAGAGGGGCAAGAAAAAGAATAGAAAAGTGTAGGGGGACAGATAGAGCGATATAAAAAAGTTGGTTTAACCAACTTTTTATTTCTCGAATAGTAGGACTCTTTTTCCTAGCGACAAAAACATCGTTATCAATGCAATCATGAAAAAGATTAACCATGTAGCAAACATATTCCAGCTAGCTACTAGACTGAAAAAGGCTGTCCCGACAGGAAGAGACAAAGTGAAAAGCAAGAACAGAAAATTACTGGTCTGTACCAATACATGGGAAGGAAGGTTGGTCAAGAGCATCGAATTGATTTTAGGATTGACCTTGCCTGTGAGGTAGGCAGCAAAAGAGAGGAGAAAAAGCCCGAACAAGGGAGGCAAATGCAGCAGATTAAAGAGGCCAACTAGACTAAAAATCAGGGCGTCCATTCTTACCAGACTGCTCAAAGATTTTTTAGAAAAATAATCATGCGGCGTCAAACTGCCCAGTAAAATACCGCCCACCAAAATCACCTCAACTAAGAGCAGGGACTGGCTGTAGGTCAAACCAAGCAAGTGTTGGTCAATCAAGAAAATATTGTAAATCGCTGTAATCGAGCCGCCGAGAGCATTCAAAAAGAGAATAGCCAGTAGGAGCTGAATAAAATTGGTGGTTCCCGACTGGTGAAAAATTAACTTGATATTGTCAAACATGAGACCAAACCGAGCTCGTAAGGTTTGCTTTTCCTCCTTATGAACAACTTTCTCATAGGTCAGGTCTTTTTTAATAAAGAGCAAGACAAGCGAAGAAAGCAGGAAAGACAAGGCATTGAGCAGAGCTACCATAGCGAAATTGTTGTCCGAAATGGTGAGTAACCAGACTCCTAGAGCCTGCCCAGCGAGGTTACAGATATAAGCCACGAACTGGGTAAAAGAATAGGCTTCAATCAAATCTTCCTGAGCAATATTTTTTTGAATAATTGGTAAACGAAGTCCATTAGCGAAATCCGACAAGACATCGCTCATGATATTTAGTAAACAAACCGTAGAAAATACCAGTAAGTTTGCTTCATTGATAAAGAGTGCTATGGCCGCAAACAGTAAGGCTTGGATAAAGCCTGTGGCAATCAGCCACTGGCTCTTCTGCTCGGTTTTGTCCGCTCGCACGCCGACCCATACTGTAAATACGGTCGGAAGTACCATAGTGATATTGGCAATGCCAATCAGTAATTTTGACTGGAACATATTGGCAGCGTAAATAACAAAAATCATATTGTAGAGCGATGAGCCCATGGAATTTAACAAACGCGATAAGGTTAAAAAAGCATATAATCTATTTCTAAGTGCTAGTTTCATTTTTGCCTCCTTTATATTATTAAAAATATTATAAAGGACATTTTCGCCTAGACAGTTTTTGTTGAATATATTCAATAAAACCTCTTATTGGCATCTGTCAATAAGAGGTTTCATTTGTGATACGATTCATAGCATCTCTGTAATAACTCGCAGCTTGCCTGCAATCCAATGTTTCCAAAATGGAAACTGCTTTTTCCATTTGTTTTAAACCTTTTTCTTTTTGGTTCTGCCTGTAAGCAAGATAACCTTTGGCCCACATGTAAATAATCCGATAATAGGTCTCGTTTTCTTGGTAAAAATTGTCTTGAATTTGTTTATCAAAATAAGTAGCATTGACAAAATCTTTTTCTTCTATGCAAAGCAAAAAACCATTTAGGAACATTGTTTTAACGGCAGTTTTGTTTTCAGTCAGGACATTTAAGTCATCTGTCTTCTGTAACATTTCCCGTGTATATCTAGTGAAAAGTTCGGGTGATAAAAGCGTGGAACAAACAGAAAAAAGCGTCAGTTCATGCCTTCCCCATATTTCCGTTTCAAAGAGGTAATTATAAAGAAATGTTTCCTCTTCCGCAGTTAGATTTGTCTCCAGCCCGAGACCTTTCAAATGTGCTTTAATGGTCAGGGCATTGACCATATGAAAACTCTTGTGCTGCCTATGGAATTCTGCTAATTCTAAAGAGTATAATTTCTGCAAGCCTTCATAATCTTGTTTTACTTCTAAATCGTGGATTTTTTCCTGTAATTTTTCAGTTTTACTTCTGTTAAAACCTCTGACGAGATAAAGATATTCGCTTACCTCTGTGTGGGTATTTCCCAAAGCGACAAAAAGTTTTTGAGCAGAAAGTTCGCTCTTGCCACTTTCAAACTTGGAAAGCATGGACGGAGAAAATTCATCACCAACGGCTTCCGCGAGCGAGATATGTCGCGCTTCTCTTAATTTTTTAAATACGGGTCCTAAATGTTTCATTCCTTCCATCTCCATCTTAAACTTTTTTTATTTTAACACAATTCTTTTAGAAAATCTGAATCGTTGAGAATATATTACGTCTTTCAGGATAACGACTTAGTTTCTTCCGTGCGAACTTGTTTACAAAAAACTATCCAGATTTCTCTAGATAGTTTCTTTTGCTTTTATCAATTAGTCTTCATACCCATTTGGATTTTGGCTCTGCCATTTCCAAGAGTCACGCACCATGTCGTTGACTGTCTTTTCAGCCACCCAGCCCAAAACTTCCTTGGCTTTGGCTGGAGCAGCATAGCAAGTAGCAATGTCACCCGCGCGACGCGGTTTAATCACGTAAGGAATTTTCAGACCATTTTCTGCCTCAAAAGCCTTGACCAAGTCAAGAACGCTATAGCCCTGACCTGTACCAAGATTGTAAACCTTGGCACCCTTGGTTTCCAGATTATCCTTGACTGCAAGGACGTGCCCCTTAGCCAAGTCCACCACATGGATATAGTCACGCACACCTGTTCCGTCGTGAGTATCGTAGTCATCACCAAAAATGCTGAGCTCCTTGAGCTTGCCGACTGCCACTTGGGTGATGTAAGGCATGAGATTATTGGGAATGCCATTTGGCGCTTCGCCAATCAAGCCGCTAGCATGGGCACCGATTGGGTTGAAGTAGCGCAGATTGGTCACAGACCACTCGTCGTCGGCAAAAGCCACATCATTCAAGATTTGTTCCATCATGACCTTGGTGTAACCGTAAGGGTTGGTTGCTGACGTTGGCAAGTCCTCTGTCAAAGGCGAAATATTGTTCATGCCATAAACGGTAGCGCTGGAGCTAAAGACAATATTTTTGACTTGATGAGCGGTCATCACTTCAAGGAGGGCAATGGTTCCTGTGATATTATTGTGGTAATATTTCAAAGGTTTTTCAACGGATTCACCGACCGCCTTAAAGGCAGCAAAGTGAATGACACAATCAATGGTATTTTCTTCAAAGACCTTGCTCATAAAGTCCTTGTCCAAGATAGACCCTTCATAAAAAGGAACATCGACCCCTGTGATTGTTTTAAGGCGTTCTAATACTTTTGGCGAACTATTAGAAAAATTATCAACAATCACAACTTCATAGCCCGCTGCTAAAAGTTCAACGACTGTGTGGCTACCGATATAACCCGCTCCACCTGTTACTAAAATTGACATAAAATTCCTCACTTTTTAGGTGCTCCTTGCTCATCAAATCAGAGCAGCCCCTTTGTACTTGGCTCGTAATTGCAAAACATGAAATTTACCCTATCAAAGCTACTTTTTATAACACTTCAGATAGACAAAAAAGATAATGCTTTATTTTGCAATCTTTAAACCTATTTTTCTATTATAGCACAAAGTAGGTGAACACGGTAGGAAAAAAGCGAAAGCGCTTAGCATTTAAAATGTTGTACAAATAAACTGAAAAGCCCTTCAGGGCTTTTTATCAATGGTCGTAAAATTCGTGAAGGAGACTGAATAGCTCTTGCTGCTGCCGCTGCAAAATCTCTCCGATACTGGTTGACTTAATCAAAGTACGTTCACCAACATTTTCTACAACCTTCTTCAAGGAAGTTAGATTTTCTGCATGTTCCAGCAGGGCATCGACACTTTCAAAAGGCTGGTGGGTGACAATTTGAAAGCCGTAGGAATTGTTGAGTAGAGAATAGCCTGCAATGCCCGTCTTTTTATGATAAGCCTGGCAGAGCCCGCCGTCAATGACAAAAAGCATGCCTTCACCGCGAATGGGTGACTCGCCTTTCAAAGTCTTGACTGGTGTATGCCCATTGACAATCCTGGACTGGGGCGAATACAAATCAAATTCTTCCAAAATCAACTGGCAAATTTTCTTGGAATTTCGATAGGAAAAATAGGAATTTTCCTCTTCTTTATGGGTTTCCTTGTCAGCGATAAAATAGCGTTCAAAGGTCGTCATCTTTTCCTTGCCAAACAAGGGGGACAGCTTGCCATTCCAACAATACCAAATCAAATCGGTCGAAAAATCGTCGCAAATTTCAGGATTTTGGGCGCTTTTCCGGATGTGGTATTCAAAAAAGTCAAAGAGTTCCTTGCCCGAATAGCGGACTTGATTGACCTGAAAAGGCTGAAAATCACCAGACGCTTCCAAGGGAATGCAGCCGTGAAAGAGCAGGTGATTGTTGTAAATTTTGTACATGGAGCCTTTATTCATCAAGAAAGCTATGTGCTGGCGCAATTTGACAGAGTGCTGAAAGGAGTCCAGCAGGCTCTCGACAACCTTTTCTTCTTCGGCTGTCAGTTGGTCGGGCTGATTGCTATCTATCGTCTGAAAGCAGGTATTGACCAGCGGATGCGTTTTCCCGTCTACTTCTACCGTCATGTCGTCAAAATCAACCTTGTCCAAGGTGATATTCTTATCCATGGCAAATTCTGGTCGCCGCTTGATTAGCTGACTTTCTAGCTTAAATTGGATGATTGCCAGGGCTTGGTGGATTTTTTCTAATTGCAGGCTTTCCTTATCAGACAGACTACCGTCGTTCTTGCCCAAAATCGGTCGAAACTTGGGATTGCCCCGATAATGCTCCTCAGCAAAAATGGACAGAGGCCGCAAATTGAGCCCATAAGCCCGCTCGATGTCATAGAGATAATTGTACCTAGCGGCAATCCGCAACAGAATGAGCAAGCATTCCTTGGAGCCGAAAAAAGCTCCGAGCCAGATGATGTCGTGATTGCCCCACTGAATATCTACCGAATGATAGGCCATGAGCTCGTCCATAATCTTGTCAGCCGCAGCTCCCCTATCGAAAATATCACCCACCAAGTGCAGGTGGTCAATGATGAGCTGGCGAATAGCCTGCGACAAGCCGATGATAAAGGCTGGCGCTTCATGCAAATCAATCAGATAACCCAAAATCGTCCCAAAATAGAGTTTATTGTCCGCCAGAGTCGTATCGGTGTAGAGCAGCTCCTCAATGATATAGCTATACTGAGGCGGCAGCGCCTTTCTGACTTTGGAGCGCGTGTATTTGGCAGAGACAAAAGCCAGCAAGCGCAAGAGCCGATGAATGGTTTCCTCATACCAAGCCTTATCCTTTTTTGGGCAAAAGCCACTCTTTTCCAAGAGAATTTTAGGATAAGAGACTAAGAGGCTCAATTTATTTTTTTCTTCTAGCGGCAAATCCTGACCGAAGCAATCGTTGATTTTCTCAGTCAGATTACCCGCGCAAGTCCGCAAAATATAGTCAAAAGCCTCAAACTCGCCGTGGACATCGCTCAGATAAAGCTCCGTTCCCTTGGGTAAATGCAAAATAGCTTCGAGATTGATGAGCTCTGTAATCACCTTTTGCTTAGTATCAAATTCTTTCAGTAAAATCCGTTGGTATTGCTCCATAACAGCACTTCCTTACACATCAAAACGCTTTTAGTTCAGACCTTTCAAATGCTCCTCAATCAAATAGGCAGTTTCTTCAATCGATTTGTCCGTCATATTGATGACATGAGCCTGATATTTCTTAAAGACTGCTTCCGAGTATTCGATTTCTTCATAAATCTTGTTGACATCTGTATAGCTGCTCGAATGTGACAAGCCGAGAGAATCCAAGCGATTATTTCTGACCTTGGCTAGCTTATCTGGCTCACAAATCAAGCCAATCAGTCTTTTACGGTCAACCTTGTCCAAAATCTGTGGCAAAGGAATCTCCGGAATTAAAGGAAGATTAGACACCTTGTAGCCTTTGTTGGCTAGATAAATGCTGAGCGGCGTTTTTGATGTCCGTGATACGCCGAGAAGCACGATGTCCGAGTCCAAAAAGCCCTGCGGATTTTTCCCGTCGTCATACTTGACCGCAAATTCGATAGCTGAGATTTTATTAAAATATTCGGTGTCTAGGCGGTGAATGACACCGGGAACCTCAATCGGTCGCTCGCCCGTCTTTTGCTCGATGATTTCAAAGAAGGGATGTAGCAAGTCCAGATAAGCCAGACCATTTGCTTGGCTAAATTCCCGCGCCAACCTTGCCAAACCATCATCAACCAAGGTCGTAATCACCACAGCGTTGTCTTTCAAGGCGTCCTGCAAAATTTCCAGTAACTCTTCTTTTTTAGTCACAAAAGGAAAACGATGACGATTATCAAAGATTAAATCAGGATACTGAGCTGTCACCGCCGCCAATAGCTTACGCGATGTTCCCCCTAGAGAGTCAGAAATGGTGTAAATAATAATTTCTTTCTTCATGAAAAGTCTCCTATCTGCTTACTTCTGCTTTTCTTGCTTCGCGAATAATAAAATCAAGAAGGCTGGACTTGGTGATATTTCCAATCACTGCCTTGTCATCGTCCTCATCCACCACAGGTAAAGAATCGATTTCCAAATCCTGTAAAATCACGGCTGCCTCAAGAATATTCATGTCCTTGTGGCAGGTCTTGATATGAGGCTGCCGTGTCATACAGACAGCTATGGGCGTCGTGTTGATATTGGTGTTGAGAGCCGCTCGCAGCAAATCCTTGCGCGAAATAACCCCGAGCAGCTCCTTCTCCTCTCCAACAACGTAAAGAACGTCCGCGTCATACATAAATAAATCAATAATGGCGTCTTGGATAAAGGTACTTTGCGGCAAGAGCAGAGGCGAGGTCATCACCGCTTCAACCTTGGTCTGAAAGGTATCATAAAAGAAAAGTGTCTCCAAATCCGAGCCCGAATAAGTGTATCCAACCTTGGGCGTCGCCTTTAAAATTCCCACCAAGGTGAGAAAAGACAGGTCTGCTCGCAAGGTCGAGCGGGAAATATCCAGCAGTTCGGAAATCTTTTCCCCACTCAGAGGCTCCCTTTTTTTGACAATGTCTACAATTTGTTTTTGCCTATCTGTTAATTTCAATCCTTGCTCCCTCTAAATGATATAAAAGTGTCTTATTTATTTTTTATTTCATAAAATGTTCATCATTATGGCTTATATTATAGCAAATATCTTTGATAAGTCAATCAAAAATTGAATTTTTTTCTCTTGACAAATATATGTGATGTATATTACAATGTGTATATCAATAAATATGACACATATTTAAAAATTGGAGGCAACATATGTCTAAATTGATTTATTCCTTTGAAGAAGGACGAAGTAGCGACAAGGGTTTGCTGGGGGGCAAGGGTGCCAATCTGGCTGAAATGACCAACATTGGACTGCCAGTTCCAGCGGGCTTTACCATTACCACGCAAGCTTGTATCCAATATTTGGAGGATACAAATTTCTTCAATCATCATTTAAAATCGGACGTTTTGAAAGCGATTACCGATTTGGAAAAGAAAACTCAAAAGTCATTCGACAGTGAGGAAGGCGAGCTACTGCTGGTTTCCGTTCGCAGCGGCGCTAAATTTTCTATGCCTGGCATGATGGACACCATTCTCAACCTGGGCCTCAATGACCAGCGTGTCAAAAAACTTGCCGCTTTGACCAACCTCCACTTTGCCTACGACTGCTACCGCCGCTTGCTGCAAATGTTTGCGGATGTGGTCTACGGCCTATCCAAAGAACGATTTGATGTTTTATTGGAAAAGGCAGAACAGGAATTGCAGAAAAAAGTGCAGGATTTTTCAAAAGAGGAACACCAAGCACTGATTGAGCAATATAAAAAAATGTATCAAAGTTGCCACCAGCATTTTCCACAAGAGCCAAAAGAGCAGCTCTTTGCGGCTATTAAAGCGGTTTTTGCTTCTTGGAACAATCCACGCGCCAAGGTTTATCGGAATTTAAACGACATTCCCCATGACCTCGGTACTGCTGTCAACGTACAAATGATGGTCTTTGGAAATAGCGATGAACACAGCGGCACGGGCGTTGTCTTTACCAGAAATCCCGCAACAGGCGAACATCAGTTGTTCGGGGAATTTCTGCTCAACGCACAGGGCGAAGATGTGGTCGCAGGAATCCGGACGCCAGAGCCTATCCAGTCACTGGCTCACACGCTGCCAGATGCCTTTCGTGATTTCCAAGAATATGCTAAGATTTTGGAAAGTCACTACAAGGATATGCAGGATATTGAGTTTACGATTGAGCGTGGAAAATTGTTTATTTTGCAAACGCGCAATGGTAAGCGGACGGCTAAGGCGAGCTTGAAAGTCGCTCTTGATATGGTGGATGAGGGCGTGATTAACAAGAAAGAAGCCATTTTGCGTATCAGTCCTAAACTTATTGACCAGCTCATTCATCCTATTTTTGATGAGGAAGCGCTTCAAAAAGCACCACTTCTGGCAACTGGTCTACCAGCTAGCCCAGGCGCCGCTTCAGGTGAAATCGTCTTTACCGCCGAGCAGGCAAAGCGCCAACATGAGCTAGGCAAAAAGGTTATTTTGGTGCGGCAAGAGACATCGCCTGAAGATATTGAAGGAATGGTCGTTAGCCAAGCCATTGTCACCAGCCACGGTGGGATGACCTCACACGCTGCGGTTGTGGCGCGCGGTATGGGCACTTGCTGTGTCGCAGGCTGTGGCGATTTGGCGATTAGCGAAGAGCAAAAAACGGTTCAATGCGGCAAACGCCTTCTCCATGAGGGAGATGTGATTTCAGTGGACGGTAGCACGGGCAATCTCTATCTGGGACAAATCCCGACGGTTGTCGTCGAAAATGACCACAATCTCCAACGCCTCCTTTCATGGGCGGATGATTTTGCTCACTTGCAAGTTCGTGCCAATGCTGAAACCATTCAAGATTTGGAAACGGCGATTAAATTCTCTGCCAAGGGGATTGGTCTGGCTCGGACGGAGCATATGTTTTTCGGTCAGGAGCGGATTTTGGAAATGCGGCGCTTGATTTTGGCTGAAAAGGAAGAAGATAGCCAAGCTGCTCTCAGAAAACTCTTGACTTTCCAAGAGGAAGATTTTTACCAGATGTTTAAGACAGTCGGTGATAGACCGCTAGTAGTGCGGCTTTTGGACCCGCCAATGCACGAATTCCTGCCGCAAGACAAGGCTGAAATCGAACAACTAGCTCAAAAACTCAACAAATCTCCTCATCTGATTGAGCAACGGGTTGCCCAACTTCTCGAAACCAATCCCATGCTAGGGCACCGCGGTTGTCGTCTGGGCATTACCCAGCCTGATATTTACAAGATGCAAGTGGAAGCTATCCTGACTAGCGTCATTCGTCTGGCAAAAGAAGGTCTTCAGGTCAAGCCTGAAATCATGATTCCTTTGATTGCTGAAAAGAGTGAGCTGGATTACCTCAAGGACATTCTGACCAGCTATATTCAAGAAATTTTTGAAAAGCAGGAAATGGCGCCTTTCCCTTATGAAATCGGTACGATGATTGAGCTACCACGCGCCTGCCTCATTGCTGACCAACTGGCGGCAGAGGCTGACTTCTTTAGCTTTGGCACCAATGACCTGACTCAGATGACCTACGGCTTCTCTCGCGACGACATCGGCAAATTCATCAACCACTACAAGGACAAAGAGATTATGCCTTACGACCCTTTCCAAACCTTGGACCAATACGGCGTGGGCGAACTCATGCGTCTAGCTGTTAGCAAGGCACGGCAAGTCAAGCCAAATCTTGCTATCGGTGTCTGTGGTGAGGTCGGTGGTGACCCTGCTTCTATTCCATTTTTGCAAAAAATCGGCGTGGACTATGTTTCCTGCTCGCCTTATCGGGTACCCGCTGCGCGCTTAGCTGTGGCACAGGCAGAACTTAACAGCCACTAATTCTCTCGGCATTTTATACTCCTTTCCCCAGCTCAAACTAGTGGTGGATACGACTACTAGTTGAGTTGGGGTTTTATCATTTAAGCATAGAAACTTACTAAAATATAAGAATATTTTGGGTTTGCAAACTGTCCCTATTTGATAATAAACGACAAAAAATCTTTCTATGAAATATTCATCCAAGTAAAAACTGACTCCTGTAAATTTCAAGAATCAGTTTTCTATCCTTTTATAACACAAAAGAGAGCGCAACGCGCTCTCTTTGTCGTAAACATACATATAAGAATTACTTCATCGTGGTTATTCCTAATGTTTATCAATGTTTACGACGAGAATACGTTCCACCTAAGCCAACGAGCAAGAGTGCCCCAAGGCCTCCTAACCAGCTCATCACTTCACCGGTTTTTGGTAAAATCTTCTTAGGTTGGTTCGGCGTAGAAGGTGGAGTTGGTTCGGTTGGCTTATGACTGTTGATAATCGTAAAGCCTTTCAGACTTGTCTCATAGCCCTCAACCTTATCTTCCTTCACGCTGTACTCAATCTTCTTCCCGTCCTTGTAGACCGGAAGGTCGCTAAAGCGATAAGTCCAGTTCGTTTCTGCACTAGCAGTCGCTACCTGTCCAGTATCTTCCCCATTGGCAAGAAGATGAACAATGATCTTATCTGGGCGAATACCATCTTGGTTATTGGCGTCATCCCAAACCTTCTCACCAGAAATCATCGTCTTTTCTGGAGTGTAGGTATTTGTGATTGTGTATTGACCATTTGTACTTGGCGTAATCGTAGTTTCGTAATGCTCTACCCGTTTTTCACTCACTTCATAGATAATTTCCTTACCATTTTCATATTTTGGTAAATCTTTAGAAGTGAACTTCCAATTACCATTTGCATCTGGAGTAACTGTGATGGAGTCAACAAGATCCTTACTATCTTTCTTACGAATTTCAATGGTAATCTCTTTCGGACGTTTGCCGTCTTGGTTGTTGGCATCATCCCAAACCTTCTCACCTGAAATCTTAATCATCTCTGGCGTGTGGGTATTGGTAATCTCGTGACCATCAACCTTTGTATCATAACCTTCAACCTTATCTTCCTCAACGGAGTAAGTGATTTCTTTTCCTGCTTCGTATTTTGGTAAGTTAGTGAAAGTATACTTCCAACTATCTGCTTCGGTGACAACCTTAGTCGCAACTTTTGTTTTGACACCATCAACTGTCTTCATAAGGTGAACAGTGATTTCTTTCGGACGTTTNCCGTCTTGATTATCATTATCATCCCACTTCTTGGTCACTTCATAATCCACCACTTTTGGTGTGTAGGAGTTGGTGATATTGAGTCCATCAGTCGTTCCCTTATACTCACTGACAGTTTCTTCTACAACAGTGTACTTGATTTCCTTACCATTCTTATATTTTGGTTTATTGGTA
>NZ_KB904402.1 GCF_000380065.1 Streptococcus massiliensis DSM 18628 | reverse complement strand
TCTCAGGAAGTTAGACTCCTATGGTGTGACAATCTCACATTCTAGGAAAGGGAATTGTTATGACAATGCTCCTTGTGAAAATTTTTTCTCTCACCTCAAAAGTGAGTCTTTGACTTTATTTCCTCCAGAGAGTCAGAAACAGCTCATTCGCCAAATCAAAGACTATATAGACTGGTATAATATGGATAGACCGCAAGAAAAATTAAAAGGCATGACCCCCGTGCAATATCGGGAAGCATATCTTCATAACTAATACACTTTTTTACTGTCTATTTTAGTTGGGGCTTGACATTAACCCACTTTTTATATTTTCTCGACATAAATCTGTTGGGCAATCATGGGGCTGATTTGCAGCTCTTGCCCCTTGACAGCGAGGATATAAATCTGAGCATAAGGGTCATATTGAACTAGAGTGACTACATCACCAATCTTTAATCCATGTTTTTCTAAATATTTCAATAGCTCAAAATCATCATGAACCCGTCTGAGCACATAATCACCAGCTTTTTTTGCAGTTTCAAGGGTTAAAGTGTTTTTTTCAATTAGCAACTCTCCCTTAGAAGGTATAGTTCCACCGTGAGGACAAGTTGCTGGGAAGTTCAACATTTTATCCAAACGCTCAACAAAACGATCAGAAACGGTGTGCTCCAGAACCTCTGCCTCTTCGTGGATCTCATTTGTTGTGTAGCCCAAATGATTGACTAGAAAAACCTCAATGAGTCGGTGCTTGCGGTAGAGCTCAGAGACCAGCTGCAAGCCCAAGTCCGTTAGCAGATAGCCGCTTTCCTTGTCTTTAACCAGCAGGTTTTCTGCCAGCATTTTCTTTATCATTTCAGTCACGGCAGGCGGAGAGACTTCCATGCGTTGAGCAATTTCCTTATTGGTAATTTTTGGGGTATGAGTCCCGATTTCATAGATACATTTTAAATAATCTTCTTTGTTTGGTGTCATGGAAAATCCTTTCCTAAATCTCTACATCTAGTATATCAAAAAAGGTGCTTAAGGACAAAATTAGACTTCATTTTTTGTGATAATGAACCTGTTGCATGAAGAAATTCATTATACAAGAATTGCATAGGTTAATTTGAAAAGCTTTACTTAAAGCGGTATAATGAGGTAAACTTATAAAGTTTAGCGAGATTATCATTATATTTATGAAACAAGAGGTAGCTATGAAAAAAATAATATTCTTGTCTGTACTTGCTTTGCTGATGTTAACGGCATGTACGAGTCAGCCGTCTAATCAGACAACTAAAGTTAGCGACAGCAAGACCAGTCAAACAAGCACGCAGACTTCTTCTACATCTTCAAAATCAGAGGTAACCATGACAGAAAAAATTAATCCACAGGCTCTTGCTAAACAAGATTACAGCAGTGTAATAGGAACTTGGAAAAATAGTGAAGGGCATACTTTGTCCTTCACTGAGAAAGGTCTTGTTACCGAAAGATTTAATTTTTCAGGTGCTTCGATGACAGATTATGGCACAGCTTCGAGTACTGTTTCTATAAATGAATCACCGGGTGGTTTTCTTTTGGAGTTTATTCCAGCAGGGGTTGCCTTGCCTGACTTTACTGATAGTGAAAGTGGGCAGGTCTATAAAGATCTGTCTGAGCATAGTAAAAATCGACTCTGGCTAGGTCAAAGTTTGATTTCTCGTGCTTCAAAAGGCAACTTTTACTATAAAGTTAATGAATAACAAAATGCTTGTTTCATGTAAAATTCTCGATATTATGACATTTTTAGAAATAAAAGAAATATTTAAGAAATATTTGTAATATTTTCGAAATAAAACTCTTGTATTTTACCTAAAAACGAGATATAATATACTCAAAAAAGAGGAGTGAAATATGAAAAAATTAGGTATCATTTTAGGTAGTTTGCTGGTATTGTTAGCTTTAATCATTGGTGCGATAGCATTATGGGGTCAATCGCAAGAAAAAGGCAAAACAGTTAAGGTGACTAGTTCTGCTAAAAGTGCTGTCAGTAAAAACAAGAGCTCTGTTAAGTCTAGTGAAACAGGGTCATCCGCTACAGCTACTACAGAGGTAGAGCCGAGCTCAACTGCTGCTAATCAAGAGAATTCAGCTAATACTAGTGAAGAAAAAGCTGCAAATAAGCAAGAAACGCAAGTTGATACTAGCAACTTTGCTAGCCTCCAGTCAGGGGACTTTAGTAGTATAGCAGGCTCTTGGAGTAATGCTAGGGGTGAAAAGTTAGAGATTGATGCTGCTGGTAAAACTACCACAGGTATGGTTATTGAGATTTCTGGGAGACAAAACAATCAGTTAATCGGTTCGATTCACGGAGAAAAGCCTGGCGGCGGTGGAGCAGTTTTTATTTATATCCCAGCAGGTGCAGAATATACCTATCAAGATGTGAATGGGAACAAAGGTACGGTTCCATCAGACACAACACGGGATCGCCTATTGACTGTCCAAGCATTACCAGAAAGCTCTTGGTTTTACTATAAAAATTAACTAAAAAACCGTTTGATTAGATCAAACGGTTTTCTTTTTCCCTACTAGAACGGTTGCGGAAATAGTGATTTTCCGTAGTTGACTCCAGTCAATCTTGTCCTTTTGAACGTGAAAGAGGAGCGGGGTCATGGCTAGAAGAGCGTCGCGCTCGTCCTTATTTAGGTCAAAAGTTTGGTGGACATGGTGGAGTTCTGCAAGTTCAAAATGCTCTTTGAAATGCTGCAAGACTTCGTGATTGGAATACTCCTTTTGTTGGAGCTGGTCTTGCGCTAGCTGGCGAATTTCCTGCAAGTGGTCGGCATTGGGAATGACCTTTATCAAGAGCCCCTTGGCGGACAAGAGGCGCTCAAATTCCTGATAATTAGCCGGCGAAAAAATATCCAAGAGGTAGTCGATGCTCTGGCTTTCTATGGGCAAGTGGGCTAAATCCGCCACAAACCACTTGACTGCTTGAGCTTTGTCTTCTCTAGCGGCAAGCTGGATAGAGTCTTTAGACAGGTCGAAAGCGTAGATATTTTTGCCCGTTTTTTCCTCAATCTGGCGGGCATAGTATCCCTCGCCACAGCCGACATCAAGTATGTTTGCGAGGTCGGGTCTGTCTGCCAGAATTTCCAAAAGTTTTTCAAGGATATGCTGGTAAAAGCCGTTTTCTAAAATAAGGCGCCTTTGCTCAAAGGAACTCTTGTCAAAGTCATGTGATGCCTTGGCTTGTGGTGCGAGATTGACATAGCCGAACTTTGCCAAGTCATAGGAATGCCCCTGTGGGCACTTGAGGCTGCGTTCGACCAAGCGGAGCTTTTGCTGGCAAAGCGGGCAGGAAAAGAGCAGGTCAGGGTCGGTGAAACGCTGGAGTTTAGGTGCTAACATGAAATTTCCTTTACAGTAAAAGAGAGTGGGACAGCTCCAATAGTCTGGGAGACTATTGGAGGTTATGGATAAAGCAAGCGAAGCTTGCCACAAAAAAGCTGAAAAGGAATAGTTCGTCGTCCCACCCCCGCGATGCCTATTAGGCTTGTACGGAGCCGGTAAAGGCGAACGTAGAAGCCAAGAGGCTACCGCGTCTTGCAGATAATCTGAACTTGTTTAAGAGGCTGAGGACTATTGTCCCAGATTCTTTTATACTTTAATAAGTAAGAACAAAATATTTTTTCTTACCGCGGCGGATAACGGTTAATTCATTTTCTAGTTTATTGCTGTCAGCCAGGCTGTAATCGAGGTCTTGCACGCGGTCGCCATTGATGTAAATGGCTCCGTTTTGGATATCTTCGCGAGCCTGACGTTTAGAAGAAACGACACCTGCTGTGACTAAAAGTTCGACCAGATTGAGATTATCTTCTGCTTTGACTTGATAGTTTGGAACGCCGCGCAAGCCTTCTTTTAGCTCTTTGACCGAAAGATTTTTGATATTTCCGGCGAAGAGTTGCTCGGTGATGTTGAGGGCTTCTTGGTAGGCTTTTTCGCCATGAACCAGAGTCACCACTTCACGCGCCAAGATTTTTTGGGCGAGGCGTTCATGTGGTGCGGCTTCAAATTGCTGGCGGATTTCTTCGATTTCGTCTAGACTCAAGAAGGTGAAAATCTTGAGGAAGCGCACAGCATCAGCGTCCATGACATTCATCCAGAATTGGTACATTTCGTAAGGCGAAGTCTTTTTGGCATCCAACCAAACGGCGTTACCTTCGGATTTTCCGAACTTCTTGCCGGTTGAATCTGTGATGAGTGGAACGGTAATGACATGCCCAGTTTTGTCCGCCTTGCGGCGTAAAAGCTCAGTACCAGCAGTCATATTGCCCCACTGGTCGCTTCCGCCGATTTGTAGCGTAACGCCGTGCTTGCGGTTGAGCTCGTAAAAATCGTAGCCTTGCATGATTTGATAAGCAAACTCGGTGTAGGAAATCCCCGTTTCAATCCGTTTTTTGACGGATTCCTTACTCATCATGTAGTTGACGGTGAAATATTTACCGACATCGCGCAAGAAGTCAATGAAGCTAATATCTGAAAACCAGTCGTAGTTATTGACCATTTGTGCTTTATTGTCGCCATTTTCAAAATCTAAAAAGCGAGAGAGCTGCCCTTGAATGCTCTTGACCCAGCCGTCGACGGTATCTTTGGTCTGAAGGCTGCGCTCGGTGTCTTTAAAGGAAGGGTCACCAATCAAGCCTGTTGCCCCACCGACTAGAGGATAAGGCTTGTGCCCAGCCAGCTGCAAGTGCCGCAAGACAAGAATCGGAACCAAGTGCCCCAAGTGGAGGCTGTCAGCTGTCGGGTCATAGCCTGAGTAATAAGAAACCGAACCTTCCTCTAAGGCTTTACGCAAGGCGTCTTCGTCAGTGGTCTGAAAAATCAAACCACGCTCTTTTAACTCATCAAAAATGTGCATCGTTCTCTCCTTTACATAAAATATGAGGGCATATAAAAATCGAATGGAAAAAGGAAATCGTTGAAGCGCTTGATAAACACAAAGAAATGTCTCTTTTCCAGAGATTTTAGCCCAAGTTCCATTTTAAAATACGAGGGCGTTACCTTCACTCAAATATTTTTATTTCCCTATTGTATCATACTATTTTGTGATTTGGAACTACTTTTGCTATAATAGTTAGGATAAGGAGTAAAGTATGCAAACATTCTTTGAAAAAGTGAAAGCCTTCTTAGCCAAATGGCAAGAGAAACAATCGCATAAAAAATTAGATAATCCTAATCCAGATGGTTGGACATTTGGTGATATTGGTGGACTCTTTTTGCGATCAATGAAAATTTTGATGAATGTCTTGTTTGTTCTGGTCTTTTTAGGGCTTGTTTTTGGTGCAGGAACGGGGCTTGGTTATGCAGCGAGCCTATTTCAAAAAACAGAGGTTCCTAGCAAGGAGGCCTTGCTGGCAGATGTAAACAAGATATCGGGAATTTCAGAGCTTCGCTATGCTGATGGTAGTTTGATTTCACAGATTGAAAATGATCTATTGCGCATTCCCGTAACGAGTGATGCCATTTCGGATAATGTTAAAAAGGCTGTTATTTCAACGGAAGATGAGAATTTCAATAGTCATAATGGAGTGGTACCAAAGGCTGTTCTTCGGGCGACATTGGGTTCAGTTGTTGGTTTGGGGTCTTCAAGTGGTGGTTCAACGCTAACTCAGCAGTTGATCAAACAACAGGTTGTTGGTGATGCTCCGACTTTCTCACGTAAGGCTTCAGAGATTATTGATGCTTTGGCTCTTGAACGCTATATGACTAAGGATGAAATTTTGACGACTTATCTCAATGTTTCACCTTTTGGTCGTAATCACGAGGGACATAATATAGCGGGTGTAGAAGAAGCAGCACAGGGTATTTTTGGGGTGTCTGCTAAAGACTTATCTATTCCGCAGGCTGCCTTTATTGCAGGCTTGCCGCAAAGCCCCATTACCTATTCTCCTTATTCAGCAGATGGAACTCTAAAATCAGCAGAAGATATGACTTATGGTCTGAAACGCCAGAAAGATGTTCTGTACAATATGTATCGTACGGGCAACCTATCGCAGCAAGATTACGAAAAATACAAAGATTATGATATTTCAAAGGAATTCCTGCCAGCTGGTACAGCTACAACGAATAATCATAATTATCTCTATCATTCTGCCTTGCTTGAAGCTCAAAAGGGAATGTATCAGTATTTGATTGAGCGCGACAACGTTTCAAGCAATGACTTGAAAAATGACGAAACAGTTAAGTCTTATCGTGAGTTGGCAGCTAAAGAGCTCAGAGAGGGTGGTTATGTTGTTACGACAACCATTAACCACGCGGTTTATGATGCTATGCAAAATGCTGTTGCAAACTTTGGTGGACTTCTAGATGATGGAACAGGTGCAGTTGAAACGGGGAATGTCCTTCTTGATAATGAAACGGGGGCGGTTCTTGCCTTTGTGGGTGGACGTGACTATGCTGCTAATCAGAATAACCACGCTTTTGACACAGTACGAAGTCCAGGTTCAACCATTAAACCAATTTTGGCTTATGGAATTGCTATTGACCAAGGCTTGATGGGCAGTGCTAGCATTCTTTCAAACTATCCAACCAACTTTTCAAGTGGACAACCGATTTATCACGTGGATAGTAAAGGAACCGCTATGATGAATCTACAAGAAGCCCTTGATTACTCTTGGAATATCCCTGCTTACTGGACTTACCGTACTCTTCGTGAAAAAGGGGTTGATGTTCCTAGTTACATGAAAAAGCTAGGTTACGAAATTGAAGATTATAGTGTAGAAAGCCTGCCACTTGGTGGGGGTGTTGAAGTTTCTGTTGCAAAGCACACCAATGCTTATCAGGCCTTAGCAAATGGCGGAGCCTACCAAGAAAATTATATGATTTCAAAAATTGAAACCAAAGATGGAAAAGTTGTCTATGAGCATAAGAAACAGCCTGTACAAGTTTATTCCAAGGCTACGGCATCTATCATGCAAGAACTTCTTCGCAGTGTTATTAATTCAGGGAAAACAACAACCTTTAAGAGTCGTTTGTCACAGCTAAATTCGGGATTGGCAGGAGCCGACTGGATTGGGAAAACGGGAACAACCAATGATTATGGCGATTCGTGGTTGATGTTATCCAACCCTAAATCTACCTTAGGAGCTTGGACAGGGCACGATGATAATCATTCTATGACTCCACTCAGCAGTTATAATAATACTGCTAACTATATGGCCAATCTAGTGAATGCCATCAATCAAGCGGATCCATCTATCTTTGGTGGAGGTCAACGTTTTGCTTTAGATCAAAGCGTGATCAAGTCTCAAGTTTTGGCATCAACTGGTGAACGGCCGGGTCAAGTGAATGTCAATGGCCGCAATATCAGTCTCGGTGGGCAAACAGTGACGAGCTATTGGGCAAAAAACGGTGCTCCAGCAACTACTTACCGTTTTGCTATTGGGGGTAGCGATGCGGATTACCAGAATGCTTGGTCAAGTATTTTAGGTGGACGAAAATAAATGCAAATAGTTGTACTCTTTTTGCATTAAGACTTTAAAAATTAATGAAATGAAAGTGTTTTCTCAAGTTTAAAAGTCTTGTATTTTTGCTTGAAATGGGGTATACTAAAACTAGTAATTTGTCGTCTGCTTTTTTGAAATATTGTCCAAAAGAGCTTACAGCAGTTAAATCAAACTTTCAGAGTCCGATTTAGCTGCTCTTTTTGTGCCTATTTTTAAGAAAAATTGCTATTGTCATCAATATTTAATAATTCTGAAAATTTATCAAAAAGGACAAAGAATGTTTTGGTTAGCCTAATCAAAACCAGTCTAGATGTCATATCTCGACTGTATACAAATGAACTCGGGCTAAAAAACGTGGAAAATCGCAAACGAAGTTCGCGCAGTGCTCTCGTTTTCCGACATTTCAAAATCAAAACGATAATTTTTGATTTTGAAATTAGTGTAGGGACTAGAAAAGGCACCTCGTGCTTTTCGTTCTGAGACAGTAGCTTTAGCTGCTAGTCGCAGATGTCTCTGCTAACGTCCTCGTATCTTGTAACTGAACTCGCCCTAAAATCTCGGAATTTAGAGAGGTAGATGTTTTGGCTTTAGCCAATTACAGCTAAGACTACCTTTAGGTACAAAATCTCCTAGGTTCATGGAACCGTCGTTGATTTTCCTAAAATTCTTTCGATTTTTTAACGGGTTCGTATCTTATGTAACTGAACTCGGACTAAAAACTTCGGAAAAAAGATAGATTTCCTTGTGTGCAAGCACACAGCGTCAATCTCCTATTTTTTCTCTCGTTTTCTTAACGTCCTTAGTATCTTAATAAAGGAGCTGTATCTTGGCAGGACATGAAGTTCAATACGGTAAACACCGTACTCGTCGTAGTTTTTCAAGAATCAAAGAGGTTCTTGATTTACCAAACTTGATTGAAATCCAAACGGACTCATTCAAGGATTTTCTTGACCACGGTTTGAAAGAGGTTTTTGAGGATGTACTTCCGATTTCCAATTTCACCGAAACCATGGAATTAGAGTTTGTCGGCTATGAAATCAAGGAACCTAAATACACGCTGGAAGAGGCGCGCATTCACGATGCTAGCTATTCTGCGCCGATTTTCGTGACTTTCCGCTTGATTAACAAGGAAACTGGCGAAATCAAGACGCAGGAAGTCTTCTTTGGTGATTTCCCGATTATGACTGAAATGGGAACCTTTATCATCAACGGAGGTGAGCGGATTATCGTTTCTCAGCTGGTGAGATCACCTGGTGTTTACTTTAATGATAAAGTAGATAAAAACGGGAAAATCGGTTACGGCTCAACAGTCATTCCTAACCGCGGTGCTTGGTTGGAGCTGGAAACTGACTCAAAAGACATTGCCTACACACGGATTGACCGCACGCGAAAAATTCCATTCACTACCTTGGTGCGGGCGCTCGGTTTTTCTGGCGATGATGAAATTTTCGACATCTTTGGCGACAGCGAATTAGTTCGCAATACCATTGAAAAAGATATTCACAAAAATCCAATGGATTCTCGGACTGACGAAGCGCTCAAGGAAATCTATGAGCGTCTGCGTCCGGGTGAGCCTAAGACGGCTGAGAGCTCACGTAGTCTCTTGGTTGCGCGCTTCTTTGATCCACGTCGCTATGACCTAGCAGCAGTTGGTCGCTACAAGATTAACAAGAAGTTGAATGTCAAGAGTCGCCTGCTTAATCAAACCTTGGCTGAGCCTTTGGTAGACCCTGAAACTGGCGAAATTTTGGTCGAAGCTGGTACTTTGATGACTCGCAATGTGATTCGTAGTATCGAAGACCAGTTGGACGCCGGCTTGAACAAGATTACCTACATTCCAAATGATTCTGCAGTCTTGACAGAACCGGTTGAGTTGCAGAAGTTTAAGATAGTAGCGCCGACCGATCCAGAACGCGTGGTTACCATTATCGGCAATGCCAATCCATCTGACAAGGTGCGCACAGTGACACCAGCTGACATCTTGGCTGAGATGAGCTATTTCCTCAACTTGGCTGAAGGTCTTGGTCGCGTGGACGACATTGACCATTTGGGAAATCGTCGGATTCGTGCCGTAGGTGAGCTTCTTGCCAATCAAGTGCGTCTGGGGCTTTCTCGTATGGAACGCAACGTCCGCGAGCGCATGAGCGTGCAAGATAACGAAGTACTGACTCCGCAACAAATCATTAACATACGCCCAGTTACAGCAGCTATCAAAGAATTCTTTGGTTCCTCTCAATTGTCTCAATTTATGGATCAACACAATCCACTGTCTGAGTTGTCCCACAAGCGTCGTTTATCTGCCTTAGGACCTGGTGGTTTAACACGTGACCGCGCGGGTTATGAAGTGCGGGATGTGCACTATACCCACTACGGTCGGATGTGTCCGATTGAAACGCCTGAAGGACCAAATATCGGTTTGATTAACAACTTGTCATCCTACGGGCACCTTAATAAATATGGTTTCATTCAAACGCCATATCGCCGTGTAGACCGCGATAGCGGCATTGTCACCAACGACATCGTTTGGTTAACAGCGGATGAAGAAGATGAATACATCGTTGCTCAAGCAAATTCTAAGTTAACAGAAGACGGGCGTTTTGCAGAAGCGATTGTTATGGGACGTCACCAAGGGAATAACCAAGAGTTCCCGTCAGACCAAGTGGACTTTATGGATGTATCGCCTAAGCAGGTAGTTGCCGTTGCGACAGCATGTATTCCTTTCCTTGAAAATGACGACTCCAACCGGGCTCTCATGGGTGCCAACATGCAACGTCAAGCAGTACCGTTGATTGATCCAAAAGCGCCTTATGTTGGGACAGGTATGGAATATCAAGCTGCTCACGATTCAGGTGCTGCAGTTATTACCCAACACGACGGAAAAGTAACCTATGCAGATGCAGACAAGGTCGAAGTTCGTCGTGAGGACGGCTCGCTCGATGTTTACCAAATCACCAAGTTCCGCCGCTCAAACTCAGGAACTGCCTACAACCAACGGACCTTGGTTAAGGTTGGCGACACGGTCGAAAAAGGCGACTTTATCGCTGACGGACCGTCTATGGAAAAAGGCGAAATGGCGCTGGGACAAAACCCAATCGTTGCCTACATGACCTGGGAAGGATACAACTTTGAGGACGCGGTTATCATGAGTGAGCGCTTGGTCAAAGACGATGTCTACACCTCTGTTCACTTGGAAGAATACGAATCAGAAACGCGTGACACCAAGTTGGGTCCTGAAGAAATTACCCGTGAAATTCCAAATGTCGGTGAGGATGCTCTCAAGAACTTGGATGAAATGGGTATTATCCGTATCGGTGCCGAGGTCAAAGAAGGCGATATTCTGGTCGGAAAAGTAACGCCGAAGGGTGAAAAAGACCTATCGGCTGAAGAACGCCTCCTCCACGCTATCTTTGGTGACAAGTCACGCGAAGTGCGTGATACTTCTCTGCGCGTGCCGCACGGGGCTGACGGTGTCGTTCGTGATGTGAAAATCTTCACTCGTGCCAATGGTGATGAGTTGCAATCTGGTGTCAATATGCTGGTGCGTGTCTACATTGCCCAAAAACGGAAGATTAAGGTCGGAGATAAAATGGCTGGACGCCACGGAAACAAGGGTGTCGTATCCCGTATTGTTCCGGTTGAGGACATGCCTTATCTGCCTGACGGAACGCCAGTTGACATCATGCTCAACCCACTCGGGGTGCCATCTCGGATGAATATCGGACAAGTTATGGAGCTTCACCTTGGTATGGCAGCTCGCAACTTGGGCATTCATATTGCAACGCCAGTCTTTGACGGAGCTAGCTCAGATGACCTTTGGGATACAGTGCGCGAGGCTGGTATGGATAGCGATGCCAAGACCATTCTTTATGACGGTCGTACCGGTGAGCCATTTGACAACCGCGTCTCTGTTGGTGTCATGTACATGATTAAGCTGCACCACATGGTGGATGACAAGCTCCATGCACGTTCGGTCGGTCCTTACTCCATGGTCACCCAACAACCGCTCGGTGGTAAAGCCCAGTTCGGTGGACAACGTTTCGGGGAAATGGAAGTTTGGGCGCTGGAAGCCTATGGTGCGTCAAATGTTCTGCAAGAAATCTTGACCTACAAGTCAGATGATGTCAACGGACGTCTCAAGGCTTATGAAGCGATTACCAAAGGAAAACCAATTCCAAAACCGGGTGTCCCTGAGTCCTTCCGCGTCCTTGTCAAAGAATTGCAATCTCTAGGTCTGGACATGCGTGTCCTTGACGAAGACGACCGCGAGGTCGAGCTTCGGGATCTTGATGAAGGTGAGGACGACGATGTCATCCATGTTGATGATCTGGAAAAAGCACGCGAAAAAGCAGCATTAGAAGCGCGAGCAGCCTTTGATGCTGACAGCAAAGAATAAGTAAAAGAAAGGTAAGAAATAGTGGTTGATGTAAATCGTTTTAAAAGTATGCAAATCACCCTAGCTTCTCCTAGCAAGGTCCGCTCATGGTCCTATGGAGAAGTGAAGAAGCCTGAAACAATCAATTACCGCACCCTAAAACCAGAGCGTGAAGGACTGTTTGACGAAGTGATTTTCGGTCCGACCAAAGACTGGGAATGTGCCTGTGGGAAATACAAACGCATTCGCTATAAAGGCATCGTTTGTGACCGCTGTGGTGTTGAAGTGACGCGTGCTAAAGTTCGTCGTGAACGCATGGGGCATATCGAGCTCAAAGCACCCGTTTCGCACATCTGGTACTTCAAAGGGATTCCAAGTCGCATGGGACTGACTCTTGATATGAGTCCTCGTGCCCTAGAAGAAGTCATCTATTTTGCGGCTTATGTGGTGATTGACCCTAAGGATACACCGCTTGAGCACAAGTCAATCATGACGGAGCGTGAGTACCGTGAACGTTTGCGCGAGTACGGTGCTGGCTCTTTCGTGGCAAAAATGGGAGCAGAAGCAATCCAAGACCTCTTGAAACAAGTGGATTTGGAAACAGAAATCCTGGCTCTCAAAGAAGAACTAAAAACAGCAACTGGACAAAAACGGGTCAAGGCTGTGCGTCGCTTGGACGTCTTGGATGCCTTCTACAAGTCTGGCAACAAGCCAGAATGGATGGTGCTCAATATCTTGCCAGTCATTCCACCAGACCTGCGCCCTATGGTGCAGCTGGACGGTGGGCGCTTTGCGGCTTCTGACCTCAATGACCTCTACCGCCGTGTGATTAACCGTAACAACCGTTTGGCACGTCTCTTGGAGCTCAATGCACCGGGCATCATCGTGCAAAATGAAAAACGGATGCTGCAAGAAGCGGTGGATGCCTTGATTGACAACGGTCGTCGTGGTCGTCCAATCACTGGACCGGGTAGTCGTCCGCTCAAATCTCTCAGCCACATGCTGAAAGGGAAGCAAGGACGTTTCCGTCAAAACTTGCTGGGGAAACGGGTTGACTTCTCAGGTCGTTCGGTTATCGCTGTAGGCCCTACTTTGAAAATGTATCAATGTGGTGTGCCGCGTGAAATGGCAATCGAACTCTTCAAACCGTTCGTTATGCGGGAAATTGTTGCGCGTGACATCGTTCAAAACGTCAAGGCAGCTAAGCGCTTGGTAGAGCGTGGCGATGAGCGCATTTGGGACATTCTGGAAGAAGTGATTAAAGAACACCCAGTGCTACTCAACCGGGCACCGACCCTTCACCGCTTGGGAATTCAGGCTTTTGAGCCAGTTCTCATTGACGGTAAGGCGCTGCGTCTTCACCCTCTGGTCTGTGAAGCCTACAATGCCGACTTTGACGGGGACCAAATGGCTATTCACGTGCCACTTTCTGAAGAAGCGCAAGCTGAAGCTCGTATTCTCATGCTGGCAGCAGAGCACATTCTAAATCCAAAAGACGGAAAACCAGTCGTTACGCCGTCTCAAGATATGGTCTTGGGGAATTACTACCTGACCATGGAAGAAGAAGGCCGCGAAGGCGAAGGCATGGTCTTCAAGGACATGGACGAAGCAGTTATGGCGCTCCGCAATGGCTACGTTCACTTGCATAGCCGTGTCGGTATCGCAACGGACAGCCTCAACAAGCCTTGGACAGACAGTCAAAAGCACAAGGTGCTCATGACAACAGTTGGTAAGATTCTTTTCAACGCCATTATGCCTGATGAGTTGCCTTATCTACAAGAGCCAAACAATACTAACTTGACTGAAGGTGTGCCGGATAAATACTTCTTAGAGCCAGGTCGCGACATTCATGCAGCGATTCAAGAGCTGGAACTCAACGCACCATTTAAGAAGAAAAATCTGGGGAACATCATCGCAGAAATCTTCAAACGCTTCCGCACGACAGAAACTTCTGCCCTGCTTGACCGCCTCAAGAACCTTGGTTACTACCATTCAACCTTGGCTGGTCTGACTGTGGGAATTGCTGATATTCCAGTCGTTGAAAATAAAGCTGATATTATCGAAGAATCTCACAAACGTGTAGAGCAAATTACCAAGCAATTCCGCCGCGGGATGATTACCGAAGACGAACGCTATAATGCTGTCACATCTGAGTGGCGTGCTGCTCGTGAGCGCTTGGAAAAAGAATTGGTTGCCAATCAAGATCCGAAGAACCCAATCGTTATGATGATGGACTCAGGAGCCCGTGGTAACATCTCTAACTTCTCGCAGCTGGCCGGTATGCGTGGTCTGATGGCCGCTCCTAACGGACGGATTATGGAATTGCCAATCCTTTCTAACTTCCGCGAAGGGTTATCGGTTCTCGAAATGTTCTTCTCAACGCACGGTGCGCGTAAAGGGATGACTGATACGGCCCTTAAGACTGCCGACTCAGGTTATCTGACCCGCCGTCTAGTTGATGTGGCGCAAGACGTGATTATTCGTGAGGACGATTGTGGCACTGACCGTGGTCTCTTAATCAGTTCAATCACTGAAGGCAAAGAGATGATTGAATCTCTTGAAGAACGCCTTAATGGTCGTTACACTAAGAAGACTGTTAAGCACCCTGAAACTGGCGAAGTCTTGATCGGTGCAAATGAATTGATTACCGAGGACAAGGCGCGTGAAATTGTGAATACCGGTGTAACAGAAGTGACGATTCGTTCCGTCTTTACATGTAATACCCGCCACGGTGTCTGCCGTCACTGTTACGGAATTAACTTGGCAACAGGTGATGCCGTTGAAGTGGGTGAAGCAGTCGGAACCATTGCCGCTCAATCTATCGGGGAGCCTGGTACTCAGCTGACCATGCGGACCTTCCACACGGGTGGGGTTGCCTCAAACACTGATATCACTCAAGGTTTGCCACGTGTCCAAGAAATCTTTGAAGCCCGTAATCCCAAAGGGGAAGCGGTTATCACAGAAGTCAAGGGTACCGTTACTGCTATCGAAGAAGACGCTTCTACGCGGACTAAGAAAGTCTTCGTTGAAGGAGCGACTGGTGAAGGCGAATACGTGGTGCCATTTACCGCTCGCATGAAAGTGGAAGTCGGAGACCAAGTCTCTCGCGGTGCTGCTCTGACCGAAGGTTCAATTCAGCCTAAGCACTTGCTGGCTGTGCGTGATGTTTTGTCAGTGGAAACTTACCTCCTTGCGGAAGTACAAAAAGTATACCGCAGCCAAGGGGTGGAAATCGGAGACAAGCACATTGAGGTAATGGTCCGTCAAATGATTCGCAAGGTGCGCGTCATGGATCCAGGAGATACAGATCTGCTCATGGGTACGCTCATGGACATCACCGACTTTACCGATGCTAACCGCGATGTAGTCATCTCTGGTGGGGTACCTGCGACCGCTCGTCCAGTCCTCATGGGAATTACCAAGGCATCGCTTGAAACCAACAGCTTCTTATCAGCAGCTTCCTTCCAAGAAACAACTCGTGTTCTGACAGACGCTGCTATCCGTGGTAAGAAAGACCACCTGCTTGGTCTTAAGGAAAATGTTATTATTGGTAAGATTATCCCAGCTGGTACAGGTATGGCGCGCTATCGTAATCTCGAGCCGCAAGCTGTCAATGAAGTCGAAATCATTGAAGAAGTGGTCGATGAAGATCTTGCAAGCGAGACCGCTGAAGAGCTTGTAACAGAATAAAATCTCAATCCCTCTGCTAACTGTTGTGGCTCTTTGTCAACTGTAGTGGGTTGATGTCAGCTAAGATCTGGAGAGAACCGAATTGGTTCTCTCCTTTTTGATATTTAAAGCGATGAGAATTCTAGTTTTAAAGTTGTCAAAGTTCCGAAAGCCGAAAGCGTTGCGCTTGATAACCTTGATAAGGTTGTTAGTGGCCTCTAGCTTAGCATTTGAGTAGGGAAGTTCCAAAGCATTGATAATCTTGTCCCTCTCTTTCAAAAAAGTCTTAAAAACAGTCTGAAAGATAGGGTTTACAGAAGAAAT
>NZ_KB904401.1 GCF_000380065.1 Streptococcus massiliensis DSM 18628 | reverse complement strand
ATAAGACGGGCGACCAAAGGCATGATAGAAGGCGTGGAAGTGACAATCCTCCAAAGTATTCACCACTTTTTCAATCGTAAAGACGAGATGGTCTTGTGGCAAGAAAGAACTGATTTCTAGTGGTAAAGTTGTTTGATTTGTGTTATAGTGAATATGCATGGGATAGCCTTTCTAAATGGTTTATTGTGCAATTCTATTTTACCAAGACTATCGCAACCATGCAAAAAAGCAACGGATTTGCCGTTGCTTTTTTTGGAGATAAGGGACTATTGTCCCAGGCTCTTTTTTAATTTATTACTTCTCGTTTTCGTCATTAACCTGAATTACGAAGTCCGGTCGCAATTCCGTTGATTGTGATATGAATCAGCCTTTCTTGGTCGGCGGAGAGTTCACCGCGACGTTGGCGCTTGATGAGTTCTAACTGGATATAGTTTAGCACATTAAAGTAAGGCATGCGATAATCTAAACTGTCTTTCAAATAGTTATTTTCTGCCAGTAAATCGTCGTAACCTTCAATAGCCAGAATGACATCTTTGGTTAATTGCCACTCGTCCAAGATAATATGGAAGATGTCTTGCACTTCTTTTTCCTCGCACAGCTGCGCATACTCAAAGGCAATGTTCATATTAGACTTGGACAGCACCATATCAACATTTGACAAGAGAGATTTGAAGAAAGGCCACTGTTTGTACATCTTATGTAGGAAAGCCAGGTTCTTTTCTGGGTCTTGGTCAATGTATTCCTTGAAACTAGAGCCAACACCATACCAGCCAGGGAACATAACCCGGCTTTGTGACCATGAGAAGACCCAAGGAATGGCACGCAGACCGCCGATTTCAGTAATCGTCTTCCGCGCGGCTGGACGTGAGCCAATATTGAAGCTAGAAATGGCTTTAATCGGGCTAGACTCAAAGAAATAATCGTAAAAATGCTCATTCCCAAAGACCAAATCACGATAAATCTGATAACTGCGGTCTACCACTTGATCCATAATGCGCTCGTACTCATTTGTCGTGTTACTATCACTCTTCTTATGCGTAACCATGCGGTTAATGGCAGCCGACACCAGCATTTCCAAATTGTAGTAGGCTGCGTCTTTGTTGCCGTATTTATTGCCAATCACTTCACCTTGCTCGGTCAAGCGGATACGGTCGTTGATACTGCGCAAAGGTTGGGAGGTAATCGCTTCGTAAGTTGGACCACCACCGCGACCAACCGTTCCTCCACGACCGTGGAAGAAAGTGATTTTCACGCCAAATTTATCCCCAATAGCTGTTAGCTGCTGCTGTGCTTTGTAAAGCGTCCAGCAAGAAGACAGATAACCGCCGTCCTTGTTACTATCGGAGTAACCCAGCATGATTTCTTGGTAGTTATTTTTAGAAGCAATCCATTTTTGAGCAATCGGTAGCGACAAATATTTTTCCATGGTATCGCAAGAGTTGTCCAAGTCCTCAATAGTTTCAAAGAGGGGTACAATTTGCACGCGCGCCTGCTCTTCATCCACCAAGCCTACTTCCTTAAGCATAATAGCCAGCTCCAGCATATCGGACACGCTGGTCGCGTGGGAAATGATGTTTTGCTTGATGACTTCTTCACCCAGCACATCTTTCAGCTCACGCGCCGTTTGGAAAATGGCTAATTCTTTTTGCAACAACTCTGATTTTTCCGCATGCGTCGCTGACAAAATCCGCGGGTCTTCTAACAACTGATGCAAGAGCACTTGGCACTTCTCTTCTTCTGACAAAGAGCTGTAGTCGTCCACAATATTTGCTGATGCGAGCAACTCAGCCACACAGGCTTCATGCACGCTGGAATCCTGCCGCATATCAATGCTTGCAAGGAAGAAACCGAAAATATCAACGGCTTGTAGAAGCTCGGTCAAGTCCCCAGTAATCAAGGCTTCGCCATTATTCTCTACAAGCGAGTTTCTAATCAGGAGCAAATCTTCTTTAAATTCTTGGGCGGTCTTATAAGACGGTGCTTGTTCTTTTTTAAGCTCGGCCAAGGCATCTTGAACGCGCGATTGGATATAATTGGGAATGATTTCCTTGCCATTTCGGCTGACTTTGGCACTAGTATTTTGCTGCAAGGCTGCTTCCAAATCTTCAGCTCTGCCATGTCCCTTAGAAAAGTCCCCTTCTTTCAAATAAAGCAAGGTTTGAATGAGCTTGGACTGGATATAGTGAAAGGCGCGGCGATAAGGCTCATTTTCTCGATAAACTGATGTATCGCTAGACAGGGCAGCCATTTGCGCCACTGCCTCGCTAGTCTCTGAAAAATTAGTCGACAAGGAGAAGGTACGATAGAGCACAGAAACCTTGTCAATGTAATAATTAAGAATAACTTCACTCTGTACAGTCGCTGATAATTTCAGCGTCTCTGCTGTCACAAAAGGATTTCCGTCACGGTCACCCCCGATCCACATGCCCATAGTGATAGGCTTAGGATTTTTCAACAAAATACCATGTTCTTCTGCCAAACGCTTATATTCAAGCATGAGGTTGGTGATTGCCTGCAAGAAAGAACTGTTGTAATATTCCATGACGTTGGTAATTTCGTTGGTGACTTTGAGCTTTTTCTCACGAATCATGTCCGTCTGCATCATGATTTCAATGTAGCGGCGGAGATTTTTGTACCATTTATCTTCATTGACCAAGCCAGCCTTGACATCGCGGTGTTGACGCAAGAGACTGTGAATGTGATTGGTCAAATCAAGCATGGTTTTACGCTGTACCTGAGTGGGGTGAGCCGTCAAAACGGGTACCACATTAAGATTTTCTAAAATTTCAGTCGCATTTTCCCGCGAAGAAATCAGGTCAATCGTCGTCGACAATTTTCCTAGATAATCTTGATTGATATTGTTCTGATGATTAATTTCATAAGCCAAGTCAACGTCTTCTGAAATATTAATCAAGAGTGGCAAAATGGAAAAATAACGTGAAATATAAGTCATTTCATCAGTAGTCAATCCTTCAACAATCGCCTTCAGTCCTTGATAATCTGAATTGATGGCCAAGTCCTTCATGGCAAAAATCTTTTCAAAAGTCTCTTTGCTTAGAATATTACGAGTAACCTCTGCCAGCAAATCTGTTAAAATGGTTACTTCTTCTCGGATAACATCTTTGTTGTTATAACTCTCTAATTTTTTAAATGACATCATTTACCTCTTATTCCTCTGAACGTTCATGATACTGTCGATAGAGCGCTTCACGCTTTTCACTTGCATCAATATTTAACACAAAACCAATGGCAACTGAAACGACAAGTAGACTGTTCCCTCCTTGTGATAGGAAAGGAAAAGTTACCCCAGTTGATGGAATTAACCCTGAAATTCCTCCGATATTGATGAACGTTTGCATAAGCAGCATGCCCCCAACACCGATTGCCATCATAGAATTAAAAGGATTCTTTGCCCGCACACCGACAAGAATGATACGAAGAATGAGGAAGAAAAGCAGAGCAAGAATTAAGCTTGCACCAATGAATCCCAGCTCCTCAGTAACGATAGAAAAGACAAAGTCAGTGTGAGCCTCAGGCAAGTAACCACGTTTTTCAATCGAATTTCCTAGGCCTAAGCCGAACCAGCCACCATTACTCATAGCGTAATAAGAATTTGCCAGCTGATGCCCCGAACCTGATAAATCTGTAAATGGATTGAAAAAAGCGCTGAAACGTTTGGCCACGTAGCCAAAGACGGGAATCTTAGCTACACGATCCACACCAACTAAACGAATTCCCATCAAAGTTGCTACCGAAACCGTAACGAGTAAGCCTAAAATTCCTGTAAACCAGCGATAACCAATCCCACTAGCCGACACAATAATCAACAAGGTAAGAATCAAAATCGTAGCATTCCCCAAATCAGGCAGCATAACAACTACACCAATCATAATTGCTGAAATCAACCGCCAGTCACTAAACTCTCGTGGTAACCACTGATTTTTGGTCAAAGCCTGATAATCATAAGTCCCAATTTCATCCTGCCGAAGTGAAAAACGATAGGATAAAAACCAGATCAAAACTAATTTCAAATACTCAGCTGGCTGAATGGAAATCAGACTTCCGATCTTGATCCAACCATGTGCTCCATTTACTACCGGTCCAAAACGCGAAGCGACTAATAAAACTAACTCAATAACGATAACCAGAATGATAAGTCGCTGGTTGCGTAAAAACTTAAGGCTAAACTTATAGATCAAAGCAATCAAGGCTAAACTGAGTAGCCAAAACAATGCTTGGTTGATAACCAGTTTAAAGGGATTACTACCAGATTGAATCAAAGTTGCACTAGTTGATGAGTAGACCACAATTAGTCCTATAACAGATAGTATCAAATAAGGCACTAAAATCGAATAATTTAATAAATGCCGCTTCTTAATGTTCATAGTTCACCAAAATGTTCTAAAATTTCAAGAATATTATATCATTTTTTTGATTTTTAAAAAAGTAGCAGCCATTTAGTAAGCGTTATCTTTTTAAAAGTAAATTTAACGAATGTTAACTGTCCTCCTATATTTACATTACACTTTTATGACATTTTAGCTATATATTTTGCTTTTTTTCCTTATTTAGGTTAAAATGAAAATAGTATGAGAAAGAGGATTAAACCGGTTGCTCTCCTCGTTTTTTTCATGAGTTTTATTATCATGCTAGTTGCTACTAAACAGCACTACGAACGAGTTGAAAAAGAGCAAGCAAATCAAACTCAGCTGGTTGATCGTACTACTTCTCCTAGTTCATCCACGACTGCTTCATCTGATACAGAAAATATTACTGTTAAACCAATTATTGACCTGTCAGGCTGGCAGTTACCAGAAGAAATTAACTATGACCAAATGGCAAATGGCATTTCTGGAGCCATTATCCGAGTACATAGTGGAGGACAAGCTAAGAAGGAAAACGCTGCAACCGAGCTGAATGGTCTTGATAAGGCCTACAAACGGCATATCAAAGAATTCCAAAAGCGCGATATCCCTGTCGCTGTCTACGCCTATGTTGCTGCAGCAAATAAAAAGGAAATGGAAAAGGAAGCAGAAGAATTTTATAAGGCTGCTTCTCCCTATAAACCGACCTATTACTGGTTAGATGTAGAAGAGCGAACCATGTCCAATATGAATGCTGGAATTGAGGCTTTTCGTGCGAAGTTGAGCAGTCTAGGTGCTAAAAATATCGGAATTTACATCGGAACCTATTTTATGCAAGAACACAGCATTGATACCTCAAAGTTCAATGCCATTTGGATTCCGACTTATGGCGATAACAATGGGTATTATAATGCGGCACCAAATACTACTATTGATTATGATCTACATCAATATACTTCTAAAGGTTGGATTAGTGGATTTGAGCATATAGTTGACCTCAATCAACTTTCTCCTCTCAAAGATCAAAAGCAAACTTATCAAAAATTATTTGGAAAATAATTACTCTGGACTTTATACCTTCATAAAGAATGATGACTCTGTCTTTCATTCTTTTTTTATCAAAAAAGATTTTCCCTTTACGAAGACTATTTTTAAAACTCAAATTATGGTATACTATAGTTTGTATTTCTGTACGATGGGAGACTGATATGAATTGGTTTATTAGGGTTGTCAAAGGCATGATTATCGCTTTGGGGTTTATTTTACCGGGAATTTCTGGTGGCGTGCTGGCAGCACTTTTAGGGATTTACGAACGGATGATTGCTTTTTTAGCCCACCTTAAACAAGACTTTATTGAGAACTGCCTTTATTTTCTTCCTGTAGGGCTGGGCATGATCTTAGGAATCGCTTGTTTTTCTTATCCAGTAGAATTTCTGCTAAAACATTATCCTATCATCGTCCTTTGGGGATTTGCTGGAGCTATCATCGGGACACTTCCCAGCTTGATTAAAGAAAGCACTAGCCAGTCACCGCGTGATCGAGTGGACACCATTTGGTTTTGGGCGACCTTGATCCTTTCAGCAATCGTCCTCTATTTCTTACACGACCTGACAGGTAATATTCCTATCAACTTTCTTAGCTTTCTCTTAGCTGGCGCGCTCTTGGCATTGGGAATTCTAGTTCCTGGACTCAGTCCATCCAACTTACTTTTAATATTAGGTCTTTATGGTCCTATGCTCTCAGGTTTCAAACATCTAGATCTTCTAGGAACCTTTTTGCCGATTGGACTTGGTGCGGGGGTAACACTACTTCTTTTTTCAAAGGGAATGGACTATGCCTTAACTCACTATCATTCTCGCGTTTATCATTTTATTTTAGGAATCGTCCTAGCAAGTACCATTCTCATCGTTTTACCACAACCCAACAATCCTGAAAGTTTGTCTTACTCTGGTGTTTCCGTTATAACCCTAGTTCTAGCTGCGCTCTTCTTTAGTTTGGGCATTTGGCTAGGCATTTGGATGAGCAAATTGGAGGAAAAATATAAGTAATGGCAAAAAAAGTGAAGCATAAAAAAACTTTAGTTGAGCAAATTTTGACTAAGGCGAAAATTGATCATGAGGGGCTTGCTTTTAATGGTTTAGAGGGAAAAATTCCTGATGATGTTGATCGCGCTCAAATTTACAAAACACTGGCGCTCAGAGGTGACAAAACAGGCCCTGTTATCGGTGTTGTCCCTATCACTGAGCATTTATCAGAAAAGAAACTCGCCAAAGTTTCTGGTAACAAAAAAGTCAGTATGATTGCTCAAAAAGATTTGGAAAAGACAACTGGCTATGTTCACGGAGCTAATAATCCCGTAGGTATTCGTCAGAAACATCCTTTCCCGATTTTTATCGACCAAAGCGCGCTAACGCGCGAAAGTATGATTGTCTCAGCTGGCGAAGTTGGGCGTAGTATCAGGGTAAATGCACAAGATCTCGCAGATTTCGTCAATGCAGATTTTGCTGACTTAATAGAAAATAAAACTATATCAAATTAGGAGAAAACTATGAAACTTTACTTTGTCCGCCATGGACGCACAGAATGGAATGAAGAGGGGCGTTTCCAAGGAGCTAGTGGAGATTCTCCACTTTTACCTACATCAGTTGAGGAAATAAAACTCCTTGGCAAACACCTTGCACACACTCATTTTGATAAGATTTTTTCAAGTGATCTGTCACGAGCTATCAAAACAGCAGAAATCATCAATGCTGAAAACGATCAACCACAAACTATCGTGACTACTTCTGCTTTAAGAGAATGGCATCTAGGTCGTCTTGAAGGTACAAAAATTGCTACAGTTGAGGCCATCTACCCCCATCAGATTGCGGCTTTCAAAACAAATTTGGCAAAATTTAACAATACAATATTTGAAGCAGAATCCCTCTATCAAACAACCCACCGCGTCATCAACTTTATCCAATCGCTCAAAGGTTGCGGCTATGAAAATATTCTTATTGTCGGACACGGTGCTAACCTAGTTGCTTCTATCCGCACCATGTTAGGATATGAGCCTGCTCAGCTTCGCCTCGAAGGTGGCCTGCACAATGCAAGTTTGACCATTCTTGAAACTCAAGACTACCAGCATTTTGAACTCCTAACTTGGAATAATTTAGATTATCTTCTAGCCGAGGAAACTGTGACTTACTAGGTTCACGGTTTTTCTTATTTTTTAGTTAGATACTAGTGCCTTTCCAAGGAAAATGTGATAAAATAGGAGAGTATATCTTAGGAGGAAATTCATGACTACTGAACATATTGAAGAATTGAACGACCAGCAAATTATTCGTCGTGAGAAAATGGCCGCTCTAGCTGCACAAGGGATTGACCCATTTGGAAAACGCTTTGAGCGCACTGCAAATTCTGCTGAGCTAAAAGAAAAATATGCTGATAAATCAAAAGAAGAACTGCATGATTTGAACGAGACGGCTACCATTGCAGGTCGCCTCATGACCAAGCGCGGAAAAGGTAAAGTTGGCTTCGCCCACATCCAAGACCGCGAAGGCCAAATCCAAATTTACGTTCGTAAGGACGCTGTCGGTGAAGAAAATTACGAAATTTTCAAGAAAGCTGACCTCGGTGACTTCCTAGGAATTGAGGGCGAAATCATGCGGACGGATATGGGCGAGCTTTCTATCAAGGCAACCCACATCACCCACCTTTCTAAGGCTTTGCGTCCTCTGCCTGAAAAATTCCACGGTCTGACGGACGTTGAGACGATTTACCGCAAACGCTACTTGGACTTGATTTCTAACCGCGAAAGCCTCGAGCGTTTCGTCACCCGCTCAAAAATTATTTCAGAAATCCGCCGTTATCTGGACGGACAAGGTTTCCTTGAAGTGGAAACGCCTGTGCTACACAATCAAGCTGGTGGCGCTGCTGCTCGTCCTTTCATCACTCACCATAATGCGCAAAATATTGACATGGTGCTGCGTATCGCGACTGAGCTTCACCTCAAACGCCTCATTGTCGGTGGTATGGAGCGCGTCTATGAAATCGGACGAATTTTCCGCAACGAAGGAATGGACGCTACTCACAATCCTGAGTTTACTTCGATTGAGGTCTATCAAGCCTATGCAGATTTTCAAGATGTCATGGATTTGACTGAAGGGATTATCCAGCATGCAGCCATTTCTGTTAAGGGAAATGGACCGATTGACTACCAAGGAACGGAAATCAAAATCAATGAACCTTTCAAACGGATTCATATGGTGGATGCGATTAAGGACATTACTGGGATTGACTTCTGGAAAGAGATGACTTTTGAAGAGGCGCTTGCTCTTGCTAAAGAAAAGAAGGTTCCAGTAGAAAAACACTACACAGAGGTCGGCCACATTATCAACGCTTTCTTTGAAGAATATGTGGAAGACACACTAGAGCAGCCAACCTTTATCTATGGGCACCCTGTAGCGGTGTCTCCACTTGCCAAGAAAAATCCGGATGATGAGCGTTTCACTGACCGCTTTGAACTCTTTATTATGACCAAAGAGTATGCCAATGCCTTTACTGAACTGAATGACCCGATTGACCAATTATCTCGTTTTGAAGCCCAAGCTGCGGCTAAGGAATTGGGAGACGATGAGGCGACAGGCATTGACTACGAATATGTTGAAGCCCTTGAATACGGTATGCCACCAACCGGTGGACTCGGTATCGGAATTGACCGCTTGGTGATGCTCTTGACTGATGTCACCACTATTCGCGATGTCCTACTCTTTCCAACGATGAAATAACTTGGTACATTAGAACACAAAAGAACAGAGATATTTCTAGTTATATCTTTGTTCTTTTTATTATATCATCGGCCCCATAGGTGTAAAATGATAATCAGCACTGCTGTAAAGCGAAAGGAGAAAAATATAGCTAAAAAGGTGTTGTGTAAACACAAAGGAGTTGCAATGCTAGAGGAATAAACAATACTCAATTACATTCATATATTTGTAACTATCCACATAAAGATTAGCAACGTTAGTCTCATGGGATATTTGAAAGGGATTAGTCCAAACTAAAACAGTCACCCTCTAAACTGTCTTATTCTAATACTCAACTTGGACTTACAAAAGATACCAAAATTGTTAAACACAGTGTTTTTTGTTCTCAAAGATGACACTTTTTTAATCTCTTTCATCGCTTGAGGTATTAGAAAAGAGAAGCTAAAAACTTTAACTTCCCTTACAATACAATCTAGCAAAAAGTTTAACAAGCGATAATTTTTCGACTGTTAGAAAAACAATCATGCTGACTTTAGATAGAAAGCGTTCACCTGAAACCTCGTAGGAGAGTGGACTGAGGGAACTCATCTGTTGATGATCCGCAAGCCATTTTTTGATTGAACTATATTGGTCATAGAATTCTTGTCTGCTAGCATTTCGACCAGAAAACAAGAGATACCAAACATAATATCTTTTTAGGTAATATCGAACATATTTCAGTTCTTTTGACTGAGGATTGATTTCTGAGATAATTTTTTCAAACAGAACCCGAATATCTATCTTTTTATTAAAGCCTCTTTGAGAAGTATTAGAGATACTCGATTCATTGTAAAACCAAAAATAACCATTATAATCAATCGTCTTAATCTTATCAGTTAGCGAATAAGCCTTCAAATTAAACACAACATCTTCACCAATCGGATAATTAAAAAATTGTATCTTATGTTCTAAAATGAACTCTCTGCGATAAATTTTTGCCCAAGGTGCTACGATAATATACTTTGACCACTCATTCGACTTCAAACTTTGCTGAAAGAGGACTTTTTCCTGACTGTCAACTCTCTTGTAAGAACCAAGGACAATATCCAGTTGCTCTGTTTCAATCGCCTGAAAGAAGGTTTCCACATAATCCGAAGCAATATAGTCATCGTTGTCAATAAACATAATATAACGACCGCTAGCGAGCTCAATCCCTCTGTTTCTAGTAGTTGATACCCCTTCATTTGCTTTATCAATCAGCTTTACTCGTGGATCTGTCTCTTGGAAGTGCTTTAATTTGTCAATGGTATTATCTGTTGAACCATCATTCATCAAAATTAATTCAAAATCCTTAAATGATTGGTTCAAAATCGAATGGACGCATTTCTCGATACTTTTTTCTGCATTGTAGATCGGAACAATAATACTTACTAAGCTTTGTGTCATCATAACTCCTCGATTTTTCTTTACTCAAATTGTACCATATTTTCTTTTTTAACAAAAGCTAACCTGAAAATCTTCTTTAATGTTCACAAATGATTATCCTCTAAAAAAAGAGTGTGGAACAAAGTCCACAATCTCTTTTCTCTTCAATATTGACTTCTATTTCTTCTCTTGTCGGTAAAATTCCTTCAAGGCATCTTGCCAAGTTGGAATGACAAAACCAGTTGCCTTGGCCTTTGCCAAACTCATGGTTGAGTTGAAAGGACGCTTAGCCTTAGCTGGGAATTTGTTAGAATCAACCGGCAGAACTTCCACATCTGTATCTTTCAAGATTTCTACCGCAAAATCATACCAAGTCGTATCTTCCTTGGCGTCATTTGACAAGTGATAGTAACCAAATTCCTTTTGATTTTCAGCCAAGTAAGTCATAAATTCTGCCAGCGTACGCGTCCAAGTCGGACGACCATGCTGGTCATTGACAACCGTCAAAGTCGGATGCGTTTTTGCTAAATTTTGCATGGTAAAGACAAAGTTCTTGCCATAATTTCCAAAGACCCAAGCTGTCCGAATGATATAGTAACGGCTCGAATATTTCTCAACCAGCTCCTCACCCATACGCTTGGTGCGACCGTATTCGGTCTGCGGCGCTGGAACATCGTCCACTTCCCACTCTTGACCGACCGGCTTTTGACCGTCAAACACATAGTCCGTTGAGATGTAAACCAAGGTTGCCCCATGCTTTTCAGCAGCCTTAGTGACATTTTCTGTCCCTGTGACATTGATCGCGTAATCTAGCTCTTTGCCCTCGTCTTCTGCTGCATCGACAGCCGTGTAAGCCGCACAGTGATAGACAAGGCTGGGCTTGATTTCAGAAAAGACCTGCTCTACCATTTGAGCATTTGTAATGTCCATTTCTGCCACATCTACCGCCACGTAGTCTTCATTTCGTTCGTCCAGTAAATGGCGGAGCTCCGTACCAAGCTGACCATTTGCACCTGTAATTAAAATCATAGAATTCTCCTTTGTATTTTCACAATGATAATTATATCAAAAAAACGGCTAAAAAACCGTTTTAACCATTAGAATTTTGACTTTTTACGTAGAATTTCATAATGAATTTAGCAATCCAATTGGGCCAAAATAGTTTTAAAGTTTCTAAATCCTCTGCTGTTCTAGTGTTATCTTCGATCGTTTTTGAAGTTTCAGAATCACTATGAATTCGATGACACATCAATTTTTTGTCAACATAAACAAATCGTCCACTTTTTTGAGCAAGATGATACCATGCAATCCAATCAAGATTTCCTCTAAGATTCTCGTCAAATTTAAAATTTCCTAATTTTTCTAAATTATAGGTTACTGCAGGACAACAAATTGCATTACCAAAAGCTAGGATACGTTTTTTCCAAAAGGAAGAACTAGGGAATAAGTTCATCGTCTTTAGCATGAAACTCTTGATTTTCAAATTTGTTGTATGCTCAACCTTGCGATTATCTTTCTCTTCAAAATAATCCGAATATAAAATAATCGAATCTTCTTTTTGTTCTGCTTGTTCTAAAATAAATCGAGCGTAATCTTGCTCATAATAATCGTCTTGATGAGCGATTGTAGCATACTTTGTTTCAACACATGATAAAGCATTATTCCAATCTTTACCGATAGAACCACCTTTTTTTACATAAATAGGAATTTCATATTTTCGACAAATTGTCTCAATATGTTTGCTTGGTGTTGAAGTATAAAGAATTATTTGACTTTTTCTCGTTTGAGCTAATAATGATTGAATACATTCTTCTAAATAAGGGCTATCCCCATATGCACAAAGAACGAAAGTATGCTCTAATTTATTCATTTAAGATTCCTTTCTTTTATGATAGCGAACAAATATATAAATACATACGCTACCAAATACATATAAAAGCATTACTAGTAAAAAACTAGTCGCTGCTCCCAGTAAACCATTTTCTATGATACTCTGTTTCGTTATAGAAATAGATAAAAAATACATAAGAATATAAACTATCAGCAAATAAGAGTGCTTCCTAAAAATAGTAATAATATTTTCAAGAACGATCGCCATTGAATAGAGAATACCTGAAAAAACTAAAATAGTGAGGGTCAGACTATATTGAGTCAGATTCACTCCAAATACCAATGATAGTACAGGAATACCTAAAAAATAGGCAGCTCCTGTCATGAATAATCCTGAAATACTTAAAAATAAAAAGATTTTCAAAATAAGGCGATCAAATATTTTGTATTGTTTTTCATACCAATATTTAGCAAGGTCAGTAATTAGTGGTCTAACGATCAAGACGCACAAGCTCATGAAAAATACAGGCATAAAAAGAATATTAAAATCTCTTTGTATTCCATTTTGAAATTGCCCATTTGCTTGAGCTGCTGCAATAACTAATCGAGGTTCATTAAAAATTTGATTAATCAGAAAACCATATAAAAATAAAGGCGAACAAGCTACTAAAATCAAAAAAGCACTTTTAAAATTAGTTACTTTTAACAACGAGTTCCAACTGATTTTATCAAAATTTCTTGACTGTCGATAATCAAAAAAATAAACCATTAAAAGGTTGAAAATAACAAGAGATAATAACGCGATAATAATCGACTTTGTAACTACTAGGAACAAAGTTAAGACCAGACTACTTCCGACATAGCGATAAAACATATATTTCCCCGCCAAATCCAAGCGCCCTTCTTGCTGATAGAGGCCTTGAAAAACATCGGAAAAGCAATCACTCATTCTATAAGCAACAATTAGAAAGACAATGAATAAGGCAAAAGTAGAAAAATCGTAGTTTATCACATATAAATATGGCAGTAAAGTGATCAACATCAAAAAAACTGTTATCAAGCGGCTTAAGAAATAACTGTTAAAAGAATAGTTCTTTTTGATATCCGTTCCTTGATAATTTCTAACCTGAAAGAGACCAATAATAACCCATAAATTTCCGATGGAAGTTGCTAAACTGTATGTGTCTGCAACTTCTGCTGACTGCAAGCGAGTAACAATCAATAAATAAATAACTGAAACTCCGGCTGCTGCTAAATTTCCCAAGAGATTCCAAAAATAAATTTCTTTGTCTGTTGGTTTAGTCTTCATGTTCTTCGTCCTTAATTGCCAGTGTTTGTACTAAATCTTTAAATTTACTATCTAGTTTAGACAAACGAATTGTCAGTTGAAATTGATTGATCAAGAGTAGGAAAATAATAAATAAAAAGATGAAATTAACAGCGGAGAAGATGCCTAAAGTCGCTGAAATAAACTCTGCTACTTGTGGAATAATACTAAAAATGAGTAAAATAAGTGAGAAAAAGACCCAGAAAAGAGCATCTCCTATCTGCACTTGTGATTTACGAATATTTCGCAAGATAAAAGAACAAGTCACAAGAGATACAAAAACTAAAACAATTTGAAACCAAATACTCACGATCTAACCTCTCTTTCGGAAATTCTGAATAATCAAGATAGACAAAAACATATGTGTCATATACTTAATAGAACGCGACAAAGTCAAGTAGCTCTCCCCTGCCTGCCGTTCTTCCATTTTGACTTGAACTTCTGCTACTTTGACACCATTTTGTAAAAGATAAGAAACCGTGTCAGGCTCTGGTCCATAGTTAATGTTTTGAGCAAATTCCTTAATCAGTTTTTTTGAAAACATACGCATGCCTGAAGTTGGATCATTTATTGTTTTACCAGTAGTCAGTTTAATGGCTCCGCTGATTAAAATATTCCCTAACATTCGTAAAGAATTTGGACGTTTTTCAGTGACAAAACGAGAGCCAATCGCCAATTCATTTCCATCATTGATTGATTTTTCCAAGTCGGAGATATATTCTGGCAAATGCTGTCCATCTGCATCAAATTGGACTGCTTTATCATAACCTTTCTGATAAGCAAAACGTAAACCAGTTTGAAATGCGCCAGCCAGACCAAGATTTACTGGTAAGTCAATAATATTGTAATTATTTCGATGACAAATCATTGACGTTTTATCCTTAGAACCGTCATTTATAATGACATAGTCATATTGAGAATAGTTGTAAATGAGATTATTAACTACTTTTTCTATGGATGCTTCTTCATTATAGGCCGGAATGATAATCAGCAGATCTGACTTTTTTTGCACGTGTTTTCTCCTTTAAGTTTCTGCCTTCCATTATACTATAAAAATGGTTAAAAAAATAGTTGTAGCAACGAAAAAAGTGGTTTTTAGACCACTTTATTTACTTTTCTCTTTAATCACATAAACGGGGCGGTGTTTGGTTTCCATGAAAATTTTACCAATATATTTACCCAAAATCCCAATCGTCAAGAGCTGGAAGCCACCGAGAAAGAGGATAATGGAGACCAGAGACGGCCAACCAGAGGTCGGGTCACCAAAAATCAGGGTACGAACGATAACGATTGCCATGAGAATGAAGGCCATCATGCAGGCTATCACTCCACCCAAGAAAGCAATCGTTAGCGGCATATCAGAAAAATTGACAATCCCTTCCAGAGAATAATTAAAGAGTTGCCAGAAGTTCCAGCTGGTCTCCCCTGCCACTCGCTCGACGTTCTTATATTCTAGATATTCCGTTTTAAAACCGACCCAAGCAAAAATTCCCTTGGAAAATCGATTATACTCGGAAACTTCCAAAATTGCGTCCACCATGGGGCGGCGCATGAGGCGAAAATCGCGGGCACCGTCCACCATTTCGACCTGACTGATCCGATTGATGAGTTTGTAAAATAAATTCGCAAAAAAGCTGCGAATCGGCGGCTCACCCTCACGAGTCGTTCGGCGGGTTCCGACACAGTCCAAATCAGGCTGCGCCGTCAGCATGTCTTTCATTTGAAGGAGCAATTCTGGTGGATCCTGCAAATCAACATCCATAACCGTCACCAAGTCACCTGTCGCGTGCTGAAGACCTGCATACAGGGCTGCTTCCTTCCCAAAATTTCGCGAAAAAGAAAGATAGCGCACCTGCTCATCGACTTGATTGAGTTGACGCAAAACAGCTAAAGTCTGGTCTTTTGAGCCGTCATTGATAAAAATATACTCAAGCTCTTCTCCCAAACTCGGCTTTATTTTTTCCATTTCCGCATAAAACAAAGGAATGGATTCTTCCTCATTAAAACAAGGAACAATTACTGAAATCGTCATGTAGACTCCTTATAAATAAAAGTTTTTATATGTGACCTCAAACGCAGCCATTCATACTCGCTTATTGCTCTATTTTATAATCTCAGCCGATAAAAGTCAAATGGTAGCTCCATCTGTTAATCAACTAAAAAAGGCTCTATAATTTCTGTAGTGGGTAAAACCACTGTAGGAATTATGGAGCCTATTTTGTTGTAGAAAAAAAGTCCCATAAGACCTATAATGAAAAGCGATCAAACCATCATTAGAAAGAATCTTATGGAACAATTAAATTTTATCACAAACTTACTCGGAATTAAAGACCCTAACATCACTATTTTAGATTATGTAGATGCTGGAACACATAAAGAAATCATGGCTAAGCTAGATTATCCCGCTCCTAAATGCCCTCACTGCCAAGGACAAATGGCTAAATATGACTTCCAGAAAGAA
>NZ_KB904400.1 GCF_000380065.1 Streptococcus massiliensis DSM 18628 | reverse complement strand
GGGCGACCAAAGGCATGATAGAAGGCGTGGAAGTGACAATCCTCCAAAGTATTCACCACTTTTTCAATCGTAAAGACGAGATGGTCTTGTGGCAAGAAAGAACTGATTTCTAGTGGTAAAGTTGTTTGATTTGTGTTATAGTGAATATGCATGGGATAGCCTTTCTAAATGGTTTATTGTGCAATTCTATTTTACCAAGACTATCGCAACCATGCAAAAAAGCAACGGATTTGCCGTTGCTTTTTTTGGAGATAAGGGACTATTGTCCCAGGCTCTTGCCTCCTCTGTTAATTCTTTATCTGAAAAAATCGCTTTGATATGCTTAGAGATATTTTGCTTAGTGGTCTGAAAGAGCTCTGCCAACTCTTGCTGCGTCAGCCAAACGGTTCCATTATCCAGATGAAGCTCAATAGAGTCTTTCCCGTCTTCTGTCTTATAGATAATCACGTCATTGTCCATGCTGCAACTCCTCTACGATTTTGTCAATCTCTAACCGAAGTTTATCAATGTTTTGAACCGTAGCTGCGATTTCTTTATTTAAAACATCAATGTCAATTTTTTCCTTAGTGTCTTCTTTTTCGACATAAGTGGAAACAGATAAATTATAGTCGCTTTCTACAATCTTTTCATAAGGAACAGACTTTGCAAAGTATTCTTTAACTTCCTTTGTCTCAAACGTAGATAAAATCGTTTCAATATTTTCTTCCGTCAGAATATTATTATTTGTCGCTTTCTTAAATTCTTTGCTTGCATCAATAAAGAACGTGTCTGTTGAAGTTTTATTTTTAGCTAATACTAATATACAGGTCGCAATACTCGTCCCAAAGAAAAGATTATCAGGTAATTGAATAACCGCTTCAACAAAGTTATTATCAACCAGATATTTGCGAATCTTCTGCTCAGCGCCTCCCCGATAGAAAATTCCCGGAAAAGTAACGATTGCCGCACGTCCTCTGGAAGACAAGTAACTGAGACTATGCATGATAAAGGCAAAGTCAGCTTTTGATTTAGGCGCAAGAACTCCCGCAGGAGCAAAGCGATCATCATTGATTAAAGTTGGATCGTCACTTCCCACCCATTTAATAGAATAAGGCGGATTGGAAACAATGGCATCAAATGGCTTGTCATTCTTATGTTTAGGGTCTAACAGAGTATTTCCCCGCTCAATATTAAACTTATCATAGTTTATGTTATGCAAAAACATATTCATTCGAGCAAGATTATAAGTTGTCATATTGATTTCTTGTCCATAAAAACCATCTTCAATGATATGCTCTGTAAATTGCTTTTTAGCTTGCAAAAGAAGTGACCCCGACCCCTCTCGTGTCAAGCGACTGACACAAAATACATTGTCTATTTTTAGACAACAAAAAGAGAGCGATTTCTCACTCTCTCTTGCATCTATTTCCATATGATTTTTTGAACTATACTACCCTCACAGATAACTGACTCAACATACTTTTCCATAAGTTCTCGTGTAAGCTCATTATCTGTTACAACTTCTGCTTCATTAGAAGATAGTTTTATCTTTTCTTCCAGCCTGTCAATTTCATTATCTATCTGGTTTTTACTTTCTACAAACTTAGCTTTTGTCATTTTCCCAAGCTTATATTTTTCAAAATCAGACATCTTTTTTGCCTGAAGCTTTTCTATCTTTTTCTCTATATCTTTAATGCTTATTTTTTCTTTGGGCTTTACTTCTGCTTCACCATATTTCTCTTTAATAAGCGAAAGCACCTGTTCCTCTAATTTATCAACTCTTGAGTTTTTATGTTCTACATTATTACACTTGCAAATCCTACAATGAAAATACTTGTGTATTCTCATACTTCCATCTGGTCGCTTAAACTTTGATTGAGTAAGTCCAAGAATATGGTTACAAGTAGGACATCTTGCAAATCCTTGTAATGGCGATTTTGTCCTCCAAGGATAATCGGTATTCTTTCCTTTTAAGAAGCTATTCTTCTCTTTAATTTCTTGAACCTTATCAAACTCTTCTCTTGAGATAATAGCTTCATGATGATTATAAACTCTACCCCATTCTTCTTTAGGATTAAATTTAAAACTACCAGGAGTCAATAACGACTTTTCTTGCATATTGAAGACATAAGTGCCTGTGTAATTTTCATTGGATAAAATATCTACCACTGTACCATTTGTCCATGTTGGTGCATCTCTTGTATCTGATGACACTATGTTATATTCGTAATCCATACTGGTAAGTTCTTTTTTACGCTCGTTTGGTGTTGGTATATTCTCTTCATTCATAACTGCTGCAATCTTTCTTGATGCAAGTCCTGTAAGTGCTAAGTCATATACCTTCCTCACAATCCAAGCTGTCTTTTCATCGATAATGATGTTGTGCTTATCATCCGGATCTTTCATATAACCAAACGGTGGACTCCAAGCAAGAAACTTTCCTTGCTTCTTAAGTTCAGTAGTAACTGTCTTTACTTTCTGTGAAATATCTTTTGTATAGAAGTCATATAGCAAACCTTTAAACTGAATATCAAGGTCTGTTCCATTTCCTTTTTCCTTAGCACTATCGTAGCCATCATTAATTGCAATAAACCTAATGCCAAGAAAAGGGAATATATTCTCCAGATAATCACCAAGTGAAATGTAATCTCTCATAAACCTTGATAAGTCTTTTACAATGATGGCATTGATTTTACCATTCTTAACTTCTTCAAGCATTCTTTGAAAAGATGGTCTTTTCTCATTTGTTCCTGTGTATCCGTCATCAATATATTCTTCTCTTTGGAAACTTTTAAATTCATCATTTCTATCAAGAAAATCATTCAGGAAATACCTTTGATTGGTGATACTTTCGCTCTCATCCTTCTTCATCTGATCTTCTACAGATAATCTGATATAGAGTGCAATTTTACTCATCTTCCACACCTCCCATCAAACTATCCATATTAAATTTAAAGATTATTTCAAAGTTATGATTGCCATAGACAATTATCTTTTCCACTAAGCTATGAATTAAATCAGATGGTAATTTTTCAACCTTTTTTGCCGAAAATACGTCCTTAATCCACTTAGTAGATGTTTTCTTATCCCTTTCAAGGTCTTTTACAACCTTTTCAATAGCAATAACTTCATTATTGATTGTTGCAATATGGCTAAGAACAATCTCCCTTTTAAGGCTATATTCTTCTCTATCTATCTTGCCTAAGCTATATTCTTCATAAGCTTTTTGAATTAGGAATTCTTCCTTCTCCGTCTTAATTTTAAGCTTTGAAATATCTTCGTTTAGTTTACCTATGCTTTCAGAAAATCTTTTAGAAACTCTTTCTATTAGCTTTGCCTTACTTGTAGCCTTAGTAATAAACTCTGCTACCTTTTCAGACATTGCTTTATCAAGCTCTCTCTCCATAATAAATACTCTTACTTCGTTATCTATCTTGCCTGTACAAGTATCGTTTTGAAAAGAATAATAAAGCCTATCATGGTTTATCCCATAAATTCTGGTTCTTCGATAAAGTTCTTTACCTGTTGCATTATTGAAAATCAAGCCCTTATATCTATTCTCATAATCTCTTTGAAAGTTATGCATCTCTGCACCAAAAGCATTGTTCTTTAATCTATTTGCTCGCCCTTGCAGCACTTTTTCAAAGTCTTCTTTTGAGATAATAGGTTCATGAGCATTTTCATATATAATATGCTGGCTTTCATCTACAAATTGTTGCTTCATTCCTTTTGCAAGATTTTGTTGCTTAACGCCTTGCACCAAAGTTCCTGTATAAGTTCTATTAGTAAGCATTTTGGAAATAGTACCTTTATTCCACTGTGGATCTCCATCTTGTCTATAAATTCTACCTGTTTTGTAATAGACCATTCCTGTCGCATAGCCCATAGTATTAAAGTGCTTTGCAACCTCATATTGGCTTTTTCCTTCAAGTGTTAGTTGGAACATTTCTTCAACAATGGATCGAACATTCTCATCAACTTCTAACTTCTGTCCCTCTTTTAATTTCACTACCTTATATCCATAGGGCGGAACAGAACCAATAAAATATCCATTTCTTGCCCTATTATGTTTACTTGTCTTTATCTTTACAGAAATGTCTTTAGCATACATATCATTGACGATATTCTTAAGAGTTACTTCAAATGACTTCTTAGAGTCTAAATCCTTAACGGTATCAACCTTATCATTAACAGAAATAAACCTTACTCCCAAGAACGGAAATACCTTGTCTATGAGTCTTCCCATCTCAAGATATTCTCTTCCAAGTCTTGATAAGTCCCTTATGATAATACAATTAATTCTTCTTTCACGAATATCTTGCATCATCTCCTGAAACTGTGGTCTTTCAAAATTTGTCCCACTATATTCATAGTCTGTGTAAATATTTACGACTTTAATATTTTCCTTTAAAGCATACTCTTTACAACAAAGCACCTGTGTTTCGATAGACGATGATTTCTCACGCCACTCTTCTTTTCTTTCACTGGATAATCTTGTATATATTCCAGCTTTATAAAATACTTTTTGTGTTTGTTCTTCACTTTTTCTTATATATCTTTTGGAAGTCCTTGCCATTAACAAACACCTCCAATTGCAAGCTTAGGTTCAACTCTTTCTAAATGCTCACCAAATAACTTGCCCATTGATATTAGTCTTGCCTTATGTGTATCCTTAGCTTCGACCTTATCACTATCTACAATCGCTTGAAGCAGATTCACTGTTTCAATATTGTTGAAGACAAAGTTAATTGCATTATCCTCTCCAATCTCAATACGATCTATAAAAGACACTAAAGACAATCGATTCAGTTCACCATTTTCAGGATTAGGAACTATCTCAGAAACGAAACTACCTGTATCGTTTATCTTCATTTTCAGTTCATCTACGATATTTTGCTTTGTAATAATTTGTTTCTCAATTTCTCTAATCTTGATAAGATAATTTTTTCTAAATCGTTCAAATTCCTCAGTCGTAATAAGTTCTTCTTCTAAATCCATGTAAAGAGATTGTCTAAGTCTTTCATACTTTCTTTTTTCTACATTTAATGACTCAAAATCAACCTTTAATGTAAACTTTGAAATATCTATTTCGCTAACTTTTTTAAGTAGCTCATTGTACTTAGATAAATATTCATTTAGTGCATGAATAGTTGCGTGGGTAACATAATCTTCTTTTATGCTATGCCTTGAACACTCTCCAGCATTGTTATATTCAGAGCAAATATAGAAAATCTTGTCTCTTACTTTTCGCCTAATCATAGGACTTCCACAATCTTTGCAATAAAGCATCCCTGATAATATATATGGCTTATCTTTAGACTGTTTCACATCACGAAGTAGCATTTTGTTTGCAAGTGCAAAGATAGATTTTGAGACTATGCTTTCATGAGCATTTTCTATTGCAATCCAGTCTTCTTTTGAAACATCCACTTCATGCTTTGATTTATAATTTAACTTTGTGGTTTTTCCTTGTTCCAGGACACCAATATAAACCTTATTTGAAATAATACGGTTTACCATCTTAGCATCCCACTTTGCTTTTTTCACAACAAAACCAGTATTGAAGTTATCACCATTATTTTCCTTGTGCTTTGATGGTGTAACTGTTCCAATACTGTTTAGAAAGTCGGCAATAGCCTTTGAGGAATAACCCTCTATTTTCATATTAAATATTCGCTCAATGATATGAGCTACTTCTGTATCAACTACAAGCTGATGTTTGTTCTTATCATCTTTCTTATATCCAAAAGGAGCAAATGAACCAATAAACTCGCCATTCTTCCTTTTCACCTCTTTTGATGATTTCACTTTCATAGAAATATCTCGACAATAACTGTCATTGATAAAATTTCTAATTGGAAGTATTAAATGTGTATCACTAACATCTGCATTATCACTATCATAGTTATCATTTACAGATATGAAGCGAATACCTTTTTCAGGAAATATCTTTTGCAGATATTTCCCAGACTCAATATAATCTCTGCCAAAACGAGATAAGTCTTTTACCATAATGATAGAAAACTTTCCTTTATTCAGGTCATCAATCATATTCTTGAAATTTGGACGCTCAAAATTAGAACCACTATATCCATCATCTACATATTCATAAGATAGATCTATGTTCTTTTCTTTAGCGTAAGATTTGATTATTTGTCTTTGATTTGAAATAGAGTTACTTTCATTGCTATCTCCATCTTCTCTTGAAAGACGAAGATACATACACGCAGTATTTCTCATAACAATCCTCCTAAAATGATATTTTGGCAAATAGTCATTTCGGAAGATTACTTCTACCACCTATATTTTACCGCACCCTATTTCTCTTTGTCAGCCCCTCAAATTCTGACACAAGATTTACATAGATACATCTCAACAATATCAAGTAAATCAAGCTTTTCACTTTCGCTTGTAGAGTAGGTTATTTTCTTAGAATAATCATCTGCTATTTGCTTCTTATCCTTATCTTTCTTAACTTCTTTTTTCTTATTCATAGTCTTAACCTCACTATTTTTATAATAAGTTTTATGACATTGGTAGGTGCATTGGCTGCTACATTGGAATCTCACCACCGCCTCTTATTAAGACGAGCCGGCTTAAACTATTGAAGTATCATTATCACCATTTGCATCACAGAGATAGATTGCCACATCTATCCTTTATGTATTCCTATTTATCGCTCTTTTTCTTTTATCCTTGGCACTTACCAGTATTCATTTAAACCAATTTCTCAGCAGAAAAGTCTTGGCGTAGGTCATAATTCTCCACAAATGGATAACGTCCCACCTTGGTCTATTCAGTTGTCAAAGAACGATTGCCTAATGGCTGTAAGAGAGAGAATTCCTTTTAAATATCTTGAATTTTATTTCCTATCTTCTAAAAAATTAAAGAGGACAGATCTCCCTTCACTTTATAAAGGAAAATCTGCCCCATACTACAAGGTACTTAACCCAATAGCTCTTCCAAAAGTTTCTTTAACTTCTTCAAGATATTGTTTTTTCTCCACTGTATAGCTTGATAGCTCACTTTCTTTTCAGTTGCGACACTTGATAAAGTTTCATCATTGAAATACAAGCGTTCAATAATATCTCTTTCTTCTGCATTGAGCCTTGATATAGCATTTCTGACTGCTTCAATCATCATCTGTGTTTCAACAATCTTTTCTACATCAACACTTTCATCAATAATATTATCTACAAAGTGTCCGTCATGATCCAATGATGAAAAAAAGAGCAAGTGGTTTTTCTTGTCCACCTGCTCTAAATACTTTTCGTGTTCTTTTTCTCGCCAGTAGACTTTATATATCTGCTCGCTGACTTTAACCCTTTGTCCGTTGACATAAAGGTAATATTCTTTTGGCATTTTATTCCCTCCATTTCTTTTTTTGTCTGCGTTTTTAGACAAAAAAGGAGGACTCCTGCACATAGGCATAATAAGTCCTCTGAAATGAAAGAAACTTGCTCTTTCTCTATATTTTAAATTTGATTTTTTATGATAATTACCAGTATCAAAAAGGTCTATTGTTTTTTTCTATATGAATAACAGACCCTAAATAATACATAGCAATTACCTCCATTATTTAATCTATTTTTCCCTCACAAATAAAGATTGATTAAATCACTCCTGCTTTTTCAAAATGCTTTTTGAGTATCTTTGTTGCAACGAATGCTCCTATGCAAGCAAGAACAAAAGTTGTCAAACCAAAGCCTACTGCCCACGAAACTTTGAAATAAGATAATGCTTCATTTATTTGTGCTTCGCTCATTTTCCATTTTGATGCTCTTTCCACAAAAGAAGCTGTCCCGAATAAAATCACAGGAATTACTGTCCCTAAAAAATCTGCTAATGCAAATGTCCCATATCCAATAATCATTCGTCCCTTGCTCTCATAATTTCCTATAATCAAATCACATATAATTCCACCAATTACAGCAAAGACTGCATGAGGTAAATGTCCTCCCGACAATGCAATTAAACCAAGAAGCGTTCCTGATATTGTAAATACACCCTTCTTTTTAACTTTCACAGCCATAAGAATATAAACTGTAGCCGCTACCATAAAGCTAACTCCTGAAGCAATAAAGCCTCCAATAACTGTTGTTGCCATAGCAAATGCAACCGCCATGTATATGACAATTCCAATTGCATTAAAGATTCCGATTGTAATAAAATCACGACCATTTAATTTGTTTTTCATAAAAGTCCTCCTAATAAATTTTCTGTATTACTATCACAAGAGCAATCATCAAAGCTCCTAATAGTCCAATCAATAAATCTGCCCATCTAAACCGCAATTCTGTTAATGTTACCCTGTTCTCATCACTATCAAGTCCTCTAATGAGTGCTGAAGCTGACAATTCATCTGAAATCTTAATCATTCTCATTAAAAGCGGAACAAGTGTATATTCAATGTATTTAATTGGATGTAGCAACGGGAAAAATCTACTTGTTACGATTCCTCGAATCTTCATATTCTCTTTTAATGCCTTGAGTTCTATTTTTATAGTTGGTACAAACCTAAGCAAAACACTAAAAGGTATACCAATGCTTCTTGGTACTTTCATTCTATTTAATGCTTCAAGCATTTCACTTACACTTGTAGTCTTTGTTATATATCCACCAAACATAGCAATTAAGGTCATCCTTGATGCAAAGTAAATAAACATATATATTGCAAATACGATGCTTGCTTCACAAAACTTTCCAAGCCCTAACTCTACGCAATATAAAAGCACAAAAAACAAGATAAAGCGTAACGCTCTTTTCCACATACCGCTGTATGCATACAGAAAAAAGGCAAAGACAATCAGTCCAAAAAGTAAAATTGTATCGCTTATAAAAAAGCTGGTAAATCCAACAATTGGAAGTAGAGTAAGTTTTATTCTCGGATCTATGGTTTTTCTATCTGCCAAGCTCTCTACCTCCTCTCATCTTGTCTAATATGAGCAATTTATTCCTTTCGCTCATATTCAAAACAGTTTCTATTTTTCCATCTCCCATTACCCAGAGCTTGCTCACTGTGTTTGCTAAAAACTCAAAATCATGACTTATCACCAAAACTGTTGTCCCATTTTTTAATTGTTCTTCAATCAATTTTGCCACTGAAAGCATTGAGTCTTTATCACAACCTGATGTTGGTTCATCATAGATAAAAACTTTTGCCTGTTTCATCATTCCACAAGCTATTGTCAGTCTTTGTTTTTCTCCTCTTGATAAAGCAAACGGATGCTTGTCTATATATTTATCTAAGCCAAGTACATTCAAAATAAACTTTGCCTTTTGGGTATTTTCTTTTTTATTTTTACTTGAAATACCAAGTAGCATTTCATCAAGTACACTTTCCGAAAACAACTGATAGTCTGAATCTTGAAAGACAAAATATGACATATCCATTAAATCTTTGTGATTAAGCGACTTATCTTTTCCCGCCCATATTGTCCCCTCTTTTATCTTCTCAAGTCCTGAAAGCACTCTTGCAAAGGTAGTTTTCCCAGTACCATTTAAGCCGATAAGACCAATGGCTTTTCCGCACTCCATATTGAAATCAAGATGATTTAAAATGTACTGTTTTTGCTTCTTTCCATTCTTAGCTACATTCGAATAGCAAAATTTCAAGTCTTTTCCGCTGATACTTTCATCCTTTAATTGATATGAATCTTTCTTCTCACTTATCCTGTATTCTTCTAATTCAAGAGTTCTTAGTCCATTCTCATCCCAAAACTCCCCTTCAAGATGAATAACTTCTTCCCGACTCAAGTCCAGTGCAATTTCTCCATCTTTCACCAAAAGAAAACGGTCAAATAAAGATTTTACATAGTACAAACGATGTTCAATTAGAACAACTGTTGTTCCTTTTTTCTTTAATTTTTCCAAAATTAAAAATAGGTCAAATGTTGCTTTCATATCCAAATTTGCTGAAGGTTCATCTAAAATTAAAACTTTCGGATTCATCGCATAGATACTTGCAATAGCTATCTTTTGTTTCTGTCCGCTTGATAATTCAAAAACAGATTTTCCTTTCAGTTCCTCAATATCCAGTTCTGCATATACTTCTTCTACTCTCTGTTTTATTTCATCTCTTGATTTGCAGATGGTTTGAAGCCCAAAAGCTATTTCTTCATCTGTCGTTGTCGTAAAAAATTGACTTCTTGGATCTTGAAATACAGTCCCTACAATATGCCCTATTTCATGAAGCGATAACTTGCTTATATCTTTTCCGGACGCAAAGGCTTCCCCCTGCATTTTGCCTTTGTAATAATGTGGAATAAGACCATTCATCACACTTCCAAGAGTGCTTTTACCACTTCCACTTTTCCCTGAAATTAAAACAAATTCACCTTTTCCAATTTCAAGATTGACATTTTTTAAAGCAGTTCGTCCATCTTCCCATTCATAATAAACATTTTTTAGCAAAATCATGGTTATACCTCATACTGAGCTTTCCATAATTTTGTGTAGTAACCATTTTTTGCAAGAAGTTCGCCATGCTTTCCTTTTTCAAGTAAATTTCCTTTTTGAAATACGAGAATTTGGTCAGCTTTTTGAATTGTTTTTAAATGATGAGCCACTACAAGTACGGTTCTATTCTTTGCAAGTTCTGTAATCGCATCTTGTATCAAAGATTCATTTACAGGATCAACATTACTTGTCATTTCATCAAGAATTAAAATCGGTGCATCTTTTAGAAAAGCCCTTGCAATAGAGATTCTTTGTCTTTGTCCACCTGAAAGAAGCCCACCATTTTCTCCAATATCAGTTTCATAACCTTTTGGTAAACTCATAATGAAATCATGTATCCTTGCCTTCTTTGCAGCTTTAATGATTTCCTCTTTTGTAGCTCCTTTTTTACCTACTCTGATATTTTCTTCAATCGTGTTATCAAACAATTGAACATTCTGCATGACAATACTGATACGATCTAAAAGCTCATCATAAGGAATATCCCTTATATCAGTTCCTCCGAGTGTAATTTCCCCTTTATGCACATCATAAAATCTCAGAAGTAAGTTTGTTATCGTAGTCTTTCCACTACCTGATTCTCCAACTAAGGCTGTCATTGTTTTTTCAGCAATAGAAAAGCTCAATTTTTCCATTTTAAATTCATCTTTTTCATAGGAAAAATCTATGTTTTCAAAAGCTATATCATTATCTTTCGGAACAATTCCATTCACTTTATCCGGGATTACATCTGCATATAAAATTCTTGAAAGTCTTTCGTAACTATCTACCGCCGAAACATAGTACATATAGTGTTGTTCCATAGAAGCGAACGGCTTATAAAACTCTTTTGAAATTACCGCAAAGATAATAAAATTAAGCACATCGAGATTTCCCTTTATAACAAGTATTGCTCCAGAGGTTAAAAGAACTAAATATCCAATATCCAGTAAAAAACCAAATATAGATAACTGTTTTGCCTTGAATCTTGAAGCTGCTTTGCTTGTTTCTCCAAACTTTTTTGTCTTATTCATAAGCTCATTATCCAAGCTCTTATTGTTTGAAAAACTCTTTAGTACAGGTATTCCTCTAACATATTCAACAAATAAGCTAACCATATCAAGAAGTGCTGAATTATTCTGATTCTCTATTCTTTCAGATTGCTTAATTGTCAGATATAGAAAGACAAGTGCAATCGGGACAGATACAGCCATTAGAATAGCAAGTTTTAAATCAATACTTGCAAGACCAATAAATACAACCGCACCTATCAAAAAATCACCAAACATTCTCGACCACATGTGTCCTACAACAAGGGACATATTATCAACATCTTTGTGTAAAATTGTATTGATCTCGCCCAGCCTTTCGTTGGTATAAAATCCCAAGCTGAATTTTTTCAATTTAATAATCATGCGTTCTCTGATTTGCTGAACAATATCAAAACCTGCACTATGTTTTTTCATATCTGCAACCATATTACAAATGCCTTTGAATACTACAAGTAATCCAATTGCAATAAAACCTTTATATAAACTTGCTAAACTCGTCCCATCATATATCTGAAAAAGTATAGAAAATACGATAACAATCATGGCTATGGAGCTTAGTCCATAAAGGGCAAAGAATACACTTGATATAATCAAATCTCTCTTGCCAGTTTTTGTAAGTAGTTTTAACATTTCTCTAAACATTTTCTGTTACCACCTCTTTCAAATTCCATCTATCTACCTTGTTCTGTGCTTCAACCATATCCTTATAAAAATCACATCTTTTCATCAGCTCTTCATGGCTTCCTGCATCAAGAACAACACCCTTATCCATAACAATAATTTGGTCTGAATCTCTAATCGTATTTAGATGATGAGCAATTGTAATGATGGTTTTATCCTTGCTTAAATCGTCAATTGCTTCGCCGATAAGTCTTTCATTTTCACTATCAACAGCTGCCATTGCTTCATCTAATATTAAAATCGGTGCATTTTTAAGTATCATTCTTGCTATAGAGATTCTTTGTTTTTCTCCACCGGATAACTTAACTCCCATTTCACCTACTCGTGTTTCATATCCATTTGGCAATGCTGAAATAAAATCATGGCATCTTGCTTTTTTAGCAGCTTCTATGACTTCTTCTTTTGTTGCATTTAGTTTTCCAATTGCTATATTTTCAAAAATACTTAAATCAAAAAGGATAACTTCTTGTTGCACACTACCAATCAGCATTGAGATATTTTCTTGACTATATTCTTTTATATCTTTTTCATTTATCAGTATTTGTCCTTCATCTGCATCCCAAAATCCCATAAGCAAATTAGATACCGTACTCTTTCCACAACCGCTTGCTCCTACAAAGGCATTCAAGCTATTTTTCTTAAAAGTTAAATTGATATTTTTTAGCTCAAAGCTATCTTTTCCGTATGCAAAATTCACATCTTTAAATTCTATGTTTCCAAATTCTAAACCTTGTTCTGTCTTTTTGTTTGGAAGTGGAACTGTTAATACTTTTCCTATCGCCTTTAATGCTTCCTTAAACACAATAGAAAAATGTTGCAATGTAGCTGTCTTACTTATAGATGCAGTAAAAGCAGACGATAAAATAATGGCAAGGATAAAATTAGGCGTTGTAATATTTCCATGATAAAGAAATATGCTTCCCAAAATCATGACAATAACCACTCCAATTTCCATAAATATGTCAATGAGTCCCATTGGAATTGTGATTGCTCCCATACTCTTTTTAACCCAGTAAATATATTCTCTTGCCGTTTTTAATGTTCTTTCACTAATTTCCTCTTCTTTAGCAAAAGCCTTAATCACAGAAATATTTTTTACATATTCCATTAGCTCTTCTCTCATTCTGTTTTCATGATTGAAGTAAATCGTAAAGTTTTTATCCATTGTTTTCTGAGAAAGAACTTTTACCAAATACATAAGTGGAACTCCGGCAATCATTCCAAGAGCAAGACGCCAGTCTACAAAAATCATAGCTACAAAAATAATTGTAGGTAGAAGCGTAACTGCCATTATTTCAGGAAGACCATGGGCAAGGTATACTTCCACTTGCTCTACATCATGCTGAACAATGTTGGTAAGCTCCCCAGTATTATGTTCTTTGAAAAATCCTAAACTCAGTTTTTTTAGATGACCGATAATATCTAACCTAAGTTCTGTCAGTTTTTCATAGGCTTTTTCATGAGCAACCTTTGTTGCAAAATAGTAAAACACGCCTTTTAATACAAACGATATAAAGATTCCCAAGAATATATACTTTAAATTACCTTCGTTAATATTGTTTGTGATTAAAGAACTAATCAAATATACAAGTAAGATTTGTGGTATCAAATCAAATACTATTTTTAAAGCAAGAAGTGAATTGGATAACCCATTTTTCCCAATCACTTTTTTCCTTAATTCTTTTTCCGGCATGAACAACTCTCCTTTCAAAATTGAATAATATTGAATTTTAGTTCAGTATTAAGATTTAAAGTAAGACTTTGCTGATTACACAAAGTCTGTTTTTTAGTGCTGATTATAGGGATTCCACTCCCTTGTAATAACACCTTGCAATAAGTTTTAGCATATCTTTTGCCCACTTTTCACTTTGATAATGCCTTGCTATTTCAAGAAGTCCCTCTGTAAAGTTACTGGCTAAAATATGGGCAAGCATTGGATCATATTCCTGTTTCGATTGTCTTTTTAAACTTACTTCAATATGAACCTGCATTTGCGATATGAGTTTTTGTTTTGCTTCTGTATGCTTTGTACCTGAGCTTTTATCCATTAAAATAATTAACTTCTTACGCTCTTTTAAAAGTTCATGAATATAATTTTCTCCGACTTCATCAAACCTTTCAGAAGCAGAACCTTTTTCCAAAGACTCCTCCTCATCAAAGGCTGACTCGAAATTTATATAAACTGAACTTACTACTGCATCAAACAAAACTTCCTTGTTTTTGAAATAGGTATATATTAGTGCCACAGGTATATCTGCTTCTTTTGCAATTTCTGTTAATTTGGCACCTCTATAGTCCTTTTCATAAAATACTTTTTTTGCTGCTTCAAGTATTCTATTTCTAACTTCCTCTTTTAATACTTGTGCCATAGCACACCTCTTTCTATTTCAATACTGAATTTATATTTAATAATAAATCAAAATTCAGTATTTGTCAAGATAGCTGTAGAAAAACCACTACTTTTGTGTTATAATTTATTTAATATCTAAAACTTGCTTAACGCTTGTATTACAAATCATTCTTTTGTAGCTTTTGTAGCAAGCACAGTAAGTGTGTACCCACTTACGAAAAATCGATGAAGCAACCCCTCGTGGAGTTGCTTCTTTTTTTATCAATTTTAGCTTGTTAGGGAGTACCCTAAGACCCCAGATTTTATGAAAGGAAGTAACAAATATGGCAAATAGAATTAGAAATATTCAGCTGAAAATAAACTTAACAGAAGAAGAAAAAGCACTTTTCAAAAAGAAAATGAAGATGGCAAAGTGTAAAACAATGAACCATTTTTTAAGAAAAGTGGTATCTGAATCAGATATTTATGTTGTCGATTTACAGCCCTTTAGGGAAATACAAGGATTACTTTTTCGATACGCAAGTAGCGTAAATCAAATTGCTAAACGAGTTAATTCGACTGGTGCTATCTATAGCGATGACATTAAAGATATGCAAAATCAGATTGAACATTTATCAAAAGAGATATGGCAAATCCATTCCCTACTGCTCAATAAAACTACCAATAAAGGAGATGACATATAAATGGCAATTACAAAGATACATCCAATTAAATCTACTCTTAATCTTGCTATTGCTTATATAACAAATGAAGAAAAGACAGATGAAAAAATATTGGTAAGCACAAATAAGTGCTTCGCTTCTACCGCTCATACTTCTTTTCTAAAGACAAGAGAAGATAACAAAGTGAGTGGCTCTGTCCTTGCAAGACACCTCATTCAATCATTTATGCCTGGTGAAGCTACGCCAGAAATAGCACATCAAATCGGAATGGAACTTTGCAAGAGAATACTTAAGGATCAGTACGAGTTCGTACTTACTACCCATATAGATAAAGGGCATATCCATAACCATATCATCTTCAATAATGTAAATATGGTTACAGGCAAGTGCTACCAATCCAACAAGAGAAGTTATCATCAAATTAGGTATCAAAGTGATAAACTATGCAAAGAAAACAACCTATCTGTTATTGATGAGTTCTATGAAACTTATAGAAAGAAATATAAGACTAATGGTAAGTCATGGTATGAAAATGACCAATTTAAGAAAGGTACTTCTTGGAAAAGTAAGCTTCAATTTGATATAGATAGAGCTATTAAACAATCCAACGATTGGGATGATTTTATAAAGAGAATGGCTGCCCTTGATTATGAAATTAAGTACGGAAAACACATTGCATTTAGGCACAAGGACAAAGAACGATTTACAAGAGCTAAGACTATTGGAGAAGATTATACTGAGGATAGATTAAAAGAGCGTATCTTAGATAATACTAATCAAAGAACATATACTGTCAAAAAACGTGTAGGAAATATTATAGATATTGCAAATAATGAAAAGATAAAATCAAGTAAAGGTTATGAGTATTGGGCTACAAAACATAATTTAAAAACTGCAGCCGATACTGTACTTTTGATGCGTGAAAAAGGATTTAAGTCTATCTCTCAACTTGATGAATACATCAAAGAAAGTGCATTCAAAAGACAAAATCTACAAGATGAAATCAAAGTTATTGATAACAAAATTTCAACTCTATCAAATACTATGGAACAAGTTCATACTGTAAAATTGTATCGCCAAATCTATCTGGAATATAAGAAAGATCCATCTGATACGGCTTTTTTTGAAGAACATAAATCAGAAATAACACTCTATGAAAATGCCCTTTCAGACCTAAAAAAATCTTACTCAAAACTTCCAAATTCGAAATATATTTTGAAAGAACTTGATTCATTGCATGAAAAAAAGAATACCCTAATGCAAGAGTATTCTGGCTCTATAATTTCTGTAGTGGGTAAAATCACTTTAGGAATTATGGAGCCTATTTTGTTGTAGAAAAAAAGTCCCATAAGACCTATAATGAAAAGCGATCAAACCATCATTAGAAAGAATCTTATGGAACAATTAAATTTTATCACAAACTTACT
>NZ_KB904399.1 GCF_000380065.1 Streptococcus massiliensis DSM 18628 | reverse complement strand
GGACTCATCGAAGATACAATTTCTTCTGTAAACCCTATCTTTCAGACTGTTTTTAAGACTTTTTTGAAAGAGAGGGACAAGATTATCAATGCTTTGGAACTTCCCTACTCAAATGCTAAGCTAGAGGCCACTAACAACCTTATCAAGGTTATCAAGCGCAACGCTTTCGGCTTTCGGAACTTTGACAACTTTAAAACTAGAATTCTCATCGCTTTAAATATCAAAAAGGAGAGAACCAATTCGGTTCTCTCCAGATCTTAGCTGACATCAACCCACTACAGTTGACAAAGAGCCTCAAAAACATCCCCTATATCGGACTTAGGGGATGAATGTTCTATATTGGAGTGTCAAAAATAATTATTCCACCGAAGCACCGTTACTTGCGATGACTTCCTTGTACCAATCAAAGGATTTTTTCTTGGAGCGTTTGAGTGTACCCTTGCCTTCGTTGTCACAGTCGACATAGATAAAGCCGTAGCGTTTCTTCATTTCGCCCGTCCCAGCAGAGACGAGGTCAATACAGCCCCAAGTCGTGTAGCCCCAAAGCTCCACCCCGTCTTCGTTAATGGCATCCCGCATAGCTTTGATATGAGCCGCTAAGTAGGCAATGCGGTAATCATCCGCTACATAGCCATTTTCATCAGGAGTATCCATCGCGCCAAGACCATTTTCCACGATAAACATAGGCTTTTGGTAACGATCCCAGATTGTGTTTAGGGTGATGCGCAAGCCCAGCGGGTCAATCTGCCAGCCCCACTCAGAGCTTTCTAGATAAGGATTTTTGAGCGAAGCAAAGATATTGCCCTCGGTCTGCTCAGTAACTGCTGGGTCGCCAGAAGCCACACGGCTAGAGTAGTAAGAGAAGGAAATGAAGTCAACCGTGTAGTCCTTGAGCAGCTGCAGGTCCTCTTCTGTCATTTCGACAGTGATGCCCTCGCGCTCCCAAGCTTTCTTGGCGTAGTTGGGATAGTAGCCGCGCGATTGAACATCAATAAAGAAGTAGTTTTCGCGGTCTTCTTTCATCGCTGCCCAGTAGTCATCAGGATGAGCGGTGTTAGGATAATTTTGCCCAGCCGCAAGCATACAGCCGACCTTGTTTTCAGGATCAATTTCGTGAGCCAACTTGGTCGCAATGCTAGACGCCACCAACTCATGGTGGGCTGCTTGGTACTTGACTTGCTCTACATTTTCACCTTCTTCAAAGCAAAGCCCTGCTCCCATAAAAGGCGCATGCAAAATCATGTTGATTTCATTGAAAGTCAGCCAGTACTTGACCAAACCTTTGTAGCGCGTAAACAGCGTTCGGCAGAGTCGCTCATAAAATTCCAGCATTTTCCGACTGCGCCAGCCACCGTATTCCTCGATCAAGTGCATGGGACAATCAAAGTGAGTAATCGTCACCAAGGGCTCAATGCCATATTTGTGGCATTCCTTGAAGAGGTCTTCGTAAAATTTCAGCCCTGCTTCATTGGGCTCCAGCTCGTCACCCTTAGGAAAAATCCGACTCCAAGCAATCGACAAGCGATAAGTCTTAAAGCCCATTTCACCAAAGAGGGCAATGTCCTCCTTGAAACGGTGGTACATATCAATGGCTTCCTTGGCTGGGTAAAAATAGCCGTCTTCAAAGTCAAACATCTTTTTCTGACCTGTGATAATGGGCAGGCGGTCCTTGCCAATCGGCACCACATCCACATTAGCTAAGCCGCGTCCGTCGGCGTCATAGGCCCCCTCGCATTGGTTGGCAGCCGTCGCTCCGCCCCACAAGAAACCTGTTGGAAAAGTCAATTTTTCTGACATATCGCACCTCACACATTTAATATCAGTTGTAGTTTAACACACTAATACGATAAAATCTTACAGTATTCTACGAAATACTGGTATTATTCTACGATTGAGTGTTTTTAATCCACAGATTTCAGAGCCTCTAACATATCGACATGTCTCAACCTATGATTGACTACAAAACCGAGAACAAACAAAATCAAAATAATAGAGACAACAGGTATCAAATAAACAGATAATGTCACAGCTGAATTGAACATAACATTGGACGGGGCAATGATCTGAAGCAAAAGCTGATGTAGAAGGCGCCCAGAAAGGATACCGACCACAATCCCGATGAGCGACAAGCTAATCGTCTCCCGATAAATATAGAGCGTGACTTCCTTATTATGGAAACCAAGTACCTTAATCGTGGACAACTCGCGAATCCGCTCTGCCACATTGATACTGGTCAAATTGTAAAGAATAACAACCGCTAGTAAAATAGAGACTAATGTAAGAATCTGCATGACCAAACCGAGCGATTGAACAGTTGCATTGATCTGTTCGATCATAGTGGTATTTTGTACGACTGTCCTCACGCCGGCTAATTTCATAAAGTCGGCAGCCACATTTTGGACATTCCGACTGGATGAATCTTTCAGCTTGATTAAGTAAGCATTCTCTGCAAAGTCCTGCTTGAAGACTTCTTGATAATAATCCTTGTCCATAAAGATGAAGTGCCCTGCGTACATCTCGCTGACAGCTGAAACCTTTATCTTATAAGTCTTGCCCTCATCAGACGTGACCTCAAAGCTATCGCCCACAGATACATGCAGGATAGTCGCTAGTTTTTGCGAAATCACTGCGCCCTTGCTTGACAATTTCAGCTCTTTCTTGCTCTTGCTATCGTAGAGATTGACAAAGCCTTTAAAATCCTGAGCATCCACGGCAAACAAGGTCAAACTTTGCTCATCTTTTTGTCCTTTGACTGTCTTAGTGAAAGTCTCGCTGTAGACCGCTTGCTTGTCAGACAATTTGCCAGAGTTTAGCTCTTTTTGCAAGTCCGTCTTTTCTTCAGAACTAATGTGCTTTCTTTGCGAAACAATGGCATCGTAAGTGATAATACCGCCAAACTGACGCTCGCCGATACCGCTGAGCGAGGAAGTAATGCCCAGACCAGCAAAGAGCAGGGCAACCGAGCCTGCCACACCAAAAATCGTCATCAGCATTCTTTGCTTGTAGCGGAAAATGTTGCGGGCCGTGACTTTTTGCGTGAAAGTCAGGCGCTTCCAGATGAAGGTCAAACGCTCCAAGAGAATTTTTGAGCCCTTGCTTGGTGGTTTTGGCAGCAAGAGTTGAGCAGGTGCTTCCTTTAATTCCTTGCGGGCAATATGCAGAGCTGGCAACACACTACAGATAATCGAACAAAGAATGGCAATCAGAGTAATCGGCCAATGGAAAGCTAAATGTACCGTCGGATAAGTCGCCGTGACAAAGAGAGCTTTTCCCAAGATATAAGGCAGGAGATAGAGACCAGCCAAAACACCGATGAAGGTACCCGTCAAGCCAGCCACCAAACCATAGATGACAAACTTTTTGATAACATCTGAATTGTTGTAACCCAAAGCTTTGAGTACCCCAGCATTGATGCGTTCTTCATTGATAAAGCGGGTCATGGTCGTCACCGTAACCAAGGCAGCCACCAGATAGAGCACCAGCGGGAAGATATTTCCCACGGAAGAAATCCCTGAAGAGCGGGTCGCTGTCATGCGGTATTCCTCTGCTCCTGGAAGCGTGCTGCGCGTATAGACGTGGTAGCTAGGGACAGACAAGCCAGCCATTTCGTCCTTGGTTTTTTGAATATTGCCCTGCCCGTCTTTTATCTTCTGCTCGACCTTGCTTTTTTCTGTTTCAAAGGTCGCTTTCTTTTCATTTAAAGTCGCCTGTGCTTGATTAATTTGGCTTTGACTACTCGCCACTTGGCTTTTAGCTTGCGCCAGCTGAGCCGCACCAGACTGATACTCTGCCTTTTTGCTTGCGAGAGTCGCTTGTCCAGCTTGGTATTGAGCCAAACCTGATTGGTATTGGGCTTGCTTGCTTTCAAAAGTCGCCTGCGCAGCTTGATACTGGCTTAAGCCAGCCTCGTAAGGCGCAGCCTTGCTTTGATACTGGGCATAAGCAGCATCGTAAGTAGCTTGTCCTGCTTCTAATTGCGCCTGAGCTGCTGAAAGTGCAGCTTCTTGGCTAGCAATTTGATTTTGAGCGGCAGCAATCTCAGGCACAGTCGTCGGGTCAACTCCTTGAGCCTGCAAAGCAGCAATTTTAGCCTGCAAGTCCGCTTTTGCCGTATTGAGTTGGGCTTGATTTTGCGAAATAGTCGCCGCGACCGCATCTAATTGCCCTTTCTGAGCATCCAACTGAGCTTTGGCTGCCGCTAAAGGAGCTGCCGCAGCATCTAACTGAGCCTTGGTTTGATTGAGCTGGGCTTGTCCGGCCGCTAGCTGGTTGCTAGCTGCGTCCAGTTGATTTTTAGAAGCCGCGAGAGTCTGCTCTGCTTGCGCAATCTGATTGGCACCTTGCGCCAAAAGGCTTTCTTTTTCTGAAATCTGCCCTTGAGCAGCGGCTAATTCTCCGCGTTTTTGGTCAATTTGCGCCTGTCCGCTAGTTAATTGGGCTTGCGCATCTGTCAAAGCCTTCTGTGCATTCTCAATCTCTGTCTGTCCCTTGCTAATCTTGTCCTTGGCTTCTGATTTGATGTCTGCCAAACGATTTTTCCCATTGTCTTTGACTAGGTCTTCTAGATCCTTTTGATGCGCCTCCACTTTCTTGCGGTAGCTATCCGAGAAAGAATTGAGTTTTTTTACATCATCGAAACGCAGGCGGGCAATGGTGTAAACCGAGCTCGTGAAAGTCTGGTTAGGAACGACGGCATAGGCGGACAAGCTCCCGCTCCCCGCATTGGAAGCCCCTAACGTTTTAATCGAAGACATTTCGCTCGAATTGACAAAGCCTGTGATGACAAAAGTGTGTTCTTTCAAGAGCTGGTCGCTCCCGTTTTTCTCATTTAGGCTAATCTTATCGCCAATCTTGTACTTGCCCTTGTAAAAGGAAGCCAGAGCCAGTTCATTTTTCTTGCTGGGCATTTTCCCAGAAACCAGCTCAAACTGAGAAATCTTGTCCGTCCTTGAAAAAACGCGCACAGCCTTTGAGCTGTCGTCAATGACCGTATCTGTAAAATAGCCATATTCGATTTTTGCCCCTTTGACCTGGCTCAGCTCTTTCTGGTCATCCTTGCTGATACCGTAATCCGAAATCACCGCTAAATCCAGAGCATTGAGCTGCTTCAAATACCCACTAACTGTATTTTCAATATCGGGACTCGCCACCTTGAGCCCGACCAGAGCAAAAGAACCCAGCATCATCAGGCACATAATAGAAATAAAACGCCCCTTGGACTGACGAAAAGACAGTAAAATGTCCTTATTTAGAATGGATTTTTTCATGGAAATCCTCCTAACTAATACTCAAGGCTGGCAATATCTTGTGACTCTTGGTTGAGGGTCACAGACTGAACTTGCGCATCGTGCATCCGAATCACACGGTCAGCAATCGGAGCCAGAGCCCCGTTGTGGGTGACAATAACCACCGTTGCCCCATGCTGGCGCGACATATCCTGCAAGATTTGCAAGACCTGCTTTCCTGTTTTGTAGTCCAGCGCTCCCGTCGGCTCGTCACAAAGCAGCAGTTTAGGATTTTTGGCAACCGCGCGAGCAATCGACACCCGCTGCTGCTCCCCTCCTGATAATTGGGCCGGGAAATTGTTGAGCCGCTTGGAGAGGCCAACCGCCGTCAAAGCTTCAACCGCATCTTGTGCGTCCTTGACAATTTCTGACGCCAACTCCACATTTTCCTTAGCCGTCAGATTGGGCACCAAGTTGTAAAATTGAAAGACAAAGCCCACATCATTGCGCCGATAATCGGTCAGCTGATGTGAATTGTAATCAGCAATATTTTGCCCGTCAATAATAACTTCCCCCTCGTCATTGGTGTCCATGCCGCCCAAAATATTGAGCACAGTCGACTTCCCCGCACCAGATGAACCCAGAATAATCACCAGCTCACCCTTTTCAATCTCAAAAGAAATATCATTGTTAGCGACAATCTCCGTTTCACCCGTTTGATAACGTTTATAGCTGTGTTTCATTTCAATATAAGCCATAGTCTCTCCTTTACCATTCTTGTTTTCCTTTTTAAAAATCAATTAAATAAACAACGTGTTGATTTTTTGACTTTCTTATTATATAATAGCAGTGATAGAAATGCAATCATCAAATTTCAACAGTCTGTTGATTTAAGAAAAGAGTACCCTTATGCAAAAAAGACAAACCGAAACCAAAGAAATGATTAAGCAGGCTTTGACCGAGCTGTTACTGGAGGAAAAGTTTGAAGATATTTCCGTCAGTAAGCTAACCCGGCGCGCGGGCATCAATCGCGGGACTTTCTACCTCCACTATCTGGACAAGTACGATATGATGAATAAAATAAAGTGTGAAATCATCTCGCAAATGCACACGATTTTTGAAGAAGATCTATCGCCGCAAGATTTGATAATCAGAAATCTCACTCAACTCAAAGAAAATCATTCTTTTGTCTACGCAGTTTACAAAAGCAACTATATCAACCTAGGCGAGGTCATTCGCGAGTTTATGATGACTGTGATTAAGACGGGCGACCAGAAAAAAACCGATCACTTTTTAGACAGTAACTTCAGCATCCCTCGCAAGTATGCCTTAGAGGTTTTCCTATCTAGCATTGAGGGCATTATTTTGCTCTGGATTGCAAATGGCGCCAAAGAATCTCCACAAGAAATTGCAGAAATAATGTTACAGTTGTTCAACTACGATGCTTGGCGATAAATGATCAGCAAAAGGCGAGCAAAACTTATGAGAGTTTTGCTCGCCTTTTGTTTATAGTTGACTGAATTTCAATTTTAGCTTTTACACTTATTTACTGCTTTTGCGATTTTTGTAAAAAATAAATCCGAGGAAAGCAAGGATAGCTAAGCCAACTAGGGCAAGGAGACTCATTTGCTCTCCAGTTAATGGCAATACTTTCTTGTTAGTTGTATTATTAGTAGGTGCTTTACCATCTTTGTACACGACAGCATAGGTAGAGAAATGAGTTGTTGTGAATGTAACTTGATCACCATCTTGCTTAAAGTCAAACTTCTCTAGTTGACCTTTTTCACCAACACTATAAACTGCCTCAACTTGAGCACCTTTTCGTGTTGGAATCGTCACATCAGTTGAGCTAACCTCAGTCAAAGCTTGTTTCGTTTTCGAATCTTGCAAACGAATGTCATAGGCATCGTAGTCCTTACCATTCAATGCTGCAATATTATCAACCTTTGCCACACTCAATCCAGTAGTTTCAGGACTAAAGTCTTTGTTCAAGATCTTAATGCCAGTTGCCTTATCAACCAGTTCTTTGCCTGTGTTAGATGGAGGAGTATTACTTTGTGAACTTGATGAACTAGAACTAGAGCTTGATGAAGAAGAACTACTTGATGAGCTGCTAGATGAAGGATCACTTGGTTTTGGTTTTTGTTCTTCTTGCTTGATCTTCGCTTCCATTTCAGTTTCAAGCTGTTTCATTTCTTGGAAAACTTTTTCTGCACGCGCCATAGAATCTTTGGTCACTTGCTCAGACGTATCGGCAGTCGTATTTGCAAATTGATCATCAGATTTAGCCTGCTCTTCTATGAAAGTAGCCTCTAAAGCTTTCCACTTATCTTGGATGCTTGTACCAAATAAATTTTGGTGCTTAGCTGCCATATCATAGATATGCGAAGCGACCCAATACCATGAGTCTAGGCTATATGTCGTTGTCGGCACTTGATAAGCCTTGTAAGTATTGTTGATATTTCCATAATAAGGAAGATAAGGTGAAAAGCGTGGACTACCAACAGCTAACCACATAGTTCCACCACCCATGCTAGCAGGAATGGTATCTTTTAATTGGAAAATATGAGCTTCCATTACATTTGGATTTCCTAAAGGATATTTATAAACAGGATCAACGATACCACGTTTTGGTATCCCTTTCCCATCTAAAGCCATTTGATCCAAAGGTTTATACGGCGTTCCTTCAAAACGATTGCGTTGCATGCGCATTACGTCAGCAACTCCAATTTTAGTCGTGCTGGATTGCAATAAATCAAAATATTGGTCATTATAAGTTACAGGAGCATTTGGATTGAGTGAAGTGATCCCTGCCCAAGCACGAGAGCGATCTGCTTCTGCCATTGGCGGATTGTAGGATTGAGAAATATGGAATTTCCCATTAATTTCCTTATACACACCAGCGTCTCTTGCAACCTTCTCAACATCTTTAGAAGCAATAACATTATCTTTATCATTAAAGTTAACACTACCAAGGAAGAACGTGTTTGGGAAAACAGAGTATTTGTCATTAGGGTACTTAATAGCAACATATTGGTGACCTGAAAGGATTTCCATATACCAGATGCCATCTTTATCAGCTAAAACAACGATGTTCCCTTCAGCTGCACCCTTTTCTGTGATGATTTTGCCAAGAAGTTCTACCCCTTCGCGAGCTGTTTTGACATGAGGTAAAACAACGGTCGTCATAATAGACTCAGCCAGTCCATTTTCTACATAAGGATCTACCCCTTGAATGGCCTTATTAGCTTTAGCAGAGACAGTCGCAGAAATAGACACTCCGTGTTCATTAAAGCCAACTTCATCAAAGATACCATCTGCCGGTGTTACATCAGAAACTGAGGTATATTTGTAACTTTCAGCCGGTAATTCCCAAGTAAAACCATTGGCTTCGTCCTTCAAAATACTTCCAGCAGGATTGCTTTTGCGTTCGTGGACCAAAAAAGTTTTGTTGTGATTTGGCTCCAAATCTTCGGTTCGACCAAAGAGGGCGGAACCGTCAGTTGTCAGATCTTTTCCGACAATGAAACCTGTACAAGCGTCCACTATTTGCACAGGAAACAGCGCTAAGATAGACAAGACTATCGCAGCAGCAAAGGTATGTTTCTTCATAAACATCTCCTCCAAATAATTTTATCTATATAGGTTTTCTAAACCTATTGTTATCATAACAAATTTATTATACACTATACAATTTTCCTTTGCAAGCGTTTACAAAATTGTGACGAAAGCGTAAATATTCTCACTTTTCTGACTCAATTAGAATCAACTTTTACTCTCTATTCTTGCCTGATTTTTTGAAGAATAGATAAGCTACAACGGCTACAACAGCAAGACCGACTACAACAAAAAGCCCAGTCTGATTATTTTTTGTCTTGCTTTCTTTATTGCTGACAGTTGCTTCCACACCATTTGCAGCATTTTCTGTTTTGGCTGTGTCTTCTTTTTGCTCTTTGAATTTCTTTTCTAAAGTTTTAATTGAATCGTCCTTGCCCCCCTTATCTTTAATGGTTTGCATCATTTCTTTTTCAACCTTCTGCAATTCTTTAAAAAGTTTTTCAGAACGTTCTAACGAATCTTTGGTGACTTCACTACTAGCTTTAGCTGCATCGTCTGCTGTTTTTCCAATATATTTGGCATTGCGTGCTTCTTGTTCAGCAATTTCCTTTTTTTCAAGCTCTTGCCATTTTTCCTTGGTTGAAGTTCCAAAAATATCTTGATTATGAATGGCCATCTGATCAATATGCCAAGCTACCCAATAGAAGGAGTCTTTGTTATAGGTCGCATCTTGCGGCTTAAAAGCCTTATAAGTATCATTCACATTCCCATAGAAAGGAATGTAAGGCGTATTACGTGATGGAGCTTGACTAAGCCACATGATTGAAGCCATCGGTGCTGGTAAATCTTTTTTAATTTGATAAATATGTGCATCAATCACATTTTCATTACCAGGGGCAAACTTGTACTTATCTCCATCAAGAGCAGAATTTACTTCAGGTTTGCCGTCTTTTCCTCGTTTATCATACTGGTCATCTGGAATAAACCCTTCTTTGAGCGTTTCAAAACGATTTCGTTGAACAGCGATCGCATCTTCAACCGAATAACGGCGATTGCTATCTGTTGGTGTTTGGAAGAAATCAAAGTGATCATCTAAATAATTAATCTTAGAGTTTGGATCCATGAGCTTGATTCCAGCATAAGCACGGGAACGATTACGAGCAGTATAGTAATCTGGGCCGTAGGACTTAGCCAGATGGAACTTACCATCCACTTCTTGATAATGGTCTGCCTTTTTAGGAACTGATTCTATATCCTTGGAAGCAATGACATTCTCCTTATCATTAAAATCAACATTTCCTAAAAAATAAGTATTCGGATAGATGGAATATTTATCATCTGGATACTTGATGGCTACATACTGATGACCAGAGTAGATCTCCATGTACCAAAGTTCATTTTGGTCAGCGATAACAATGTCATTCCCCTCAGCAGAGCCTTTCTCATCAATAATCTTAGCGACTAATTCGATCCCCTCACGAGCAGTCTTAACCCTAGGTAAAATAGTATCAACAAAACTAGATTCAGCCAAACCATCCTTAACCAAAGGATCTACTTCTAGAATTTTTTCGTGCGGAACGGCAGAAGTTGTCGCTGTCATGGTCACACCATGTTCATTCTGACCATGAGCTCCGTAAACACCTTCGTCAGTGTCTCGACTAGCATCTGGCACAGATGTGTATTTAAATTCATGTTTCAAGTGCGGATAAGTAAAGCCATTAGACTTGTCCTCAATCTTATCGCCCTCTTTATAATCTTTTGCCTCCGTTACGATATAGTTTTTATTGTGTGCACCCGGCTGTGGTAAAAATGGGTAGTCCTCTGTTCGACCATATAAAACTGATCCATCCGTTGTTAGATTTTTCCCGATAATAAAAGAAGAACAAGCTTCCACTCCTTGGAGCGGCAGAATAGAAACTACCGCTGCTGCCATAATAATACGACGAATATTATTCTTTTTCATTGAGATCTTTCTCCTTAAAATATATACATATATAAAGATACACATCTTCAAACGCTTACATGTTCATTATAATCCTTGCTCACAAAAAATGCAAGCGATTACAAGTATATTAATAATAAAATCATTTAACGAATAAATATTCATATTTTGTCCAAAAATTTCATTTCTCAAAGTAAATTATTTTCAAAAAACTATTGAATTTATCTTGACTTGTGTTAAAACGATTTTAGAAAGCGCTTACTACTTTATAAAAAGTAGAACTTACCTTAGGGTATATATTTTTAGAAAAGGGGGATTATTATGAATCGTTCAAAAGAAAAACTTCAACATTTGGAATGGTTTGATATTTTAAATGTTACTTTCATCATGTTTGGTTGGGCTATTTTTAAATCTACCGCAATTATTACAGGATTGATACACTCCACAGATACTGGCGCTGCATCAGCCGATTTCAACTATTGGCCAAATCTTATTTTACAATCTTGTTTATTAGTGGCAACATTTGCCTATCTTTATTTCCGTGGTTTTGATTTTAAAGTGATAACTAGCCAAATTAAATTGCGCTTGAGTGTCATTATTTGGATACCAATTATCTTTGCTTCATTAGGACTTCTATGTGACATCTGTAATACATTAGCCAAGACATATAATTGGTTCAGTCCTGATGTTCTAAAATATATTGACTGGACTTTTGGAGCAGTTCTGCAAAAATTTCAAAATCTCCCAATTGTCATGGTCGTGTATAGTTTCTTAAATGGTTTCTATGAAGAATTCTTCTTCCTTGGTCTATTACCAACTTCTGTTAAAAAATCCGCAGCCTTGCCTTTTATGCTACTCTATTCTACAATAATTCGTATATCATTCCATACCTACCAAGGTTGGACTCCTGCCTTGATCACAGGTATCGGTGTTGGATTATTCTTTTATGTCCTTTATCGCTATGCAGTCAAAAACCTCTTGCCGTTCTTTGTTGCCCACGCGATTTGGGATATCGTTGGAGGTTCGTTAATTTATCTTTTATTAGCTTGGCCACAGTAATAGACATACAAAAATCGACCTTTAAAGGTCGATTTTTTATTGTACTTTTTTAGCTAACATGGTTGCAAATTGAAGTTTAGTATAATTGCCATGGCTATCTCTTTTATGAAGTTCGCCGACATTTTCATTATACTTAATAAATTCCCAATCTTGATAATAATCCTTGAGTTCTCCCTCTTTAAAAGTGAAAGAAAATGGGACAGAACAAGGATGAGTCTCTGTATCCATAGCACAGACAATCAGATTATAGCCGCCTATTGTTGTATGCTCCTGCATATTTTTAATAATGACTGGTATCTGCTCACGATCTAAATTCATCATCACAACTGTTGAAATAATCCAATCATAGTTTTGTGTCAAAGCAGCTTGATTGATATCGTAAGTACCAATCGGAAAATCAAGATCTTCAGCTTCTGCCATATCAGCCAATATCTGAAGCGAAAGTTCATTTTGATCAACGGCTGTCACATCAAAACCACGTTTTGCAAGAAAAAGTGAATTGCGTCCTCGACCACAACCCAAATCTAAAACCTTACACGGCTTGATCGTTTCAACTGCCTCCACTACTTCCGAATGAGTTGCCGTCAGTCCATACTTTTTCGCAACATAATCCTTTTCCTGACAATAAAAAGCCAACTGGCACTCCAAATCGTCTGTCAAAGCTTCCACCCGGTGCCAGACTTGAGGTTCAACAAAAGGTGTCTCCATATTGGGATCAAAAATGTGCTCCGCTAAAACCTCATCATCTTCATTCAACTCCACAAACTTGAGCTTCCCTCTAAAAATAGCCAACTTTCCCCACGTTCCAATTTTGGTATTGTGGCGATTCTTTACTGTTTCAGGCAGAGTTTCTGCCGTCCATACAGGCATTTGCTTATACATGACTAGATTTTCCATGATTTATCCTCCAATTTTATCCTAAAACTATCATACAGGAAAGACAAGTATATAGCAAGAATAAAAACGAAGAACGGCGGCTTTGAAGTCTTTACCAGCACTAGCAAGGACTTGCTCTATTTTGACTAAGAAAAAGGGAGTGGAACAGAACTACTTCCGGTAAAGGAATAGTTCGTCGTCCCACCCCCGCGATGCCTATTAGGCTTGTACGGAGCTTGTAAAAGCGAACAAAGCTTCAAGGCATTCGATGAATGGCTTGAAAGAAGGAGAAGGCCGGGAGCTGTTAGCTTGCAGGAAAGCAAGCGTAGAGCGAAAGGATCTTCGACGCGGCTACCGCGTCTTGCAGATAATCCGAACCAATTTTAGAGGCTGAGAACTATTGTCCCAGCCTCTTTTATAATCTTATTTTGGTCACAATGCCGTCTGGGTCAGTCACTTCTAGCTCGCTTGAGGTTAGCCAGCGACTTGAAACATTCAAATCTTGCGCCTTTTCGTAAATATCTAGCAAATCTTCCTTGCTAGCAACTTGGACAGTATAGTAAGCCAACCCTAATTCATCCGCTTCTCGCTTATCCAAATGCCCGCCAGCCCATTGATTGACAGCCAAGTGATGATGATAATCGCCTGAAGCTAGCCAGCTTGCTGAAGACACCGAAAATTTATCAGCCATAGCCAACAAGTCTTGGTAAAATTGACTAGAAGCTCCGCTATTTTTCACCGACAAATGGACATGTCCCATGCGAGTTCCCGCTGCAATCGTGAAAGGCTGAACTTCCTTGCCCAGCTCGTAAATATCTTGGGCTGCTAGTTCCTCGGTCACGCCAATGATGCGCCCGTCCTCGCGAATATCCCAGTCTGTCACAGGCTTATCGCGGTAAAGCTCGATGCCATTGCCCTCCAAGTCTTCCAGATAAATGGCTTCGCTGTAGCCGTGGTCGGCACCTCCTACCAGAGGAATTTTGAGCTCTGCCAAGTGCTTGAAAACATCTGCCAGACCCTGGCGGTCGGGGAGCAAAATGGCTAAGTGGTACAGCCCGTAGCGCTCCTTGCTGGAGCTTGTGTCTCTCGTCTGCAAGATCCGCACCAAGGGCTCATCGCCACTTCCTAGCAGAACCTCGCCGACTTTTTCTTCCAAGACTTGCAAGCCCAAGATCTGCTGATAAAAGGCCTTTTGCTTGTCCAAATCCGCTACATTTAAGGCGACTTCCTTGAGATAGAGTTTGCTATTGTATTGATAAGTCATATATTTCCCCTTTGATAGTAGACGTTCAGCCGACCAAGTCAGCTGAACCCTTTTATTTCCCAAGCACTGAAATACGTTCTTGAAGGTGTTTGCCCTTTTCAATCTCATCCAACATAGCGATAGCATAGTCGGCGTAAGAAATCGCACTTTCCCCCGCTTCATTCACCGTGAAGACTTCGCCTGCAAGGATATAATTGCCTGTCTTTTCTCCGTCAGCTACAAAGTCTGCGGCGGGGCTGATATAGGTCCATTTTACCTTGTCAAATTGCCGCAAACGCGCCAGCCCATTTGCCATAGCCTTTGCAAGCGGCTGGAATTCTGCTGGAAAATCCGCTGCATCTGATAACTGACTAGTCAAGCTGTCATCCAGATAGAGACTGCCTGCGCCACCAACGACCAAGAGGCGAGTGGCGGTGTTTTCAAGCAGACCTGCCAAGTGCTCCAAGGAAGTGGTGTGCTGCGGCAAGACTTCTGGTGCAAAAGCTCCAAAAGCGGTCACAACCACATCAAATCCTGCCAAATCTTCCTTGGTCAGGTCAAACAAATCCTTCTGCAAAACATCTTGCGCCTGACTTTTGTTTTCAGAACGGACAACTGCTGTCACTTGGTGACCACGCGCCACTGCTTCTGCCACGATTGATTGCCCTGCTAATCCATTTGCTGCTACTACTGCGATTTTCATATTGATTTCCTCCGAAAAGTCATTTTATTTTTGTTGTAACTGTTTTTATTACATCAATTATTATAACACATAGAGATATAATGTCAAGAGTTACATCTCGAATTTTTAAAAATAAAAAAGAGGCTGAGACAAAAGTCTACAACCTAGAAAATCTGTTCGGAATATGTACAAGACGCGGTAGCCTCTTGGCTTCTACGTTCGCCACTATAGGCTCCGTACGAGCCTAATAGGCATCGCGGGGGTGGGACAACGAACTATTCCTTTTAAGGAATGAGTTCTGTCCCACTCCCTCTTCTTGAATTTGCATTTGCGCTTCTGCCACGACATCAGCTAGGCTGGACTGGGCTAATTCTCGCTCCATTGCGTTTTGAATTTGCAGTAATTTGTCGTCTAAGACAGCATGGACATTGCGACCAATAGGGCAGTTGGGATTGGGATTTTCATGGAAACTAAACAGTTTTCCCGTCTTGCCCAGACTTCCAACCGCTCGGTAAATATCTAAAAGACTGATGTCTTCGAGCTCTTTTTCAATCGCTGCGCCGCCTGTCCCGCGCGCTACCGAAATCAAACCTGCTTTTTTCAACTGCGAGAGAGTTTTGCGGATAATGACCGGATTGACCCCGACGCTGCCCGCCAGAAAATCACTGGTCACCCGATTGTCTTTGGCTTCTAGGGCAATGACAATCATGATATGAGTAGCAATGGTAAATCGACTTGAAATTTGCATATCTTTCCCCTCTTACTTTTTCTTTATTTTACTTCATTTTTGATGTCATTGCAAGTGTTACATCTGAATTTTAAAAATTCAATGGTTATTTTAGTAATTCCTTTTACCGAAGAACTCATCCGGTAAATCATGAAAACCTTTCTTATCATGGTAATTTGCAAATTTACCCAATAAAAACTGATAAGCATCCAGACGACTTTCATAGCGAATAGCCGCTTCTTTTGCTCGCTCATCTTGGTCATCTTCCCAAACCTTTTGACTTTCTTTCAAAGCCAGCTCGTTGATCAAAACCTGAGTGTTGACCCAAGTCTCAAATTCTTCTAAAAATTTCTCTTCGTAAGTCATCATACACCTTCTAATCTACCTGCGGTAGAAATTTTCTTTTATATCGCGAAAAGGCTGATGTTTCAAACATAGCCCATTCGCCCCTTCCATTATAACATAAAAGAAGCCTAATTTTTATCCTCATTCTATTTGTTTGGTGCGCTCCTCCCCCCACCAGTAAGGGATGAGTTCAGCGAGGGTCACAGTCTCTCTTGTGGCAAAATCCACCATAATTTCCATATTCCTGTTTTGGGCTGATAATTCCATGAAAAATTCGCGGCAAGCACCACAAGGCATGCCCGAGCCGCCTCCATAAGGAGGTCTGTCTCGAAAAGCTAAAAAGCGTTTAACTTTAGTTTGTCCTGAACTTTGGTACATATTGAAGGCAGCAGCCCGCTCAGCACAAAGGTGAAAGACGCCACAAGCAGATTCCATACAAAAACCTGTATAAATCTGTCCGTCCTCCGCCTCAATGGCAGCTACCACATGATTGGCATAGATAAAAGGTGAAACCTCATGCGGATTGTAAAACTCCTTGGCTTTTTCATACATTTCTTTCCAAATATCCATTTATTTCTCCCTTCAAAAAAGAACTCTAAATGAGTTCTCAAAAAATGTAATACTCATCAGGTAAAATAACCGTTTCATTCCCATCATTGTCTACGACCAAAACATCCTTGGGGAAAAATGGATCAAATGGATAAGTAAAGTCAAATTGAACAATCGTTGCAAGATGGTCCTCTGAGAATTGATAAGTTAATTTCCCTTTATGATTGAGCAACTTAAATCTAAGGACATTATTGAGCTTAAAAACGCCTTTGAGATTATTATCAATAATGTACCAAAATGTATCAATAACGGCTCTATAATTTCTGTAGTGGGTAAAATCACTTTAGGAATTATGGAGCCTATTTTGTTGTAGAAAAAAAGTCCCATAAGACCTATAATGAAAAGCGATCAAACCATCATTAGAAAGAATCTTATGGAACAATTAAATTTTATCACAAACTTACT
>NZ_KB904398.1:3340-65445 GCF_000380065.1 Streptococcus massiliensis DSM 18628 | reverse complement strand
ATTTCTTCTGTAAACCCTATCTTTCAGACTGTTTTTAAGACTTTTTTGAAAGAGAGGGACAAGATTATCAATGCTTTGGAACTTCCCTACTCAAATGCTAAGCTAGAGGCCACTAACAACCTTATCAAGGTTATCAAGCGCAACGCTTTCGGCTTTCGGAACTTTGACAACTTTAAAACTAGAATTCTCATCGCTTTAAATATCAAAAAGGAGAGAACCAATTCGGTTCTCTCCAGATCTTAGCTGACATCAACCCACTACAGTTGACAAAGAGCCACTTATTTTACATGCTTAGCTAGTTCTTCTTGTGCTTTAGCATTTGATTTTGCTTTTTCTTCTTGGTATTTTTTATAAGCTGCTTTGTATTCTTTGCTAGTAAATATTTCATTTTGCACTTGGAGAAGTTTATAATTAGTAGAATCTCCTTTCGTACCAACGAGAGCATTGGCACGTGTAAATGGAACTGTTCGTTGTACAGTTGGTCGACCACCACGAGAGATAGCTGGCAAGGTAATACTACTATCTGTCAACCATGCCTGAGCTGCTGCATATTTTTCATAGCGTTTTGTAACATCAAGCGTTTCGTTATTGGCATCATTTAGTAATTTTTGATATTCATCAAGACCCAGTTGGCTGACAATATCTTTATTTTGTCCAGCTTCTAAACCAATATTTTGCAACATACCACCCTTGTCTGGATCAAAAATATCTAGATAAGTTGATGGATCTTGATAATCTGGACTCCAACCAGACATAGAGAAATCATAATCTTTTTGCGCTGCGGTTTGAGCATAATAGGTTGAGCTATCATAGTCATCAGGTGACATTTGTTGAAGGTCAAGTACTACATTATCTGTTCCGAGTGCAGATTCGACAGACTGCTTAAGCGAGCTTACTTGTTGCACAAGGTTTGTGTCTGTCTGATCAACTGGCACATCTAGATGAATTGGGAATTGTACGCCCTCTACTTGGAGAGCTTCTTTGGCTTTGGCAAATTCAGCCTTGGCCTTAGTTGGATTGTAAAGACCATCTTGTGCGTCTGCCGTATTAAGTCCTGACCATTCATCACCTAAAGCAGCTATCTTCTCATCTACTACTGTACCAAAATCCTTGTCCCCGATTTGAACAAAAGTTGGTGGTACTAAGCTATTACGCAAAATCTTGCTAGCTCCGTCTTTTCCATTTGTTTGTGCAGCAAACGAAGTACGATCAAAGGCAAAATTGAGCGCTTGACGAAAATCTTTGTTCAAAACAGCTTTTTTCGTTGCTTCTTTTTGAGCATCTGCAGTTTTAGAGGTATGAGAATAGGCTATACGGTTAAAGTTAAAATTGTAGTAGTAGGTTGTTCCATCTTGTGGACTGTAGTTAATATCATTCTTGTATTTTTTCTCAGCAGATGCATAATTAGAACTATTAGGGAACAGGGTGGCAACTGTATAAGCGCCTTCTGTAAAGTTTCTAATCAGGCTATCTTGATCTTGGCCATCATAATAAGATAATTTAATGGTTTCTAATGATACATTTTTCTTGTCCCAGTAATTCTGATTTTTAGCCATCTCAATAACAGATTTAGCCGTCATATTTTTCAAAACGAAAGGACCATTGTAAAGCAAGGTTGATATTTTTCCTGTTGTACCAAATTTATCACCTTGTGATTTAAGAAATTCTTCGTTGACTGGGAAGAGAATTCCCATCGTTGTCTTAGAGTTCCAGAAACTTTCTGGTTGGCTCAAGGTATATTCGACTGTGTAATCATCCACAGCTTTCACACCAACTGTAGAAAAATCTTTTGTTTCTCCTTTGACATAGGCATCCAACCCTTTGATTGAATTCTGTACAAGGTAAAGTGCCTCAGATTTTTTCTCCACAGCGTGCTTAATACCCGTAACAAAATCCTGTGCTTTAACCTTAGCATACTCTTCACCATCAGCCGTGTACCATTTGGCATCTTTGCGAAGCTTATAGGTATAAGTCAAGCCATCCTTAGAAACTGTCCAATCCTCAGCCAGCGACGGAACGAGGTTGCCGTACTTGTCGCTTTCCAACAGACCGTCAATGACGTTTGAAGTAATATCAGAAGTTGCGGCACGATTGGAAAGTAGATAATCTAAAGTGTCAGGGTCACTTGAATAGACATAAGAGTAGGTGGTATTAGATGCTGATTTAGCATTTCCACAAGCAGCCAAAGCGCCTACAGATAAAACTGTTAGACCTACTGCAGCAAACCATTTAGCTGTTTTCATAATAAATCCTCCTTAGCTAAGATCGAAGTGCACTCATAAACTAAATAAAATATCGAGATTTCTTCACTTTTGTGTTTTAAGAAGAAAATCTCTCTCTGGAAAGTCTGGAATAAAATATTTTAAATTTCCTAAATGCCATAAGTGATCAGCAGATCACTCATTTCTTCCCATATTAATTTCTATTCAATTTATAATTGTCGTTTGTATTATTATACACTATTTTAAAATACTTTCAAGTATAATTTTTGTTTTTTTGTAAAAAATAACACTGAGCACGCATATAATTTATTTTTTAATCTAAAAACTCTTTTCTATTTAGAAAAGAGTTTAATGATCATTTAATATGTTTTTAGTTTTTATATTACGACATTGAATTTAATTTTTTTATTTTCTACTCATCTTTTTGAAATTTTTATTTCCTAATTTTCTTCCAAACATTACGGTAGCTCTTTTATTAATAAGGTCATTTATGCTACAATAGAGATATGAAAAAGATTGTCCTATTATTAAGTTTACTTGTTTTCTTCTTTGCTCCTAATGTTGCTGCCGATGATGACCTCGCTCTTACAGCCAAAGGAGCCATTGCAGTTGATGCAAACACTGGTAAAATTCTCTACGAGAAAGAAGCTGATAAATCGATGCCTGTAGGCAGCATTACCAAACTTTTGACTGCCTATCTCGTTTATGAGGCTGTTGCTGAAGGCAAACTTAGTTGGCAAACACCGATTGAAATCTCTGATTATCCTTATCAATTAACCTTTGAAAAAGAAATTGCCAATATTCCTTTAGATAATCGAAAATATACAGTCAAGGAATTACTAGAAGTAAGCCTTGTCTACAACGCTAATAGCCCCGCTATCGCACTTGCCGAAGCCGTTGCAGGAAACGAGTCAAAATTTGTAGATCAAATGAAGGCTAAACTCAGCTCTTGGGGAGTAAAAAATGCTAAGATTGTCAATGCATCTGGAGTGAAAAATTCGTACTTGGGAGACCATATTTATTCTGGTTCCAGCAAAGATGATGAAAATGAGCTCAGTGCTTATGCTGTTGCTGTCATTGCCAATCGCCTGATAAAAGATTATCCAGAAGTTCTCAAAATTACACAAAAAACAAGTATCAACTTTGAAGGAAACGATCTAACCAGTTACAACTACATGTTGGAGGGAATGTCTCGTTTTCGTGCTGGCGTGGACGGATTACACACTGGAAATACGGAGCAGGGAGAGTCACTGGTTACAACGAGCAACGAACGAGGGATGAGGTTGATGACCATTATTCTTAACACAGATAATCCTGATCATGATATCTACGCACGTTTCACCGAGATGAATAGGTTAATGACCTACATTAACCAGCACTTCGTGGCAACAACTCTTGTCAAAAAAGGGGAAAGTTACGGTAAAAAAGATGCGACGATTATTGATGGTGCAACGGATACTGTCCGTCCTGTTGCCAAGGAAGATTTAGTTATTGTAGAGCGGATTGGAACGCAGGACGTGACACCTATTCACTTTCATACAAAAAAAGAGGGCTATCTAGCTCCTATCAAAAAGAACCAAACGCTTGGAAGTTTGACTTTTACGGACAAACAACTGGTTGGTCATGGCTACCTACAAAGCCGCATGCCTGAGGTTGATATGGTTGCTGAAAAGGGGATTAAAAAAGCGATTGCTCCCAAACTTTGGTGGAATCACTTTGTTAATTATGTCAATGAGAAATTATAAAAGAGTTGGGTATCCAACTCTTTTTCTTAACCGACAGAACCTTCCATTTCATAACTAATCAAGCGGTTGAGCTCGACGGCGTATTCCATAGGAAGTTCCTTGGTGAAGGGCTCGACAAAGCCCATGACAATCATCTCAGTCGCTTCCGTCTCAGTCAGACCACGACTCATGAGATAGTAGAGCTGCTCTTCTGAAATCTTAGAGACCTTGGCTTCGTGTTCCAAAGCGACCTGCGAATTGTGGATTTCGTTGAAAGGAATGGTGTCTGAACGTGACAAATCATCCATAATAATGGTATCACACTCGATGTGGCTGACCGACTTCTGTGAATTTTTGGCAAAAGTGACCTGACCGCGATAATCCACTTTTCCACCACTCTTGGCAATAGACTTGGAAACGATCGAAGAGCTGGTGTGCGGTGCATTGTGAATCATCTTAGCTCCTGTATCTTGGTGCTGGTTAGCATTGGCAAAGGCAATGGAAAGCATGGTTCCACGCGCGCCTTCTCCGTCCAAATAGACCGAAGGATACTTCATAGTGGTCTTGGCACCCAGATTTCCGTCAATCCACTCAACCGTCGCGTCTTTCATAGCCCGCGCTCGCTTAGTGACCAGATTGTAGACATTATCCGACCAATTTTGAATAGTCGTATAGCGCATATAGGCGCCGTCTAAAGCAAAGATTTCCACGATAGCCGCATGTAGGCTATTGCTAGAATAAGTCGGTGCTGTACAGCCCTCAACGTAGTGAACGCTAGCCCCCTCATCAACGATAATCAAGGTTCGCTCGAACTGTCCTGAATTTTCATTGTTGATACGGAAATAGGTCTGCAAAGGAATGTCCACCTTGACACCCTTGGGCACATAGATAAAGGTTCCGCCCGACCAGACGGCTGAATTAAGCGCTGCTAGTTTGTTGTCCGTCGGCGGCACCAGCTTAGCAAAATACTTCTTGAAGAGCTCTGGATATTCCTTGAGAGCTGAGTCCGTGTCTGTAAAGACGATGCCCAACTTTTGAAACTCTTCTTTCATATTGTGGTAAACGACTTCTGACTCATACTGGGTGGCAGCCCCCGCCAAATAAGCTCGCTCTGCCTCAGGAATACCGATTTTTTCAAAGGTTTCCTTGATTTTTTCTGGCACCTCGTCCCAGGTGCGGGCAGGCTTGTCCGACACCTTTTGATAATAAATCAAATCGTCAAAATTGATTTCTGACAGGTCTGGCCCCCAAGTGTGCATGGGCGTTTTTAAAAATGTTTCATAGGATTTCAAACGAAAATCCAGCATCCATTCCGGCTCATTTTTAGCAGCCGATAATTCACGAATGACTTTTTCATTCAGCCCCTTCCCCGTTGACAGGATTGGGTCGACATCATCGTGAAAACCAAATTTATACTCACCGAGGTCGATTGGTTTTGGTTCTACTCTTTCTTCCGACATAATGTCCTTTCTTCTTTATTTTTCTTCTAATTCCATTGCTCGCTTAAGGGCATTCCAAGCAAGGGTCGAGCACTTGATACGCTGAGGAAATTTGGCAACTCCTGCGAGAAAAGCTGCGTCCCCCAACTCTTCTTGTCTCTTGTCCTCTTGCCCTTGAACCATTTGCGAGAAAATCTCTGCTAATTCTTTGATTTCTGCCTTGCTTTTGCCCAGCACCACATCGGTCATCATACTGGCTGAAGCCGTCGAAATGGTGCAGCCCGAATTGATAAAAGCAATGTCTTCCAAAATATCCTGGTCGTTAAATTTGACCGATAGGCTAATGACATCACCGCAGGTAGGGTTGTTGAGACTGATTTGCTCTACGCCTGCTAGCTTTCCGTGGTGATGCGGATTTCTCGAATGGTCAGCCACCACAGCCTTGTACAAACTATCTAATTTAGAAAGTGCCATTGAAAAACTCCTTTGTCTTTTCTAGGGCGTCCAACAATTTATCGCAATCCTCTTTGCTATTATATATATAGAAGCTTGCCCGCACCGTAGCTGGCGTATCCAGATAAGCGAGCAGCGGCTGTGCGCAATGGTGACCCGCTCGAACAGCCACACCTTCGTAGTCAAGAGCAGTTGCCACATCATGCGGGTGCAAGCCGTCAAGATTAAAAGAGACGACGCCCGAGCGCTGCGCCAAATCTTGCGAGCCGTAGACTGTCAGGCCGTCCATTGCCTGCAATTTTGGAAAAAGATAGCTCATCAAGTCCTGCTCGTGTGCCTCAATAGCCTCCATGCCGATAGCTTCCAAGTAATCAATGGCCGCACCCAAGCCGATTGCCCCTGCGATATTGGGCGTGCCCGCCTCAAATTTCCATGGTAATTCTTTCCAAGTGGCCGTCTGCTCGTAGACAAAATCAATCATCTCACCACCAAATTCCTGCGGCGACATGGCTTGAAGCCACTTTTCCTTGCCGTACAAGACACCAATTCCAGTCGGTCCAGCCATTTTATGCCCTGAAAAAGCAAAGAAATCCACGTCCAAATCCTGCACATCAATTTTCATATGAGGAGCCGACTGGGCACCGTCCACCACCAAAATCGCCCCTTTTTCATGAACCAGAGCCGCGATTTCCTTGATTGGATTGATAACACCTAATACATTTGAGGCATGCGCTAGCGTGACGAACTTGGTCTTATCGCTTAGTTTGGCACGAAAATCGTCCATGTCCAAAGCACCGTCTTTGAGATAGACATAGACCAGCTTGGCGCCGGTCTTTTTGCAAGCCTCCTGCCAAGGAATGAGATTGGAATGGTGCTCCATGACAGAAATCAGCACTTCATCGCCCGCCTGCAAATTTTCTGCTGCAAAGCCAGCTACCCAATTTAGCCCCGTTGTTGTCCCGCGTGTAAAAAGCACCTCTCTGCTGGAAGCCGCGTTGATAAAACGACGCACCTTTTCACGCGCCGCTTCATAAGACTTAGTCGCTCGCTCCGCCAAGGTATGAACACCGCGGTGGACATTGGCATTGTCCTCTTGATAATAATCATTGATTGCCTGTAAAACCTGAAGGGGTTTCTGGGTTGTTGCCGCATTATCCAAGTAAACCAAGGGCTCATCATGAACCGCTTGGTTTAAAATGGGAAAATCTTGTTGAATCGCTCTTACATCTAGTGCAGACATAGCTTTTCCTCTCTAAATTTTGGCTAGCTTCTCTTCGATACTTTCGACCATTTCATCGCGCACTTCCTTAATAGGAATTTCCACGATAACTGAGCCCAAGAAACCACGAACAACCAAGCGCTCGGCGGTCGCCTTGTCCAAGCCGCGGCTCATGAGATAGTACATATCCTCTGGATCCACCTGCCCGATAGAGGCGGCGTGTCCAGCCGTCACGTCATTTTCATCAATCAGAAGAATGGGATTAGCGTCACTTCTAGCCTTGTCAGACAGCATCAGTACCCGACTTTCTTGTTGAGCGTCTGCGCCCTTGGCACCCTTGATAATGTGTCCAATGCCGTTGAAAGTCAAGGTTCCTTGCTCCAAAATCACGCCGTGTTGCAGGATATTTCCAATGGAATTGCAGCCGTAATTAGTCACGCGGGTATCAATTCCTTGTACCTGCTTGCCGCTTGACAGCGCCACAACTTTCATATCCGCGTGGCTCCCTCTGCCGTACAAATCGCTGTCAAAGTCAGCCACCACATTGCCCTCGTTCATCACACCGATCGCCCAATCAATGGTCGCATCATCGGCCAATTTACCGCGACGGCTGATATAAGCAGTGACCTTTTCGCCCAAGCGGTCAATGGCTGAAAACTTAATCTGTGCGCCAGCCTGAGCAATGACTTCAATGGTGATATTGGCGGTCGCTTTGCTCTTGCCCTGACCGAGACTTTCCAAGCGCTCCAAATAATTGATCTTGGAATGCTTGCCCGCAATAATCAAAATATGCTTGTTAAAGGGCACATCGCTATCGCTATCTTGATAAAAAATCCCCTCGATAGGCAAATCAACCTCGACATTATCGGGAATATAGAGCACAGCTCCGCTATTAAAATAAGCCGTATGGTAAGCCGCCAACTTGTCCTCGTCATAGCCGACCGAAGACATAAAATGCTCCTCTATCACTTGAGGAATTTCTTCAAGCGCGCTATAAAAGTCTGTAAAGACCAGCCCTTGCGCCGCCAAATCCGCCGGCAGCTGCTCAAAAACGGTCTGCGTGCCTACTTGAACGAGCTTGGGATTATCGCCCGTTTCCGTGAAGTCTGGCACGGCTGACAGGGCTTCATTTTCTGCTATCGTCCCGTCGCCCAAATTCCAGCGATGAAATTTGACCCGCTCAATGACTGGCAAGGGTAGTTCATCTATTTTCGCCAAGGCTTTTTGCCGCAAAGTCGCCAGCCAGTCTGGCTCCGCGTGCATTTGTGAAAAAAGCTCAATCGTTTTTTTGGTCATGATTTTCTCCTGTAAGATTTTGCCAAAAGAGCCTCATCGCTCTTTCTCATCAGCTCGAATAAAAGGAGAGCGCCACTTCTCCAGTCTATCCAGACCAGATTTGACGCTTTTCCTTAACCTTCTTCCTGATATTCGTAGCCTAATTCTTCTGCCAACTTGGCATAGCCTTCGCGCTCCAAGCGAGTAGCTAATTCTGGGCCACCGCTGACAACCACGCGACCGTCCATCATGACGTGAACCACATCGGGCACGATATAATTGAGCAAGCGTTGGTAGTGGGTGATAATCATGGCACCAAAGCCCTCACCGCGCATGGCATTAACCCCTTTTGAGACGACTTTAAGCGCATCGATGTCCAGACCAGAATCGATTTCGTCAAGCAAGGCAAAAGTCGGCTCCAACATCAAGAGTTGCAGGATTTCATTGCGTTTTTTCTCACCGCCAGAAAAGCCTTCATTGAGGTAACGCTCAGCCATTTCTTCTTTCATGTTGAGCAATTCCATTTTTTCGTCCAATTTCATGATGAAATCGCGAACAGATATTTTCTCGTCATCTTCCTTGCCCGCGTTCATGGCAGCCCGCAAAAATTCAGCATTGGTAATGCCTGGAATTTCGCTCGGATACTGCATGGCCAAGAAAAGCCCCATACGGGCGCGCTCGTCTACTTCCAGCTCCAAGACATTGACGCCATCGAACAACACCTCTCCTTGGGTCACTTCATAGTTTGGATTTCCCATGATTGCAGCCGACAAGGTGGACTTCCCTGTTCCGTTTGGCCCCATGATAGCCGCGACTTCTCCCGTTTTCAAGGTCAGGTTGACCCCTTTAAGGATTTTCTTTCCTTCAATCTCAACATGAAGGTCTTTGATTTCTAAAATTGACATATCTTTTCCTTTCTAGCATATGACATTCTTCCTTCCCCATTATTATAGCAAAAAAAAGCCCGGAAGGCTTTTATTTTGATTACAGACGATTTTATTTACCCTGCTTCTTACGACGACTTTGCCTCACTTCCTCACGGTAAGCAGAGTTTCCAATAAAGCGCAAAATATTCAACAAAGGCGTACGATTTACTCCTAAAATTCCAATCACTTCTGCCAACAGTTCAATTCCCAAGAGAAGACCGATAATTAAGAGTATTCCTCCTAGTCGACTGGAAACATTAAGCAAAAGAGAAATCATAGCAAAGAGAAAAGAAATCCCGTAGATAACCAACACGGTTCCTCGATGAGTTAAACCGAGTGAAAGTAGTCTATGATGGAGATGCCGTTTGTCTGGCTCGTAGAATTTCTGACCTGAAAGGGTTCGCCGCACGATTGCCAAAAAAGTATCTGCAATCGGTACACCTAAAATAATCATGGGCGTCACCACTGCAACCGCAGTCGCATTTTTTAATCCTTGCAGGGACAGATCCGCAATCATAAACCCGATAAAGAGCGCCCCCGTATCACCTCCATAGATAATTGCCGGGTGATAATTGTAAGGGAAAAAGCCCACAATCGCTGCCACTAAAACAAAAATCGTTAAAGTCAAAAAGAGATTTGGCACTGGCAAAAAGAAATAAGACACCAGCCCCATGGTCATAAGGGAAATAATAGAAACGCCGCTGACCAAACCGTCTAAACCATCAATCAAGTTCATGGCATTGGTAATAGAAACGATCCAAATGATTGTTAAAATAAAAGACAACCAGGGCGCAAAATGGAGCATCGGCCCACCGAAAGGAATTTTAAAATTACTTAGACGAAAATCGGTTAAAAACCAAATCAGAGAAGCTGCTAGGACAATTCCTGCCATCTTTTTTCTTGGACTGAGCTCTTTCACATCATCAATTAGACCAGTAAGGGCAACGATAGCACCACTCAAAACAACCGGCCAAATATAATGAAAGTAATCAACCCCGCGTTGGGTAATGGGAACAATAGTTGGTAGAATAAAAAGGCTTGTGATTGAGAATGCAAGTACAACAGCTAGACCGCCGCTACTGGGCATTGGTTTTTTATTTATTCGACGAGCATTGGGATAATCAACCGCTCCAATCCGAAAAGCCAGAAGCTTTACTAAAGGAGTAGCCATGACTGCTAACAAAAAAGTTCCGATTAGTACAAACACATATTTCAGTGAAAAACTCATCATACGCTCGCAACCTCACGTAGACGAGAAATCGCCTCACCGACTAAAATCGCCCTACCGTGCTCTTGCAAGACAGCGCGTGTCATATCCGTATCGTCAGCGTACTCACGCATCCGAGCAAGCAACCATGTTGGATAGGCACTAGGCTTGTTTTCTAAATCTACCAAAATCGTTAGAAAATAATGATTGTCCATCTTGTAGAGTTCTGAAGTGTCCACCTCAAAATCTACGGTTTTTACATAAGCTACCGTCTCAGTTAGATTTGAAAACTGCAAGATGTAGTAGATATAACGATCCGGCTCTACTGTATCCTCTTGACTTGCTTCATCATCTTCTTCAGCTTCAACTTTTGCCAAACTTTCAATCGCTTCAATGTCAGCTTGCGTCTTCTCGCCAATCGTTTTTTCTAGAGTTTTAATAAAATCGTCTGGCGACATGTGAGAGAGTTCCTCAAGATCCGGCAATTCGCCCAAATCACCAAAGTTCAAATGCTTATCAATATTTGATTTGGTCACAAAAACATCCAGACGATCGCTTTTAGGAGTTACCCGAAAACTAAGCATACCGCTATCTAAAAAGTTTTCCGGCATTTCCAACTCCTCTAAAATAGCGTAGAAAAACTCTTCTGTCTTTTCTTGCGGAACTAAAAAGTCTGATAAGTCCATCCCGCGTTCTTCTAAATCTTCTAATTTGATTGTGATTTTAATCGTTGAATCACTAATTTGTTTCATTTTCATCCTGTATCACCTCGCGCTATCAGTCCTTTTATTATACTAGAAAAAACAGTTTTTTTCAAAACTTAGCTCGCCATTTAAAAACAGCAGAGTAAACTGCTGCATTTTAAATGAAAATTTTGATGAAAGCATAAGTTAAAAGAAGAAGACCTAGGCCAATTCGATATTTACCAAAGACAGTAAAATCATGCTTTTTCACATAGTCCGTTAGGAAACGAATGACGTAAAGGCTGACTCCGAAAGCAACTGCACAGGCAACCAAAAGGATTACTAGTTGTCCAAAGTTTAGAGCATTGCCACCCAAGAAAAACTTGAGAATTTTCAAAGCACTGGCACCAAACATGACTGGAATCCCTAGATAGAAAGTAAACTCAGTCACAACAGAGCGGCTCGTCCCATTGAGCAAACCTCCAACAATCGTTGCGCCAGAGCGGCTGGTTCCCGGAAAGAGTGAAAGAACTTGAAACAAACCAATATAAAGCGCTGTTTTATAAGGCAATTTCTCAAGATTTGTAATCTCAGGCTCGATGTCTCTATTGCGCTTTTCCAAATAGATAAAAGCAACCCCGTAGATAATCAGCATCAGAGCTACCGAAACAAAATTGTGAAAATGTTTTTCAAACCAGTTATCTAAGGGTAAACCGATAATCGCGGCTGGCGCTGCTGCAATGACAACTTTCGCCCAAAGCTGCCAAGTCTTTTGTATTTCGCGGGCTGTTTTCCCCAGCTTGAAAGGATTTAATTTATCAAAATAAATGACAACAACCGCGAGGATAGCCCCTAGCTGAATTACTACATTAAACATGCTAAGAAAGGGCGCATTGGCATTTTTAAACTTGACAAATTCTTCTACCAAGATCAAGTGACCCGTACTTGAAATTGGCAACCACTCTGTAATTCCTTCGACAATTCCATATAAAATTGCCTTTAGAATTTCAATGATAAACATCACGTCTCTCCAATCTTATTTATAAATCATTCACTGGCAAAAATTCTGCTAAAAACAGACTCCACGCTAGAAGACAGTATACCATATTTTAGAAGGCGCCGCCACCCCCGCCGCCTCCGCCACCGGAGAAGCCTCCACTAATAGAGCTACTGCCAGACGAAACAGAGAAATGGCTGGCACTTGTTGCTGCCTCTCCGTAACTATTGAGGTTGCTGACACTGTAAGCTAGGGAATTACTTAGGTTCATATAAGCGAACTGATCCATGTCTGGATTTTCCAGATGAATCTCCCGTAATTTCATAACTCGACTGACTTCCTTGGCATATCCAAAGAGGGTCGCATAAACAAGCAGGCGATTCCAAAGGACAATTCCTTCCAATTCTGTTTTATCTAGTTTGGCAATATCCCGCAGCATATTCCGAAAACTTTGCCAGTGATAGTAACCTTCTGCTCCTTGGTCTGAAATCACACCATCCTTTAACGGAGTCGCACTTGCAATATAGATAAAATAACCTAAACCTGTTCCCAATAAAAACAAAAGCGGGTACTGCCAAGTAAGAACGTGGTATTTAAAGTAAAATAGGGTTGAAATCACAGCAGCTAGACCTGCTACTATTACTGCTAACAGGCGAGAAGTCTGGCAACTTATCTTTTCTGACCCACTTAACTCTCGATAAAAGCTAGTAAGTTTCAGCTTTTCTTTTTCAGCAATGACAGCATCCGCTATGGTTCCTAGATCCTCTTCAAAACGTCTCACCATAGCCTGACCTTCCCTGCGTACTCGCTCTTCAGTTCTACTATTTTTCTCCAAATCGCCCATATCATAAGCTTGGAAAAGATCCTCAATGGCAAGACGATTTTCATCTCCCATAGCCATTCGAAGTAGAGCAAGCTCTGCTTCGCTAGCAGTATGAGAACCTGCTTGCCTAACTAGCACAGCCTCTCTGCCCTTTCCCTCAATGGTCAGAATTTTTCGGTCAATCAGGTCTAGCAAAGTCGCTTGAACAATATTCCCAAAAGAAAGTGTGGATTGTGCCTTGATTACAGGATTGACCTCACGCATATCGACGGAATAGACTTGTTCCGCAACCAAAAGCGGTGACCAATCGTCTGGCGCCTCATACAAACGAGCATTATCAGGAAAATGAACTCGCGGACGAATTCCCAGCTTAAAGCGAACAAAAAGAATCAACGCTAAAACCAGACCAACTAATAAACCAGCCGGAAAAACTTGATAGAACAAGAGATGAAGTTGCTGTCTTCGCTTGCTAATCTTTTCCTCAGTTTGCTGGAACTTTGGTAAATTTTCTTCGGAGCTACGATCTGCTACATCACTAGCTAAAGCATCTATCGTCCAATAACCATGAAGTTCCAGTTTCCTACCACCGTCTAATCGACCAAATTCCACCCTAAAAGTTGACCCATTTTGTTCAACAAGCGGCTCTTTCCCAAAATATCCGGTATGTGCATAGAGCTTGCTCGCTTGACTATTCAGTCCCTTCACTTCCAGAACAACACTCTCTAAAGCCTGATCCCAATCGCTAATTGGCGTCCAGTTAAGTTCAGCTATATCTTGATAGGCGAAAAGTATGTTTTCAAGTTGCCAAGTAACGGTTACAATGACTGTGTCTCCACTTTCGCCGCTATTATAAACCTTAACTTGATAACCATCTCCTAGTGAAGTGACTTCACTGGTTACTTTTCCACGTCCAGCAACTTCTACCTGAGGATTTGGCAGAATTTTGAAACCTGTGGGCATATTGCCTGCACTTCCCAAAGTAATGATTTGCCCATTATAGGAACTATCAAAGTGATAGGTCACAGTTTCTTCATAAGTCGCTGTGTTTTTATCCGTCAGGTGTAAAATCCCCTTATAAGACTGAATAGTGTAGTCTGGACCATCATCTGCCCGCACCGTCGTACCTACACAGATACACGAAAGAAGTAAAAGAAAAATTGACAGAAACTTTTTCATATAAATTCCCTCCTCTTGTCTACATTATTATAACATTTTTCTACAAGTAAGGGGTTACCAATATTGAAATGTACCGATTTTTAATGTATAATGACAAGGATCAACTTTCTACATAGGAGATATCATGAAAAAATATATTCTCAGTCTTTTCGCGATACTCTTGGTGACTTTCGGTGCCATGTCAGCTGCTCAAGCAGACGACTATCTACGTATCGGAATGGAGGCAGCCTACGCTCCCTTCAACTGGACCCAAGACAATGACGAAAATGGTGCAGTTCCCATTGAGGGAACCAAGCAGTATGCCAACGGTTACGATGTACAAATCGCTAAGAAAATCGCTGAAGAACTTGGCAAAAAACCACTAGTCGTTAAAATATCTTGGAATGGACTGATTCCTGCTCTAACTTCTGGTAAAATCGACATGATTATTGCTGGTATGAGCCCCACCGCTGAACGTAAAAAAGAAATTGCCTTTTCAAGCAGCTATTACACTAGTGAACCTGTCATGGTGGTCAAAAAAGATGGCAAGTTTGCGAATGCCAAAACTTTAGCAGACTTTGACGGCGCAAAGGTGACCTCTCAACAAGGCGTTTACCTCTACAACCTCATCTCCCAACTCACAGGTGCAAAAAAAGAAACGGCCATGCAAGACTTCGCTCAAATGCGGCAGGCACTTGAGTCTGGCGTAATTGATGCCTATGTCTCAGAACGCCCCGAAGCCTTAACCGCTGAATCTGCCAACAGCAAGTTCAAAATGATTCAATTCAAAAAAGGCTTTGAAGTCGGAGAAGAAGATGCCTCTATCGCCATTGGTTTGCGCAAAAATGACGATCGTATCAGCCAAATCAATGCAGCGATTGAGAAAATTTCACAAGCTGACCAAGTAGCTCTGATGGACAAGATGATCAAAGAACAGCCTGTGGATACCAATAGCACAGACGAAAAAACTTCTTTCTTCCAGCAGGTTACAAAAATTCTCACAGAAAACTGGAAAGCCCTGCTGCGCGGAACAGGTATGACCCTTCTCATCTCTATGGTCGGTACTATCGTTGGTCTCATTATCGGACTCTTAATCGGTGTTTATCGTACTGCACCAAAGGCAGCTAACAAGGTCATGGCAGGCCTCCAAACAGCCTTTGGTTGGTTGCTAAATATCTATATCGAAATCTTCCGTGGCACTCCTATGATTGTACAATCTATGGTTATTTACTACGGAACCGCTCAAGCCTTCGGCATCTCTCTTGACCGTACTTGGGCTGCGATTTTCATCGTATCAATCAACACAGGCGCCTACATGAGTGAGATTGTTCGTGGGGGAATCTTCGCCGTTGATAAAGGACAATTTGAAGCGGCGACAGCCCTTGGTATGACCCACGGACAAACCATGCGCAAGGTCGTCTTACCACAAGTCGTCCGCAATATCCTACCTGCAACGGGTAATGAATTTGTTATCAACATCAAGGACACCTCTGTTCTTAATGTAATCTCTGTGGTTGAGCTTTATTTCTCAGGAAATACAGTCGCAACACAAACCTTCCAATACTTCCAAACCTTTACCATTATCGCAGTGATCTACTTTATCTTGACTTTCACAGTAACACGGATTCTCCGCTACATTGAAAAGAAAATAGATGCTGACGATTACACAACTGGCGCCAATCAAATGCAAACGAAGGAGTTGAAATCATGAGTAAAACCATTCTCGAAATCAAACACCTCAAAAAATCCTTCGGAAAAAACGAAGTTTTAAAAGATATTTCACTGACTATTCACGAAGGAGAAGTTATCTCCATTATCGGAAGCTCTGGTAGTGGAAAATCAACGCTCCTGCGTTCTATTAACCTTCTCGAACAACCTTCTGGTGGCGAAATTCACTACAAGGGGACAAATGTATTAGCAGAAGGCTATGACCTGACCCATTATCGTGAAAAACTAGGCATGGTTTTTCAATCTTTCAATCTTTTTGAAAATCTCAATGTCTTGGAAAATACCATTGTTGCCCAAACCACTGTGCTCAAACGCGATCGTTCTGAAGCAGAGAAAATTGCCAAAGAAAATCTTGAAAAAGTTGGCATGGGTGAGCGTTTCTGGCAAGCCAAACCGAAACAACTCTCAGGTGGACAAAAACAACGAGTAGCCATTGCACGCGCCCTTTCTATGAATCCTGACGCCATTTTATTTGACGAGCCAACTTCAGCACTAGACCCTGAAATGGTCGGTGAAGTTCTTAAAATCATGCAAGATCTGGCCAAAGAAGGCTTGACCATGATCGTCGTGACCCACGAAATGGAATTTGCCCGTGATGTGTCAGATCGCGTTATCTTTATGGATAAGGGCGTTATTGCCGAAGAAGGGAATCCTAAAGATATCTTTACCAATCCAAAAGAAGAACGCACCAAGGAATTTTTGCAACGTTTCTTACACTAAATAAAAATTCTATATATTGAATTTAAAGTACAAAAAAAGAGATTAGGATAATTTCCTAATCTCTTTTACGATCACCATTATTTTTCAAATTTTTCGTGATTTTTTTCATAGAAATCAATCAAACCAAGAGCTGTTTCAAAAGAGATATTCTTCACTTTTGCACGACCTTGAGCAAGGGCAATGATAGACATTTCACGCGCATTGGTTTCTTTACTAATACGGTAACCTGTGATCTTCTTATCACGAACCCAGCCGACAACTGCTTCTACTTTTTCAAAGTTAGACTTCGCCATGTGCACCTTCTCCTATTAAAGTTATTTCCGAATATTTATTCTAACTAAAAAACAGACATTTGTCAATAGTTTAAACATGTAAAATGAAAACGTAATCAAATTTTCATCATTTTGCCTTTAAAGCTGACAAAATTTGTGTCCGAATGCTCTCAACCCCTTCTGGATTTGCTGGTAAGAAGAGAGTATTATTGCCTTTATTATCTGCAAAATTATTCAAAGTGTCCAAATATTGGTTTGTCAAAAGGATAGACATAATCTGTTCTTCTGTTAACTCAATATTGGCACCTTTTAGTTCTTTGATCGAATCAGCTAATCCATCAACAATAGCTTTCCGTTGCTCAGCAATACCGACCCCATGCAAACGGTCTTTTTCTGCCTCAGCTTCTGCTGCTGTGACAATCTTAATCTTGTCGGCTTCGGCCAATTCTTGAGCGGCAACACGTTTACGTTGCGCGGCATTGATTTCATTCATGGACTGCTTAACTTCAGCATCTGGCTCAACCTTGGTAATCAAGGTTTTAACAATGATGTAACCGTAAGTAGACATTTCTTCTGCCACTTGCTTTTGCACTTCAAGGGCGATTTCGTCCTTTTTCTCAAAGAGCTCATCCAAGGTTAATTTAGGAACTGAAGAACGTAGGGCGTCTTCGATATAAGACTTAATTTGTGCCTCTGGACGCATAAGTTTGTAGTAAGCATCAGTGACATTATTTTCATTAACACGGTATTGTGTTGCAACATTCATGGTAACAAAAACATTGTCTTGTGTCTTGGTTTCAACAATAATTTCACTTTGTAAAAGACGAAGCTGAACCCGCGCTGCAATTTTGTCAATCCCCAAAGGCAGACGAAAATGCATCCCACTAGAGCTAAGTCTTTGATAGCGACCAAAACGTTCAATAATCGCTACTGATTGCTGACGCACTACATAAATAGCGCTCAGGAAAACACTTAAAACAATGACGAGCAAAAAGACAAATATAACGATAAAAAATCCGTACATAAGACAACCTCCTTTTGCTAACATTATAACATACCTATCTTAAAATAGATAAAATGAGCTATGAATTTAGGTTAAATTTTTTAGAAATATGAAAATGGAAAGATATGTTAGAGCTTTCGGATCGAACAGGTTTAAGAGTTTAGTCAAGTATTAAAAGGAGTTTAAAAAATAGTAGAAAATTGCAATTTCTAGCTCAGACCAGCATATTATAAAGGGTTTCATTGCCGTGAAGATTGATATAGGCTGGGTCAAATTTTTCAATGCGCTCTAAAAGTCCAGCATAATCATGCTTGTTAGCCAGCGTGACACCAATCAAAACAGGCCCCTTGCCCTTGCTGGCACGCTTGATATATTCAAAACGAGTGATGTCGTCATTGGGACCTAAAATATCATTTACAAATTCGCGCAGAGCCCCTGGACGTTGCGGGAAATTCACAACGAAATAATGCTTGACACCGTCATAAATCAGGGCACGTTCTTCCATTTCTGGCATGCGGTTAATGTCATTGTTGCCACCTGAAATAATGCAGCAAACGGTTTTGCCCTTGATGTCTTCTTTGAGAACTTCTAAAGCGGCAATACTAGCTGCCCCAGCGGGTTCAGCAACAATTCCTTGCTTGGAATAAAGGTCAATAATCATCTCAGAAATTAGCCCCTCATCCACACCAAGCAGCCGCTTAACGTACTTACGAGTAGCATCAAATGTTAGCTGACCAACTTTTTGTACAGCAATCCCATCTGCAAATTTATCAATTTCTGGCAACCTAATCGGGCGTCCCGCCTCGTAAGCTGCTTTCATACTTCGTGCCCCATTTGCTTCGACACCAATCACCTCAATTTGTGGTGCAGCTTCGCCTAAATAAGTGGCTACCCCAGAAATTAAACCGCCTCCTCCAACAGGGACTAAAACCTCATCAAAGTCAATCCCTTCGCGCACTGCCTCTTCTAAAATTTCAAAACCGACTGTCCCTTGGCCAGCTTGTACATGAGGATTATCAAAAGGATCGATAAAAGTCAGATTTTCAGCCTTAGTGAAGTCCATGGCTGCCTGAGCTGAGGCATCAAAAGTATCCCCAACCAGCTTAATTTCTACATAATCCCCACCAAAAAAGCGCACTTGTCCAATTTTTTGCTGGGGTGTAGTTACTGGCATAAAAATAGTTGCAGGGATTTGCATTTCGTTGCAAGTATATGCAACACCTTGGGCATGATTACCTGCACTAGCACAAACTACACCCCGCTGCTTCTCGTCTTCCGTCAAGCGCGAAATTGCATAATAAGCTCCACGAATTTTAAAAGAACGAACTCGCTGAGCATTCTCTTTTTTAATATAAATTTTAGCACCATACTTTTCTGATAAATAGTGATCATAATCCAAAGGAGTGTAGACTACTACATCTTTTAGGATTTTGTGTGCACGTACCACTTCTTTTGCTAATAACATACCTTCTCCTCTATTTTAAGATTAAGCTAGGACTTGTGTCCACTTCACTGACTAAAAACTCCGCTGGAGGAATCCCAACGGAGTCTACTTTTATCCGTAAATCGGATTAATTGTAAATTTTGAAAGCATCGTCATCATTTTGACCGACAAATGGCATGGCCTTACGCAATTCCGCTCCGACCTTTTCAATTTCGAGTTCTGCTGCTTCTTTGCGGTAAGCCTCAAGACGTGGGCGACCAGCCTTGTAGTCGTCAACAAATTCTTGTGCAAATTTACCAGATTGGATGTCAGCCAAGACAGCTTTCATATTTTCTTTAACTTGTGCAGTAATGACACGTGGACCTGATACATAATCACCAAATTCGGCAGTGTTTGAGATTGATTGACGCATTTTCTTCAATCCCCCCTCGTAAATCAAGTCAACGATAAGTTTCATTTCGTGAAGGACTTCAAAGTAAGCCAATTCTGGAGCGTAGCCAGCCTCTGTCAAGACTTCAAAACCTGCTTCAATAAGAGCAGTCAAGCCACCACAGAGCACAGCTTGTTCCCCAAAGAGGTCTTCTTCTGTTTCTTCCTTAAAGGTGGTTTCCAAGAGTCCAACGCGGGCTGCACCGACACCTTTAGCCCAGTCCATAGCGATTTCTTTGGCATGACCAGTAGCGTCTTGATAGACAGCGTAAAGAGCTGGTACCCCAAAGCCTTCTTCAAAGGTACGACGAACCAAGTGACCTGGTCCTTTAGGCGCACACATGAAGACATCGACACTTTCTGGTGCCTTGATGTACTCAAAGCGGATGTTGAAACCGTGAGCAAAGCCGAGAGCATTTCCAGCTTCCAAGTTTGGAGCGATTTCCTTGGCATACAAGTCTGCTTGGATTTCATCTGGAGCCAAAATCATGATGACGTCTGCCAATTTTGTAGCTTCTGCTACTTCGTAGGCTTCAAAGCCGTCTTCTTTGGCCTTGTCAAATGATTTACCAGGACGCACACCGATGATGACATCATGACCCGTGTCACGCAAGTTTTGCGCATGGGCATGACCTTGTGACCCATAACCGATAACGGCGATTCTCTTTCCGTCAAGCGCTGGAACTTTCACATCTTTTTCGTATTGCATTTCTACTGCCATAGTGTTTACTCTCTTTTCTAAAATTATTTAAACATGCCTTTTAGGCGGTTGTAACAAATTTGCTTGATTAAGAATTCTTAATCGACTTGGAGCGAAAATCTTGGAAAATATGATTCCTCTTTTCCCTTAATTTTTAACTCCCACATCTTAACTAGTCTCTGGTAAAGCCAGTCGCACCGGTTCGTGCGATATTGCGAATGCCGTAAGGGCGAATGACCCGCAAGAGGGCTTCGCTTTTTTCCGCGTCACCAGTCATTTGAATGGTAATCGAGCTCGGCGCCACATCGACAACGGTTGCTCGGAAAGGCTGGATAATAGCTAAAATTTCTGCTCGCTTGCTAGCTGGCGCAGAAACCTTGACCAAAATCACTTCTCTTTCCAAGTGAGGTTGGTCGGTGATGTCGCGCACGCGAATGACATCAATCTGACGATTGAGCTGCTTGATGATTTGCTCGACTTCACTAGAAGACGCCACATCAATGATAATGGTAATCCGCGAAATGGTTGTGTCTTCGGTAGTGCCGACCGAAATGCTCTCAATATTGACCTGACGGCGAGACAAGACGCCTGTAAAGCGGTTGAGAACTCCCGATTGGTTCCGAAGTTTAGCTGTCAACATTCTACGCATGGAACTTCACCCCCAACATCTCATGATTGCTCTTGCCTGACGGCACCATTGGGAAAACATGCTCCTTGCGCGAAATATCCACCTCAATCAGCATGGGAATATTTTCCTTGATGACTTCCAAGTCTTGATCTAGACTTTCTGGATTGTCAAACTTATAATGCTTGATGCCATAAGCCTCCGCCAAAAGCTGGAAATTAGGCTCATTGTCAGCAGTAAAGACCGACTCGCTAGTCCGTCCGTCGTAGAAGGATTCCTGCCACTGGCGCACCATACCGAGTGAGTGGTTGTTGAGCAAGATGACCTTAATCGGAATGCCGTAGCTGTTTAGGATTGCCAACTCCTGATTGGTCATCTGAAAGCCACCGTCACCGACGAAAAGAATGACTTCCTTGTCTGGATTAGCTAGTTTGGCACCGATAGCCGCTGGAATACCAAAGCCCATCGTTCCAAGCCCGCCTGAAGTGACTAATTGCCGCTCATTTTTATATGGATAATACTGGGCTGTCCACATCTGGTGCTGCCCAACGTCCGTCACGACCACCGCATCACCCTTGGTTAACTCGCCGACACGCTCAATGACCGCTTGTGGCTGCACGACCCGTTCTTTCTTATCATAGGAGCGAACGCGGCGTTTATTCTCCGTCACGCGCTCCAGCCACTTATCCGTTTTGTTTTTGATTAGAGGCTCTGCCAAGAGCATTTCCAAGGTCTTTTTGACATCACCGACAATGGGAATATCCACGCTGATGATTTTGCCAATCTCCGCTGGGTCAATATCTACGTGGGCAACCGTCGCATTTTTAGCGAAAGTCTTAGGATTTCCCGTCAATCGGTCATCAAAACGCGAAGCAAAATTGATGAGAAAATCCGCCTCAGTCATAGCGATGTTAGCCGCATAAGAACCATGCATACCGCCCATTCCGAGGAAAAGCGGGTGCTCCGTAGCAATCGTCCCTTGCCCCAAAAGCGTGGTCACTACTGGAATTTGATAACGTTCTGCAAATTCTAGCAGTTCCTTGGTCGCAGAAGCATAATTGACCCCGCCGCCCGATAAAATGACTGGCTTTTTAGCCTTGGACAGCTGCTTCAACAGACGCTTAATCTGCAATTCATTGGGTACAATAGTCGGCTGATAGCTAGGCAAATTGACCGTCGTATCATAGTAAAAGTCCACTTCCTTAGCCATCACATCCTTAGGCAGGTCAATGACAACAGGACCCGGACGCCCAGTCGTTGCGATATGGACAGCCTCGGTGATAATCCGCGGAATATCCGCCGTATCACGCACCTGATAATTGTACTTGGTTGTCGCCATGGTGATACCGACAATGTCCGCCTCTTGAAAAGCGTCCTTACCGATACCCGCAATCGCCACCTGACCCGTAAAGACCAGCAGGGGAACGCTGTCGCTCATGGCATCTGTAATGCCTGTAATGGCATTGGTTGCCCCCGGTCCACTCGTGACGACTGCAACACCAATTTTACCAGTTGATTTGGCATAGCCTTCTGCTTCATGAACACAACCCTGCTCATGTCGCCCCAAAATATGACGAATTCCTTCAAAGCTGTAAATCGCGTCGTAGAGCGGCAAAACAGCTCCGCCTGGATAACCAAAAATGGTATCAATCCCTAAACTTTTCAAGGTCTCTAAGACTAACTCCGAGCCCGATTTGGAAGTTTCTAGCTTGATTTTTTCCATAGTTCCCCTTTCACCATAATTTTCTAATCATTTAAAAAGTATGCTTCTATGATACCATTTTTTGAGATATTTGCAAGGATATTTCAAGTATTTTCTGACTTTTTTGAAAATTCAGGATTTCCCTTGGGCAATTTCCGAACATTGCCAATAAAAAAAGGAGTTGACTTGCTAACTCCTCTCTATATCCAGCCCTGCTTTTGGGCAATACGCGCAGCTTCTACGCGATTATCTGCATCCAACTTGGTTAAAATGGAAGACATGTAATTGCGAACAGTGCCATTAGACAAGAATAATTTAGCAGCGATCTCCTGATTGCTCATGCCGGTGGCTGCCGCTTGCAAGACCAGACTTTCTTGGTGGGACAGGGGATTTTTGCTGGTCAGCATGACTTCCATGAGCTCGGGCGAATATTCTCTCTGCCCTGCCAAAACCGTGTGAATGGTCTGCATGAGATCAGAAATACTACGCTCCTTTAATACATAAGCATCGACATTGCTCTTGACCGCTCGTTCAAAATAACCCGGCCGCTTAAAAGTCGTGACAATTACCACCTTGACGGTTGGCAAATTTTCCTTGACCCACTCTAAAACATCAAGCCCTGTCTTCACAGGCATTTCCACATCCAAGATCGCCACATCAACAGGCTCTTTTTCTAAGAGGGTAATCGCCTCCGCTCCATTTTCCGCCTGCAAAACCTGCTCCACATCTGGCTGCATTTCCAGCAACTGACAGAGAGCATCACGCAACATACTTTGGTCTTCTGCAACTAACAATTTCATGATTTCCCTCCTCCATAAGGCAAAATCACTCGAATCAAGGTCGGTTGACTCGAACTTAAAATCTCAATTTCCCCTGACAGAGCCTCGAGGCGCTCGCGAATAGAGCGGAGCTCCTGCCCCGTCACTTCCTTAAAACCCTGCCCGTCATCTTCCACATCCAGCAAAATCTGCCCCAGCTCCTCGTGCAGACGAATGGAGCAATGATCTGCCTTAGCATGCTTGATGATATTGGTCGCCGTTTCCAGCAAAATCATACTCATGCTCGCCTGCAAATGCTGCGGCAGACTAGCGATATTGAGCTCGTTGGTCAGCTCGACCTCCACTCCTGTCATCTCTAGCATTTTCTCAATGGTCGCGAGTTCCTCAGGCAGCGTTCGCGTTTTCAGATTATCAATAATCCGCCGCACATCCGCCATAGACTGCTTACTGATGTCGTGCACCTCCTGCAATTCCTTGCCCAGGCGCTCCAGCTCATTCATCTGGAGAAATTGCTGCGCGAGCTCGGTTTTCAGACTCAGCATGGCAAAAGTGTGCCCCAAGCTATCGTGCAAATCCCGCCCAATCCGATTGCGCTCACTTTCAGCAAGCAGTAGATTTATTTGTTCGTTTTGTTTGACTTGTTCTGCTTTAAGAGCTGCTATGGATTGTTCACGCTTAAAGCCAAATGTCAACAAATCCATAAAAAGCAATATTAAGAAAATGTAAAAGAAACCAGATAAGTCAGTGGTTTTTCCTAGATAGATTTTTGCTAGAATAAAAATTTGAAAGAGCCAAAAACTTAAATAACGTAGAGAAAAAAAGGAGGCTTCTTTCAATCGATAAGTCATGAGATTGGAAAGATAAAAAGTGTACCAAATAAAGTTAATGTTGACCGAAAATATTGTGTAGGCAATATAAATGAGCATAACAAACCAAGCAAGCCATTGCCCGACAGGATTTTCCTCAATTAAAATGTAAAAATAAGCCAAAACAAAGAATAGCGTCCAAAGTAATAAAATGGGCGAATATTCTCCACTGAGAACTCCCACAATTGGAAAAATGAGAAAAATCAGAGCAATATAAAACATAAAATTGATTTGCTTGAGTTTTTGCAACATTTATTTTACCTCAATTTTTTTGTTCAATTGAATAGTTAACACGATGATAAGTACCGTATAAGCCAGCAAAATCAGCATGGCATTGATATTGAAAGTATGGTCTTTCAGATAAGAATTAACCACCTGCATAAGCTGATAAGTTGGTGTAGTTTTGCCAATACTTTGCATCCAATCTGGAAACATGGTAATCGGAAACCAGAGTCCACCTAAAACAGCCAGAAGCATGTATACAATATTACCGACAACGGACATCAGTTGCATGCTTGGTAACAAGGTCAGCATAGCCCCCATCGCAATAAAGACGATACTTCCGATGATGAGAATCAAGGCAATGGTAATCCAGTCAAGTAGAGGCAGATCGACCCCACGAACGAAGTGTCCAACAGAAAAGACAACCACAATAGCCAAAAAGAACTCGAACATTAATCTCAAAAACTTAGATATATAATATTCTAACACAGAAACAGGTGAATGTTGCATCGTTTTTTTCCAATTATTGATTTTGTCCGTATACAAATCACTTGGCAGACTGAAAAATGACATAGAGGTCATACTGAAAAGAGTCATAGAAAAAAGATAGGCACGAACAGCATCTGGTGGTGTTGTACTTCCAACCATAAATCCAGAAAAGAGAAGGTAAAAGGCTGTCGGCATACCAATTGATAGGATGAAATAAGCTGCTTGCCGTTTGGTAGCGATTAATTCAATTTTCATTAAACTTATAAGATGTTTCATGATAGTCTACTCCTTTTCATCTTCATCTTGGGTTGTTTCAAAGATACTATCCAGAAGCGTCCGATTGCGCACTTCGATTTCTTCAATAGTACAACCCCTTTCTTGTAGGACTTGCCAGACACGATTAGCATCCTTGGTAGCAAAAGAGAGCGTGTTTTGCTTGATTTCCACTCCAGTAACCTCTGGCAAATTGTCCACCAGTTCTTGATAAAACAAGGGCAAAGTGAAGTGTTTTTCCTGCTCTTCGCTGCGCATGGCATAAGGCGTCGTATCACGAATAAGCTCGCCCTTGTGCAGCACCAAAATCCGGTCTGCCGTGTGCTCTACTTCCTCGATATAGTGGGAAGAATAAACAATAGTCACATCTTGAGCTTTGAGTTCTGCGACAATTTCCCAAAAACGCTGACGAGTGGAGGTGTCCATGCTGGCCGTCGGCTCATCCAAAAAGAGAATTTTCGGACGCCCAATCAAGGTCAAAACGAAAGACAGAAGCCGCTTTTGCCCGCCCGATAATTTTTCAGCCAACTGGTCTTTTTGCTTATCAGAAAAGCGCAGCAATTTATCCACTTCTTGGTCGCTCAGGCTATTGGGATAGACTTCTTGGAAGAAACGAATGAGCTCCTTGACCTTGAGTTTGGCAGGCACCGCATTTTCCTGTGGCAAAACAGCAACGCTGACCTTGAGTTTGTCATCTGTCGGCTGGAGTCCTTTTATGGCAACCTCGCCAGATGTGACAAATTTATCGCCCAAGAGGCAATCCATAAGCGTCGTCTTCCCAGCACCGTTGGGGCCAATCAAAGCGACACAGTCCCCGTCTTCAATGTCAAAAGAAATTTTTTTGAGAATTTCTTTGCCGCGAATGCTTTTGGCTAGATTTTTCACTGTAATTAAAGACATAATATTTTCCTTTCCCTAGCTGTAAAATAAAGAATTCTTTATGTTCCTTTTCAACACTTTCATTATAGCAGTTGACGATTTTTCCTACTAGATATTTTTGTCACCAGCCGATATGACAAAAGTCACTAAAAAAGAGGCTGAGACAAAAGTCTCTGGCCTCTGAAACATGTTCGATTTATGTACTAGACGCGGTAGCCTCTTGACTTCTACGTTCACCTTTACAGGCTCCGTACAAGTCTAATAGGCATCGCGGGGGTGGGACGACGAACTATTCCTTGAAAGGAACGAGTTCTGTCTCACTTCCTTTTTATTCTACACTAAAGAGATAAGGATAGACTGGTTGGTTGCCTTGGTGGATTTCCACTTCGACATCTTCATATTTTTCAGTCAAATCTTGGGCGAGGTTATTGGCGACTTCTTCACTACCGTCCTCGCCGACATAGATCGTGACAATTTCACTATCCTCATCCAGCATCTTATCAAATGTCTGGTTCAAAGTCATAAACATATCTGGATTGGAAACGACAATTTTACCGTCCACCATACCAAGGTTGTCATTTTCGTGGATTTCTAAACCGTCAATCGTCGTATCACGCACAGCCGTTGTCACGCTACCACTCTTAACTTCTGCCAGAGCCGCCGTCATACGGTCGTGGTTTTCTTCGATCGACTTGCTGGTATCAAAAGCTAACAGACTGGTCAATCCTTGCGGAATAGTTCTTGTTTCGACCACTACTGCCGCCTCATCAACAACCTCTGCAGCGGATTGAGCTGCCATAAAGATATTTTTGTTGTTTGGCAAAATAATAATCTTGTCTGCATGAACCTGCTCAATTGCTTTGATAAAGTCTTCGGTTGAAGGGTTCATGGTTTGTCCGCCAGAGATGATGTAATCCACACCTTGAGCTTTGAAGATTTCCGACAAGCCATCTCCAGCTGCTACTGCGATAATCCCATAATCCTTACGAACAACTGGTTTCTCAATCTGCTCTTCTTTCTTAACTTGTGCTTCGTGCTGGTTGCGCATGTTATCAACCTTGACCTTGACAAGACTTCCATATTTAAGTCCTTCTTGCATAACCAAGCCTGGATCTTCTGTGTGGACATGAACTTTGACAATTTCATCGTCATTGACAACTAGAAGTGAGTCTCCTAGTTCATTGAGATATGTGCGAAATTCATCATAATCAAAGTCCTTGACATAGGTCGGACCTTGCTTCAGCGCGACCATAATCTCGGTACAGTAACCGAATTTAATATCTTTTGTCGCCACATGACCTGCCACAGATTTATGATGTTCAGCATTGATCATCTCAGTCATATTAGCAGGAGTTGCTACAAAATCATCAGAAGCGATGTATTCGCCATTCAAAGCAGACAGGAAACCTTCGTAAATGAAAACCAAGCCTTGCCCACCAGAGTCCACTACACCAACTTCTTTCAGAACCGGCAACATATCTGGCGTTTTAGCCAAGGCCAGTTTAGCACCTTCAAGCGCTGCTTCCATGACTGCTACTGCATTATTTGTGCTTTCTGCTTTTTTCTTGGCTGCAATGGCTGCTCCACGCGAAACTGTCAGAATTGTTCCTTCAACAGGTTTCATAACCGCTTTATAGGCCACTTCCACACCAGATTGAAAAGCTTGTGCCAAAGCTTGACCGTCCAACTCATCCTTATCTGCCACGCTTTGTGAGAAGCCACGAAAAAGCTGAGAAGTGATAACTCCTGAATTTCCTCGCGCACCCATGAGCAAACCTTTTGCAAAAATGCCTGCCGCCTGTCCAACCGTTGAAGCTGGTTTATCTGCGATTTCCTTGGCACCATTTTCCATGGTCATGCCCATATTGGTTCCAGTATCTCCATCTGGTACTGGAAAGACATTAAGCGAATTAACATATTCGGCTTGTTTATTTAAACGGGTAGCCCCCGCCTGTACCATTTCTTGAAATAAACTCGTTGTAATATTTGACACGATTATTCTCCCACGACTTTGATATTTTGGATATAGACATTGACCGTATGAGCGGTGATGCCCAACTGATTTTCAAGGCTGAATTTCACTCGTTCTTGAATATTTTTTGATACCTCACTAATCTTAGTACCATAGCTCAAAACGGTATAAACATCTACCGCTATACTGCCATCTTCAGTCGTTTTAACAACCACACCCTTAGCATAGTTTTCCTTACCTAAAAGTGCTTGAAAATTATCTTTAATAGCATTTTTACTAGCCATTCCAACTACGCCAAAAATTTCTGTCGCTGCGCCACCAACGATAGTAGCAATGACATCATCAGTCAACTCGATTTGACCATCTTTTGTATTGATTTTTACTGTCATCGTTTATACCTCAATCTTTTGATACCTTATTTTACCACATTTTAAGCAGAGTGTAAAAGAGAAGGCTAGAAAATCCTTTATATAAAACCTTTCGTCACAAAAAAAGAACCCGAAGGTTCTCTTCCTACGCATTAAACGCGTTCAACTTTCCCTGATTTAAGGGCACGAGCTGAAGCCCAAACTTTTTTAGGTTTGCCATCGATTAAAACGGTCACTTTTTGAAGATTTGGTTTGACAGTGCGTTTTGTTTGATTCATCGCGTGAGAGCGGTTGTTTCCTGATACAGTTTTACGACCTGTAAAGTAACATACTTTAGCCATTGATACTTGTCCTCCTGATTAGTTTTACGGGTTTTCACCACATACCGTAAAATTTTAACACAAAAGTAAGCTTTTTGCAAGGGGATTTGACCTTTTATTTAAAATTCTTTCTGCCTTACAAATAGAAAATCTTTAGTGAGCCAAAGGCTACATCACCTGTTAAATAAAGCTTTTTATCCTTAGCATTGACATTTTTAGAATGGTCTACGCCTGAAAAAACACGATCTATCTCCGTAATGACCTCCCATTCTTTAGGAACATATATTTTCATCTCGCCAAAAGCAACTTCTACATCAAACTGCGCACTTTCTCCCAGAATAGTAGCATTATCAAAATAAATCGTACAATTCCCAAAAGCAATTTCAGCTGATCCGTAAGTAAAATTATCTGAATTGATGTACTTGGTACTGGAACCAAACGACATCTCAATACTTTCAGCCGTTTCACTCAAATTATGACTTTTACCATGTTTGTAGAGTTTTATATATTTCTTCCATTTTTTTCTAGGTTTAAACAAAATATTTAAACCGACCAAAGCCAGTATCACTCCTAAAATGAGCGGACCATTGCCAATCGGTAGCAGATCATAGACAGAATTTGCAATTACCAGAGCAATCAGTGCAAATACTGCTCCAGAAATAAACTCTCCTTCTACTAATTTTTGGAGCCCCCAGTAGACGAAAAAAGCAATCCCCAACATGGGCCAAATATTAACATTAATTGGTGGAATTCCAAAGTTTCCCTGCAAGAGAACCCATCCTGCTAATAGCAAAAAGCCGATTCCTAAAATATATTTCTTCATTTTTTACCTCATTTCCTGCAATCGTTCTTTTAAAAACTGATAATAATGTCGTGACACATGTGTCTGCTTGTGCGTCTCATAAAAACTAATGCTGCTGGTGCCTGAAAAAGACTTGTCTAAAGAATAGATCTTCTTGGCATTGACAATGGTGGATTTAGATATTCTACAAAAAATCCGCGGCAAATAGTCTTCCAACTCATATAATTTCAATTTAACTTCATAAGCATTGTCTCCCGTGTGAGCAAATACTTTATCACCATCTGTCTCAAAAAATAGAATTTTTGTCACATCTAGAAAATACTCGCTCGTTCCTTTGTAAAAAATCAAAGGTTTTCTATCAAACTCTTTCAAAAGTGCCTGAATTTGCTGAATTTGATCTGTAAGTTGGGGTGCACGAATAACGAGTTCTGCCTCAGTTATCGTTTCGTCTAACTCAATCCTGATTTTCACAAGCATCCCCCTTCCACTTTTTCTATACCTCTATTCTAACAATTTTCAGTTCAAATACAAGACCTTTTCAGTAAGTGGTAGATTTCGACTGCTAAGTGGTTAAAAGAGTGAGCTAAGATGTGCTGGAGCTAAAATCTTTCTACTTAATTTTTGATAGACTTAATAAGAATGAGGCAAGGGATATGTTCTTCCCACAACTGAGGAAAAATTTCTAGTTGCTTAAAGCCCATTGCCTGATAAAAACGATTGGTTTGATCATAGGCCGCATAATAACTCGGCGCTATTGTCTTGACCTGCAAATAATCAACTTTTTTAATAGCCTCTGTTTCTAAAGCGGAAAGTAATTCACGCCCAATACCTCTGCCATGATAGGCTTGTTTTACTCCCATGCAATAAACTTCTGCACAATCAGGACTGGAATAAGACAAACTGATAAATCCTTGCAAATTTTCTTTGCTATAAGCAGCCCAAACTTGGAGGGAGCGTGCTTTTTCTATATATGCTTGCCTAGCTTCTTTCTTTTCACAGTAGTTGACTGATAGCTAACGCTTGTTACCAATCTAGTCAACCTTGTGGGGGTAGTACAACGAACCTAGATAATTGGGTTCTGTACTACTCCCTGAATCAATCCGGCAAATCCGCTAATACTTCCGCCACAATTTGAGCTTTTTCATCTGAACTAAAAACCTCTTTTATCATATTTCCCCTATAAAAATAGCCTTGCAAAACTGCAAGACTGAAAAATCTGCCGACTATAGGGATCGAACCTACGACCTACGCGTTACGAGTGCGTTGCTCTACCAACTGAGCTAAGTCGGCTCTTTACTAGTATTATTTTAGCATTTTGAAAAATCTTGTCAAGAGGAAATGAAAAAAAGCTCGCTATTAAGCGAGCCTTGATGTATGAGTTCCAGCTAGATTAGGCTTTGCCTTCTGAACCGAATACGTCAATACGTTCTTCAACAGCTTCTGTAATTGCTTCGAAACCTGGTTTCAAGAATTTACGTGGGTCAAAGAGTTTCTTCTTATCGTATTCTGCTTCGTTTGCTTCGTATTCAGCAGCAAATTTACGAGTAGCTTTAGCAAAAGCAATTTGACATTCAGTATTTACGTTAACTTTTGCCACACCCAATTTGATAGCTGCTTGGATTTGGTCATCAGGAATACCTGAACCACCGTGAAGTACGATTGGGAAGCCAGGAACAGCTTCTGTCAATTTTTGTAAGTGGTCAAGATGAAGACCTTTCCAGTTAGCTGGGTATGGACCATGGATGTTACCGATACCTGCTGCAAGGAAGTCAATTCCAGTTGCAACCATTGCTTTCGCATCTTCGATTGGAGCCAATTCTCCATCACCGATAATGCCGTCTTCTTCACCACCGATAGTACCAACTTCAGCTTCTACTGATACACCGTTAGCATGTGCAAACTCAACAACTTTGCGAGCTTTTTCAAGGTTTTCTTCAACTGGAAGGTGTGAACCATCAAACATAACTGAAGTGTAACCAACTTTGATACATTCAAGTGCATCTTCATAATGACCATGGTCAAGGTGAATAGCAACTGGTACAGTAATTCCCATTGATTCTACAAGGCTTTCAATGAGGAGTTTACATACTTTATAACCACCCATATATTTAGCAGCACCCATTGAAGTTTGGATCAAGACTGGAGCTTTTTTAGCTTCTGCTGCACGCAAGATAGCTTGAGTCCATTCAAGGTTGTTTGTGTTAAATCCACCGACTGCATAACCATTGTCACGAGCTGCTTGGACAAATTTTTCTGCTGAAACGATTGCCATTTTTTAGGCCTCCTATATATTTTTTGGGAAATTCCCATTTACATTGTTTATTTTATCACTTTTTACCTAAAAAAGCCAGAGAATACTGAAGTTGAAATCGTTTACTTATTATAAAAATAGAAAAAGAAAAGGCCAGCCAAAGCTGACCATTCTATGCGGAGAGAGGGACTTGAACCCTCACGACCTAAAGCGGTCACAGGATCCTTAGTCCTGCGCGTCTGCCAATTCCGCCATCCCCGCGATTGAGTACCTGATTAGTATATCATTTCTACATTTTGCTGTCAATACTTTTTCGCCGATTTTTCACAATTAAGAAAGAAAAAGGAAGAAATTTCTTTCTCCCTTTGATAATTACTTTTCTTGATTTTCAATCGCCGCCGTAACAAAGGCGGTGTAGAGGCCTTCGGGGCGATTTGGCCGACTGGATAGTTCTGGGTGGTACTGACAAGCCACGAAGAACTTGTTTTCCGGGATTTCTACGATTTCCACTAAGCGGTTATCTGGCGAAACACCTGAAAAGACAAATCCAGCGTCTTCAAATTGCTGACGGTAGGCATTATTAAATTCATAACGGTGGCGGTGGCGGCGTTGCACCACTTCTTGATTGTCATAGGCTGCGGCAGCCTTGCTGCCCCGCTTGAGCTTAGACGGATAAAGTCCCAAACGAAGGGTGCCGCCCATGTCTTCCACATCAATCTGGTCACGCATAATATCAATGACTGGATAGTGGGTTTCTGGATTGAGCTCAGCAGAATTAGCATCTTCAAAACCGAGCACATGGCGGGCAAACTCGACACAAGTCAGCTGCATACCCAAGCAGACACCTAACATAGGTACATCATTTTCCCGCGCATATTTAATGGCTTGGATTTTGCCTTCGGTTCCGCGTTGTCCAAAACCACCGGGCACGATAATTCCGTCGGCAGCCCCCAGAAGCTCCGCCACATTTTCAGCGGTCACATCGTTGGCGTTGACCCAGTCCAGCTTGATTTCGGCATCGTTAGCATAACCTGAGTGCTTGAGGGCTTCAACCACAGAAATATAAGCATCCTGCAGCTCGACATATTTTCCGACAAGGGCAATCTTGACTTGCTTTTTGAGGTTCATGACCTTGTCAACCATAGCTGACCAGTCAGTCATATCTGCCGCTGGTACGTCTAGTTTTAAGTGATCGCAAACGATTTGGTCCATGTTTTGCGCCTGCAAATTAAGCGGGATTTGATAGAGATGTTCCACATCAAGCGACTCAATAACTGCCTCTGGCGCCACGTCGCAAAACTGCGCCAATTTATTCTTAATGCCTTGGCTAGCTGGCTTTTCCGTCCGAATGACCAGCATATTTGGCTGAATGCCTAGGCCGCGCAATTCCTTGACCGAATGTTGCGTTGGCTTGGTTTTCATTTCTCCTGCCGCCTTCAAATAAGGAAGCAAGGTGGTATGGATGTACATGACATTGTCAGAGCCAACGTCTGCCTTCATCTGACGCAAGGCTTCAAGGAAAGGCAGACTTTCAATATCTCCGACTGTTCCTCCGACCTCGGTGATAATGACATCCGAATCTGTCGTCGAAGCCGCCCGCTTGATTTTCTCCTTGAGAGCGTCGGTAATGTGCGGAATAACCTGCACTGTTGCCCCTAGATACTCACCGCGGCGCTCCTTGCGCAAGACTTCGCTATAAATTTTCCCAGTCGTTACATTGGAATATTTATTGAGGTTAATATCGATAAAGCGCTCATAGTGCCCCAAGTCAAGGTCGGTCTCTGCCCCGTCATCTGTCACGAACACCTCCCCGTGCTGGTAAGGGCTCATGGTCCCTGGGTCAATATTGATATAAGGGTCAAATTTTTGAATGGTCACCTTGAGACCACGATTTTTCAAGAGGCGTCCGAGGCTTGCTGCCACAATACCTTTCCCAATTGAAGAAACCACACCGCCAGTAACAAAAATATATTTTGTCGTCATACTACTTCCTTTCATCATCTACCAAATCATCATAAGAGAGCTTTTCAAAAGCATTGGGCTGAAAAACAAAAATAGCTCCCTGAATAGGGAGCCTTCTGACCTCAAAAAGAGGTGCCCGATAATAGAATATCGTAAATTAGAACATTTGTCAAATAAGAAAATTATTCTTCACTTTCACTATCATCGTCATCAAAATCATCATCGTCTTCTTCGTTGATTTCGGTTTCTTCCTCACCTAAATCATCTGGAGCGATTTCATTGATTTCTGCATCGTAAGCTTCTACTTCGCTCTTCTCATCATCAGGATTATCCTCATCATAGCTAAGCGTTGGATCAGCTTCGTAGCTATCTTCATCCTCCGGATCGTCATCGCTATAATCGATCGCATCATCATCGCCATCCATAAAGGCATTAACCCGTTTTTTCTTGCGTTTTTTAGGCGCATCATCATCGTCGTTTTCTTCAAGGGCAATGATCTCTTCATCAACTTCATCAATGGCATACCATGAACGAAGACCCCACTTGTTATCTCCTAAAGGAATAAAGCTACCATCTACATTTAATTCTGTGTAAAAAAGTGGTAAAAATTCTCGAATTTCGCTATTTGATTTTCCTAGATAATTTTGAATTTCATTAACCAGATCACTAAAATACATCTCGTTATTACGACCGCGCGTTTCTAAAATCGCACGGGCTACTTCAATCATTGAAAGCTCACTTTTTTCTTGCCCAGTAAATACTTCTAATTCCAAAGCCATTCTCCTTTTATATTAAGTATCAAGCCTTTTTAGACTCATCAACTTTATCAGATATTAGACGCTAACCGCCCAATCTCCGCTTAACCGTTACTCTTTATTGTACCATATTTTTTTAGAATGTAAAAAGAATTTTCATGAAAAATCATAAAACATTGTCCCATTGTCAATGATGTGAGACCAACAATCTAAGAAATAGAATCCTGCTATGTTATTCTTTACAAGGGGCTATCCCCTTGTAAAGAATTTCTGATTTCAATAGGCGATAACCAGTTAAGAGTCTGCATGGGGAGGCGGTTAGACAGGTAAAGATAGTTTTTCATCTGCTTGATAAGGTCATCGTAAGAGTAAAACTGCAAGCGTTGATAAAAGCGCCTATTGTCATTTTGGTGGCTGCGTTCGACTTTCCCATTGTGTCGTGGCGTTCGAGGTCGGATGCACTTGTGTTCAATTCCTAACTCCTGACAAAGGATATCCAAAGGATGGATCTGCTTGGTTTCCTTGAAATGAGTGAACTCCACACCATTATCGGTTTGAATCATTTTGGGCTGGTATTTAAAGTGTTTGATGGCCATTTTGACAAATTGCACGGTCGAATGTGAGGACTGCTCCTTGAAAGGGAAGATAAAGCGCTCTCTGGAGGCTTCGTCAATCATGGTGTACTGGTAAAACTGATCAGGAAGTTTGCCTGTATAACAGTGTTTTGGGACATATTTGACGTCCATCTGCCACTTTATTCCCAGTTGTGTCGTGACTCTTATCATATCAAGGATTCTTCTTTTTGGCTTCAATTGGTCTCACATCTATTGTAGCGGGATATTTTCATGAAAAATCATAAAACATCCCAGAGAAATCTCCAGGATGTTCTGATTTTGATCGTTTACTAAATTATGAAGCTTTACGTACTTTCTTAAGACCTGGTAAGGGTATACTCTATTTCAGCCAGTTTCAAAAACTTTAAAGTTAACTGTTTAAAATTTAAAAATTTCATAAAATTAGACTAAAAACATTTGATTTAAATTAAATTGATACCATAAAATAAGCTATCAACTTTATAATATTGAAGATTTACTGTTCTTGACCGTAATTTTAAAAAGTATTTTTGATTATACTTACAATAACCTTTAAATATTATTTGTGTAAACTCTTATCACTCAAAAGAGACTAGGACTTATTCCACTGTATTTCAATATATACTTTCGCCACTCATAAAATAACTAGTGTGTACAAAAATCTAACATATAAATGTTCTATATTTTTAATAAAATTACTAAAACAATAAAAATCTGTATCACTTATATTTATAAATACTTTGTTGTAATTTTTTAAACATTTTACATAGTCCATTGAAGTTTCGTATAGTAATTTTTTATACAGTAATTCCTCATTTAATCTCTCGTTATTAAAAATTGCCATGATTAGATCTCCTTGGGAAATGAAATCTGAAATCATAATATTTCTTCCCCAAATTCCCAGAGAGGATTCAGCGGGAGTATAACGTACTAAAAGTTTCTTAAGGTCTATATTAGTAAATTCGTATAATTTCTTATCAATTTTTTTCAACGAATTTCCTTTTTTATGAATGAATTTTTAAAAAATAAATTTAAAATCTTTGTGACACTTTTTATATAAGAAATCAACCGCCTCTTGCCGACAAGAAGCAATTTTTTCTATGACTTCATCCTCTAAGACTCCATAAAAGTATAAAGGTAAATAACAATCCGTACCCTGAATTTTCTTCATACCAAGCTTTTTAGGAAATAAAATCATATCAAATAATGATGAACATTCTGCATATGGAACATAGTCTATTAAAAACTGATTAACTAATCCTTTCAGTTCATTATTTTCTAAAATACAATCCTGCAATAAACGATGAAATATTTCTTGAAAATTTTCATCTTCCTTCAAGTCGCCCCATAATAATTCTAATTCATTTTTAAATCCTAAACGATGAGTTAGATACGTCAAACAAGAATTCGGTACTAAATACGGATTTTTATTCTTATAAATTTTTTCCCGAATACATGTTTTATCATTGCTAAATCGTAAGATATTTCGACTCCATCTGTTCCAGTATAATTCGATAAATTTTCAAAGGTAATACGCTTTACATTTTCACTATCAGCTAGCTTAGTTCTTTTAAATTCTAATCGTTTTATTATCGCATCATACAAGAAGTTCACTGTATTATCAAACATAAACACTCCTAAATTCGTGGTTGTTTTTTGCTTAGAACTATACTATTTCTCTCTTTCTTAATTACATTTCAATAATTCTTCTGAGAAGTTTTTATATCACTCATAGAAAGGTTACGTTTTATCATGAATTTCTGATAAACTTCCTTAACTTTCAATTTGAAAATACAAAAAACGAGAACATAATTTCTCATATTCTCGTACTAAAATATTTAACTTTTTGACTTTCTCAAAACTCTAGACACTTACTTTTTATATACTAAAATTACTAAAGAATAGCAAAGCTTTAGTAATAAACAATCAAAAGAGTTGCAAATCTTTTGATTCACTGGTTAGGAAGTTGCTGATTCCTAATGCGTAGAATAAAGGAAAAACTCAAATGAAAGCTTATAATCATTAAAAAATCTACTCAGCCAACACTCCAGCTGAATACGTCACCTCAAAGCAAGACATTATTTGGTTAAATACCGAACTTGAGCCACAAATTAAATTTGAGGGTAGTAAACTAACAGAAAAATTTACTACATATAAAGCATGGCTCTCTCAAAAAGAGCTTCTTCTACCTCAAGTAAAATTCGAGCTTGAGATGAATTTCTCTAACTATATAGAAATGATTGAATTTGACAATCTAGAACGAAAATTACGAAATTGGTTTTAACGTACTAGTAATATCAAGAATGTGAGATAGTGACCGACAGAGATCTTGCGCACGCTACACTTCATATGTTACGCCATACTGGAACCACACTTGCTAAACAAGCTGGCATGAGCTTAGAAACCATTTCAGAAGCTCTAACACATAGTGACACTGCTACAACTCAAATTTATGTCAATACTTCTAATATCGTTCCTATGACTGTTGGAGAATTTACACTAAAATCTCTAAATCAATAAGGTGAAAATAAGGTAAATTTTGAGGTGAACTTTTCAAAAAAATACGAAAAAAGCACCCATGAGGTAAACTCTTGAGTGCTTTGAATTGCTGTATTGTAGCTGGTTCTTAACGTTTAGAGAATTGGCTTGCTTTACGTGCTTTCTTAAGACCTGGTTTCTTACGTTCAACCATACGAGCGTCACGTGTAAGAAGTCCTGCGCGCTTGAGTGAGTCGCGGAAGTCTGGGTCTACTTGAAGAAGAGCGCGAGCGATACCGTGACGGATTGCTCCAGCTTGACCAGCGTAGCCACCACCGACAACATTTACGAAAACGTCGTATGAACCAGCTGTTGAAGTCACAGCGAATGGTTGGTTGATGACAAGACGGAGGTCAGCGTGTGGGATGTACTCTTCTACATCTTTTTTGTTGACAGTGATTTTTCCAGTACCTGGAACCAAGCGAACGCGTGCAACAGCGTTTTTACGGCGTCCAGTACCTGCATATTGTGCTTGTGCCATGTTTTATCTGCTCCTTTCCTTAGATAAGTCCTGAAATGTCAAGAACTTCTGGTTGTTGAGCAGCATGAGTGTGTTCGCCACCAACAAATACTTTCAATTTCATACCTTGCGCACGTCCAAGTGTGTTGTGCGGAAGCATCCCTTTAACTGATTTTTCAATCAAACGAACAGCGTTTTTAGAACGGAGTTCACCTGCTGAGATAGATTTCAATCCACCTGGATACATTGAGTGAGTGTAGTAAATCTTATCGGTTGCTTTTTTACCAGTCAATTTTACTTTTTCAGCGTTGATAACGATGACGAAGTCACCTGTATCTGTGTGAGGTGTGAAAGTTGGTTTATTTTTTCCACGAAGTACGCTGGCAACGACTGCTGAAAGGCGTCCAAGAGGCACATCAGTAGCATCTACGACATACCATTTGCGTTCAACTTCACCTGGCTTAGCCATGTATGTTGTTTTGTTCATGATTTCTCCTATATCGATTGCTTTTGTTTACGGTGTGGATGTTCCGGTCCACGAGTTATTTGGAAGGTTCCGGGGCCTTACAAATGGGGTAAACAATACCGTCTTCTATCATACCAAATTCTTGAGGTAAAAGTCAATATATTTGGTAAAAAAATTTGCGAAAGGGCTTGATTTCTCAATGAAAAGGCTTGCTAATCGTCCAGCTCTTTCAACATCTTGTTCAAGCCCTCTAGTTGCTTCTCATTCCAGGGTCGCAAAGGTGGCGTCGTGAGGTCAATCTGGTCGAACAGCTTATCTAAGTCTGCTTTGACCGAGCAAGCCCGCTTTTCCAACTCCCGCGCAGACACGCGCAACGCTCCTTGGGCAAAGACTGTCCACTGCTCGTTAAGGTCGCTCGTTGCAACCGAAACTTGATTGAGCGGATTGTTGAGCTCGGCTGCTAGGCGCTCAATGTAGCTATCTGCCGTCTCTTCTTCCTCGGTGAAAATAACGGTCACATTAAATTCATCGTAGCGCTGGCGAAGTCCTGGCACATATTGGGCGTCAAAAACGCAGATAATTTCCAGACCTTCAAAACTAGCGTAGTTGCTCAGTCGATTGAGCAAAATAGTCCGCGCCGCATCCAGCTGACTCTTTTTAAAAAGCGGACGCGTTTCCCGCCAAGAGCCTATCATATTATAGCCGTCAACCAGTAAAATTTTGCGCTTCATAGGCGATTCCTAAAGACCTCATACATGAGAATAGCCGCTGCGACAGAGGCATTGAGGCTTTGAACATGCCCATTCATGGGAATGGAAATCATCTCGTCTACCTGCTTTTTGATGCTGACAGAGATGCCCTTGCCTTCATTGCCAATGATGAGAGCGAGCTTGCCCGCTGTATTCCACTTGTTAGACGGCGTTCCATTCATGTCCGTACCAAAAATCCAGAAATCTTTCTCTTTGAGCTGAGTCAGGGTCTGGCTGAGATTGGTCACCCGCGCAATAGGAACATGCTCCACCGCACCTGTTGAAGTCTTAGCAACCACCGGCGTTACACCCACCGCGCGGTGCTTGGGAATAATGACTCCAGTCACATTGGTCGCGTCAGCCGTTCGCAAGATTGAGCCTAAATTGTGCGGGTCGGTCAAGCCGTCCAAAATCAAAATCAGTGGATTTTCCTCCGTCTCAGCCTTTTGCAAAATGTCCGACAATTCGGCGTAAGCAAAGGCTGACACACGCAGCACAAACCCTTGGTGAGTGGCACCGTCGGTCATCTCCTGCAAGGTTTTTTTAGGCGTCCAAGAAATGGCTACTTTTTTCTCTGCCGCCAAGTCCTTGATTTTCTGGACATTCTTGCCACGCAAGTCCTCTTGAATATAAAGTTTATTTCCAGTGTTTGCCATGAGGCTTTCTGTCACCGCATGTACACCGTAGACCATATCGTTTTTTTCCATGCTTCTATTGTACCACGAATACCGGGCATAACCAAGGTGGAGCGTCAAAGAAATATGATAAAATAAAAGAAGAAGATTTTGGAGGTTTTTATGTCACTGCTGCAACGCACCGTTAAACTCACCCTGGCCACCGTCATTGCCATTTGGCTGGCACAGATTTTGGGACTCAAATATGCCTCATCCGCAGGAATTATCGCTATTTTAAGCCTTTTAGACACCAGACGTTCCTCGCTCAAGGCAGCCAGCAAGCGCCTCTTTTCTACGCTCTTAGCCCTCAACCTCGCTGTCCTTGCCTTTAAATTTCTCGGTTTTCAGCTCCCTGCTCTTGGGCTTTACCTAGCTCTCTATATCCCGCTGGCCTATCATCTCCGCTGGGAGCTAGGCATTGCCCCCAGCACTGTCCTCGTCACTCATCTTTTGAGCGAGCAGTCGGTTTCGCCTAGTCTTTTGGGAAATGAGCTGGCGCTGTTTCTAATTGGTGCCTTGGTTGCCCTCGCTTTCAATAGCTACATGCCCTCTAAGCAAAAGGAAATCGAGCTTTTTCACCAGCAAATCGAAGAACAGCTCAAAAAAATTCTGCTACGTTTTCAGCACTTTCTCCTGACGGGCGACGGCAGCAACGACGCAAAACTCATCAAGGAACTTGACCAGCAGCTGGAGCAGGCTCTGCAAGTCGTCTACCACGACCGCCACAATCAAGTCTTCCAGCAGACCAACTATGAAGTCCATTATTTTGAAATGCGGCAGCGACAAAACAAAATCTTGCAAGATATGGCGTCTGACATCAATCACTGTCAGTTTGAGGGGGAAGAAAGTCGGATTTTAGCGCAGCTATTTGCCAAAACCGCCCAGCAGCTCAGCCAAACCAACCCTGCCCACGACTTGCTAGCGGAAATCGAGCACTTTCATCAGACTTTTGACCAGCGGCCTCTGCCGCAGACTCGCGCTGAGTTTGAAACACGGGCGCAGCTCTTTCAACTTTTGCGCGATATGGAGCGCTTCATTCAGCTAAAAGTCGATTTTTATGAGCGCTACAAAGATTAAAAAATGCTACTCATTATTAAGTAGCATTTTATATTAATCATCTAAACGAGCCAAAGCGTTAATCAGGTAGGTAATACCGCCATAGATAAAGCCCAGAGCTACTAAATAAGAAACAAAGAGACTGGCAATCATGGGGTGAAAGAGCAACAAAATTCCCAGAACCAAGCCGACAACAGAAGTCCAAAGAAGTGATGAACCTAGTCTTGGCAATAGCTTTTTGATCCGACTTGCTCGAATCAGACCGCCAATAGAAGCTAAAATCAACGAAACAGCGAGAAGCGTTGGGAGTAAAATTGGCAAAGTAATATAGCCGTAAGCGAGAAAAAGTGTTGCAAGAATCAGATTTACCACCGCATAAAAGAGGTGACCGCGACGCTCTGTCTCCGGCGCTGCAAAATAATTCACAAAGCTAGAAACTGCCCCAAGAAAGATAAAGAAAGCAAAGAGCCAGCTCATAGCTGCCAAATTAGTAAGTGGGTGCAAAAAGAGATAAATAGCAAAGCACACATAGAGAACCCCTGCTAGAACAGATAACCATTTCCCGAAAGTTTTCATGAAATAAGTCTCCTTTTATTTTATCTCTCCATTATAGCAAAGTTATTTGGAAAAGTATAGACAAAACGGTTAAACATAAAAATTGGCTATTGTACTAGATCCCTGCACATTTTTTAAAATTTCTAACTCTATTTTATCAATTAAAATTATGCGAAAAATCTTTTTATAAATGAAACGTCATATTCACTTCTGAAGAGTGTTCTAATTGATAAGCAAATCATAAATGTTTTCTCTTGAAAATTCATTAAAAAGCAAGGGAGTGGGACAGAACTCATTCCTTAAGAGGAATAGTTCGTTGTCCCACCCCCGCGATGCCTAGTAGGCTTACACAGTCCACTGGACTGTGTAAGGTTGCGGATAAAACAAGCAAAGCTTGTGTCAAAATCCGAAGCCCGTAATGGCGAACAAAGCTTCAAGGCATTCGATGAATGACTTGAAAGAAGGAGAAGACCGGGAGCCATTAGCTTGCGGAAAGCAAGTGCAGAGCGAAAGGATCTTCGACGCGGCTACCGCGTCTTGTACATATTCCGAATAGATTTTCGAGGTTGCAGACTTTTGTCCCAGCCTCCTGCTATAAAAAGTTATTTATTTTTCGATACATAACTTATGGCTAAACCTATCATAAATCCTGAAACAAGACCCGCATATCCTCTATATGGAATAGGAGTAATGATAAATACTAGCAGTGCTATTACAACACTTATAACAAACCTTTTTATCATTATAATCCTCCACAAGTTGCCCAGTATGCAGCACGACCGCCTACTGCGTCCCAAAATCCACCGGCTGCTATTGTCGCTGGACCACCAAGAATGACACCAAACATTCCACCAATAATTCCTTGCATTGTTGCAATACCAGCTCCTCTTTGAGAACATCCCCCACCTTCAACAGTAGCAAGTGTTTCAATATCCAATGTGCTAAATTTATCTAAGGTACTCATAATGATTCCTATTCCTTAAAAATAAATAGAAGTGTTCTGTTGTTTTCCAGTAAACACGTTAACTCGAAAACGTTTTCTTTTATAATTTTATTGTACACTATTTTTTTCTTTTTGGTACATCAATTCCTAATCCGTCGGTTTTTATTCCTGAACGAGCATTTTTATTCCAAATATAAAAAGAGCACGTTTTGTGCCCTTAGGGTAATGACAAATTCCAATGGAAGTGTTCTAATCGCTTTTTACATAAAGAAGTTTACTATCTGTCATTTCATTCTGGTTTATCTTTTCTATCATTCTCCACAAAATCAATACACCAAGCAATCAGCTCCTCCAAGCGCTCGATTTGATCCAGCATGTGCAGGTAGCCCATGACCGCCTCAAAGCCTGTTGACATACGGTAGGTCACGATGTCCGCATTTTTTGCCTTGGTGTGGCTGTTGGCATTGCGCCCGCGCCTGTAGATTTCTTCTTCTTTTTCAGTCAATAGCTGCGCCTCTAACATGGCGACAACCAGACTTGCCTGCGCCTTGGCAGACACGTACTTGGTCGCTTGATGATGCAGTTTATTAGGCTTGGTCAAGCCTTGAAAAATCAGATGCCTACGGATATAGAGCGAGTAAACAGCGTCCCCTTCAAAGGCAAGGGCGATACCATTGATGAGATTGACATCAATCACGCGTCCACCTCACCCCGTCCTTGGTGTCAAGGAGCTTGATGCCCTTGCTGGCTAATTCCTCCCGAATACGGTCGGCTGTCGCAAAATCCTTGGCAGCCCGCGCAGCCTGGCGCTCCTCAATCAAGGCTTCAATATCAGCGTCCAGCACTTCTTCGGCAAAAACAATGCCAAAGACTTCTAGCACTTGACGAAACTTCTCCTTGACCTCGGCATTGTAGTTGCCAGAGTTAATCCAGCGGGCAATCTCAAAGACCACTGTAATCCCGTTTGCCGTGTTGAAATCCTCATCCATAACAGTCGTGAATTTGTCCAGCAAAGCCTCAAGCGGCTCTGTGTCAACATCTGTAGCAAAAGTCTGCTCGTAAGTATTTTTCAGATATTTGAGATTTGTCTCCGCATCTGCTACCCCTTTTTCCGTAAAGTTAATGGGCTTGCGATAGTGCTGGCTAGCAAAGAAAAAGCGCAGCACTTGTCCGTCAATGATCTCAAGCGCATCGTGAACGGTGATAAAATTGCCCAGTGACTTGGACATCTTGACATTGTCGATATTGACAAAACCATTGTGCATCCAGTAGTTGGCAAAGGTTCGCCCAGTCTTGGCTTCGGATTGCGCGATTTCATTGGTATGGTGGGGAAATTCCAGGTCGGCTCCGCCACCATGAATATCAATAGTGTCGCCCAAGATTTCTGTCGCCATAACCGAGCACTCGATGTGCCAGCCGGGACGTCCAGCCCCCCAAGGGCTATCCCAGAAAATCTCACCGCTCTTGGCTCTCTTCCAAAGGGCAAAGTCCAGCGGATTTTCCTTGCGCTCGGTCTCCTCATCCGTCCGCCCAGACGCTCCCTGCACCAGGTCTTCTAGGGACTTGTTGGCAAGTTTGGCATAGTTGTGGGATTTTTCCACGCGGAAATAGACATCCCCCTGGCTTTCATAAGCGAAGCCCTTATCCACTAAAACCTTGATAAACTCAATAATCTGCTCCATAAAATTCATGACACGCGGATTTTGACTAGCAGGCTTGACCCCGAGCTGCGCCACATCGGCTAGAAAGGCGGCGATGTATTTGTCAGCCACTTCTTTAGGGCTAATCCCCTCTTCCTTGGCGCGGTTGATAATCTTATCGTCCACATCGGTAAAGTTGGAAATGTAATCCACCTCAAAACCGCGATATTCAAAATAACGGCGAATGGTGTCAAAAGCCACCGCACTTCTAGCATTTCCAACATGGATATAATTGTAAACCGTCGGCCCACAGACATACATCTTGACCTTGCCAGCTTCCAGCGGCACAAAGTCACGCAGGCTCCGGGTCATGGTATCGTAAATTTTAATCATAGTAACTCCTTATGAGCATACAATATTTTTGCAAAACATTTTTATAAAGATTAACGTTATACTAGGTCCATTGAACATTATTATCAGCAAGATATTTGTTAAATTCGTCAACCGTATAGGTATGTACATTTTTAACAAATACTCCTCTCATAATTCCTAAATCAAACTTTATAAATTCTTCTCCTGCTTTTTGGGATAATCTTTTTTGAATGGCACCTAAACTAGGATTTTCAGACTCATCATAAAGCAATATAAATTCTGCTTTATCTCTTGAAAAATCTAAATTTTTAGAATTGATATCATTAAAAATTAATAAACTATCTCTTAACTTACTTTTTATATCTGATTTTTTCTTACCACTATTCCTACCTATTAAGGAACCCGATTTACACTCGATAAAAACTATCCTATCATGTTGCTTATTTATTAAAATTGTGTCCACTGATTTTGAAGCTTCATTTGAAGAATTATACTTATTGCAATAATTTTTTTTAACATCATCAAAGTCATAAACTTCAAAATTATGAGTAATCATTTTATCCGTAGCCAAATCTAATGTTTTCTTTGCACTATCAAAAAACTCATTTTTGAATAAGCTTCCATCAATCATCTTCTGAAAACCTCACATTTTCTAAATATTGTAATGGAGCTGCAAGTTTTTTATAAATTGGCTCGTTCCCGTCAGTCATTTCTGTTATGGTAGAGTAATACCCATTATTCTCTGAAAGATAATACTTGCATTTATCTTCTGTTCCATATTTTTTAGAAAAAACTTCAATAGCATTTAAAAAATAGGGGCTGTGAGTACTCAACAGAATATGCAATCCCAACTCTTTCTGTAACAGAACTATAATTTCAGCATAAATTAATTGCCATTCGGGATGCAAGTGAACTTCTGGTTCGTCTAATACAATTGTTCCATTTTCTTTAATTGTGCCATTCTCAATCAATTTTTTAATCAAATAGAATGATTTCATTCCCGAAGAAATATTCTTAATATTTAGTTTATTTTTTTGCTCGGTCGTTTTAATATGTTGATTATCAGAAATCAAATCCCAGTCATATACTTTAGATAAAAGTTGCTCAATACCCTCAAAACGATTTTTAATCAAAGTTAAATCTACAATATTAGATGATGGTTCTCTCTCAAATTGCACCTCTAGTTGCTGAGCATGAGCTCTCATTGTACCACTATTTTCTAAATTTTTAATGAGTGTACGAGTAAAACTATGACTATCCACAAAGTTTTCAATAATAAGAGGATTATCTATATAGACTATATCTGTAGCCAAAGGAATAACTCCAGCTACATTTTCTACTTTATTTTCGTCAATTTCAAATGAGATTCTTGACTCTTTGATTTTTAATTCTACTTTTCCTAAATCTCGTGAGAAAACTGAGTTTATCTGTCCATTAAATTCTAAATCCAACGTTCGTTGTAAAAAGCCATTAATTACCGTTTCCTCAGATATAGAGAGAATTTTTTTAACAGAATTTAACTTTTCTTGATATCCTTCAGTAGAGTAAGTATCTTTTAAAACTTCTATAATATCAGTATTTTTTACTTGATCAAATTTATCAAAGTCTGAGATTATTTGGCTGATGATATTATCAAAATCAATATCTATGTCCTCAGAAAGTCTCTTCATTGATAGTTCTAACTGTAATTCATTTAACTCTCTACTTACTGATTGCTGCCTGTCTCTATAAAAATTACTCTTTGGGTTATTAAAACTTTGAAAAATCGCAAATAGAACTTTCCCTATTGTACTCTTTCCTGAATTATTCTCCCCAGCTAATACTGTCAAACCATTAATTTCAATATCTACATCTTTTATTTTTGCAATATTTGTGATACTTAATTTCATATTATTTACCTCTATAATCAGGATATGTTCCCCCTAATTATTTTTACCATCAGATATAAATCATCCTTCATTTACTTATTATTCGTAATCCCCTCACAACTTGGACGAATAATAGCTTTCCTCGCGGATTTCTTCCAAAGATTTAATGGTCGGCTCATCTTTTTGACCGTGAACGCGGACAATCTTGGCAGGCACGCCAACAACGGTCACATCGCTCGGTACATCTGCCACAACGACCGCCCCCGCACCAACCTTGGCATTTTCTCCGACCTCAATCGGTCCAATCAGCTGGGAATGCGCCGAAATCAAGGCGCCTCGCCGAATGGTTGGATGTCGTTTGCCGACATCTTTTCCTGTCCCGCCAAGCGTCACGCCATGATAGAGCATAGCGCCTTTTTCCACGATAGCGGTCTCGCCAATCACTAGCCCCGACCCGTGGTCAATAAAGACCCCTTCGGCAATTTCTGCGCCCGGATGAATTTCAATCTGAGTCCAAAAGCGCCAAAACTGGCTGTGCATGCGAGCGAGGAGCTTAAAGCCGTGCTTCCACAAAAAATGAGAAAGGCGGTGCGCCGCTAAGGCCTTAATCCCTGGATAGGTCAAAAGAACTTCCAGTGACGTTCTGGCAGCCGGGTCATTTTCTTTTACAATATCAATGGTTTCTTTCCACCAACCCATAATTTTCCTCTCTTTTAAATCTTTAGTCTGATTTTTCAGCCGTTTCTGCTTTTGGCTTGTGATGACGTTTGTGGCCGCGGTGCTCCTTGTCGCCGTCTTTTTTCTCTGGTTTTGGCGGACGAGGCAGCAAAGCCTTCATAGAAGCATCCACGCGTCCTTTAGCATCGATTTTGATGATTTTCACATCAACTTCGTCGCCAATTTGGACAACATCTTCAACATTATTGGTGCGGCTCCAAGCCATTTCTGAAATATGCACGAGGGCATCTGTCTTATCAAAAAGATTGACAAAAGCGCCGAACTTCTCAATGCGGACGACCTTGGCATGGTAGACTTCATCCACCTTGGCTTCGCGCACCAAGTTTGCAATGATTTCCTTGGCACGGTTAATGGCGTCTTGGTCGCTAGAGTAAATCGCTACATTTCCTTCTTCGTCAATATCGATTTTCACGCCAGTTTCTGCGATAATCTTGTCAATGGTTTCACCACCCTTACCGATGACAATCTTAATCTTGTCCACATCAATCTTAATGGTATCAATTTTCGGTGCAGTCGGTGCCAATTCTGGACGAACTTCAGGAATGGTCTGTTCAATCAAATCAAGAATTTCAAAACGAGCTTTCTTAGCCTGCGCCAAAGCCTCAGTCAAGATTTCAGCCGTAATTCCCTCAATCTTAATATCCATTTGCAGGGCGGTAATCCCTTCACGAGTTCCCGCAACCTTGAAGTCCATGTCGCCGAAGTGGTCCTCGAGACCTTGAATGTCGGTCAAGACTGTGTAGTTGGTACCGTCTGAGATAAGCCCCATGGCAATCCCAGCTACTGGCGCCTTGATTGGCACACCACCAGCCATAAGGGCAAGAGTTCCTGCACAGATAGAAGCCTGAGATGAAGAACCATTTGATTCCAAGACTTCTGCTACCAGACGGATAGCGTATGGGAATTCTTCCAAACTTGGCAAGACTTGAGCAAGGGCACGCTCACCAAGAGCACCGTGACCGATTTCACGACGACCTGGAGCACCATAACGACCTGTTTCTCCTACAGAGTATTGCGGGAAATTATAGTGATGCAAGAAGCGTTTTTTGTACTCCGGGTCAAGCCCGTCAATGATTTGCGTCTCACCCATTGGCGCCAAAGTCAAGACTGACAAGGCTTGAGTTTGTCCGCGCGTAAAGAGACCTGAGCCGTGCACTTTTGGCAAAAAGTCGACTTCGGCGTCCAGCGGGCGGATTTCATCCACCCGACGACCGTCAGGGCGCACCTTGTCTTCAGTGATGAGGCGGCGCACTTCTGCGTGTTCCATTTGCTCCAAGATTTCTGCCACATCGCGCATAATCCGCTCAAGTTCTTCGTGATCCGCATATTTTTCTTGGTAAGTCGCTATTACTTGCTCTTTGACTGCTTCTGTCGCAGCTTCACGCGCCAGCTTCTCTTCGACCTGCACAGCTTTTTTCAAATCTTCATTGTAAAAAGCGATGATTTCAGCCTGCAATTCTTCGTCCACATGGAGCAACTCGACCTCAGCTTTTTCCTTGCCGACTGCTGCTACAATTTCTTCCTGAAAGGCAATCAAGTCTTGAATAGCTCTGTGCCCCTTGAGTAGGGCTTCGAGCATCAAGTCTTCGGACAATTCCTTGGCACCAGACTCCACCATGTTAATGGCTTCCTTGGTACCTGCAACGGTCAATTCGAGCAGAGAACGCTCCGCTGCTTCCTTGTCAGGGTTGATGACCAAGTCACCGTCTACATAGCCGACTTGGACACCTGCGATTGGCCCATTGAAAGGAATATCTGAAATAGACAGAGCAAGAGAGGAACCAAACATGGCCGCCATTGGAGCAGAAGCATCTTCGTCGTAAGAAAGCACGGTGTTGATGACCTGCACTTCATTGCGGAAGCCTTCTGCAAACATAGGGCGAATAGGACGGTCAATCAAACGAGCCGTCAAAGTAGCGTCGGTTGACGGACGACCTTCGCGCTTATTCCAGCCGCCGGGGAATTTCCCAGCCGCATACATCTTTTCTTCATAGTTGACTTGGAGCGGGAAGAAATCACTGGTCGCCATTTTCTTGGACATAACAGCCGCTGTCAGCACGGTGCTGTCGCCATAGCGCACTAGAACGCTTCCATTTGCCTGCTTAGCCACTTGGCCAGTCTCAACCACCAACTTTTTACCAGCAAAGGTGGTTTCAAAGATTTGTTTTGTCATATAGACTCCTTTTTAGATACAAAAGGCAGAGCCTCTTGCTCGGTATTTTTATACGTCTTGTCTACAAAAATCAATAGGCAGCTTCTCCTCATCTGCGCTACTCATCTTTGTAATCAAGCACGTACAGACTTTATTCTACCATATTTTAAGGCAAAAGAAAAAGGCGAGAACAGCCTAAAAACGAATTTTTTTGATATACTAGTAAAAAAACATGATGAGGTGACTATTATGGAACAAAAACTACGTTCAGAATTCCCAGAAAACGAACTTTGGGATCTGACCGCTCTCTACCAAGATCGGGAAGATTTCTTGCGTGCCATTGAGAAATGTCGCGAGGACATTCAGCAATTTAGCCGTAATTATAAAGGAAAATTAGTAACTTTTACAAACTTTGAGCAAGCTTTTGCAGAACTGGAACAAATCTACATCCAGCTCAGCCATATCGGCAACTACGCTTTCATGCCACAGACCACTGACTACAACGACGAGAGTTTTGCCCAAATCGCCCAAGCCGGCATGGATTTTGGAACATGGGCAAATGTAGAACTTGCCTTTTTCGACGATGCTTTAGTCAATGCTGACGAGCAGGTTTTAGAAAAATTAGCCCAACTGCCACAACTTACCAGTGCTATTCGTCAAGCAAAGATCAAAAAAGCTCATTATCTGGGGGCAGAAGCTGAAAAAACATTGACACATCTGAGTGAGGTTTTCTACGGACCACAGGATATTTATACAAAAATGCGAGCCAGTGACTTTGAAATGGCCGACTTTGAAGTAGACTGCAAACTTTACAAAAACAGCTTTGTCACCTATGAAAACTTTTATCAAAATCACGAAAATGCTCAAATTCGCGAGCAAGCCTTCCGTTCATTCTCAGAAGGTCTACGCAAGCACCAAAATACCGCAGCAGCCAGTTATCTTGCTCAAGTCAAATCTGAAAAACTCATTGCCGATATGCGGGGATACGACTCTGTTTTTGACTATCTACTTGCAGAGCAAGAAGTGGATCGGGCGATGTTTGACCGTCAGATTGATCTGATCATGAGTGAGTTTGCTCCTGTCGCACAAAAATTTCTCAAACATGTTGCCAAGGTCAATGGACTTGAAAAGATGACCTTCGCCGATTGGAAATTAGATCTTGACAGCGAGCTCAATCCTGATGTAACCATCAACGACGCTTACGATCTTGTTATGAAATCTGTTGCTCCGCTAGGAGAAGAATACACGCGCGAAATCGAGCGCTATCAGAGCGAGCGTTGGGTTGATTTTGCAGCAAATGCCGGAAAAGACTCTGGAGGCTATGCGACAGATCCTTACCGCATTCACCCTTATGTTCTCATGAGCTGGACAGGTCGCATGAGTGATGTCTACACGTTGATCCATGAGATCGGCCATTCTGGACAGTTTATCTTTTCAGACAATCACCAAAGCTATTTCAACACAGGCATGTCTACCTACTATGTTGAAGCACCGTCTACTTTTAATGAACTGCTCTTGAGCGATTATTTGGAGCACCAGTTTGACAATCCGCGCCAAAAACGCTTTGCCCTAGCACATCGCCTGACCGATACTTACTTCCACAACTTCATCACCCACTTACTCGAAGCCGCTTTCCAACGCAAGGTTTATACGCTGGTGGAAAATGGCGAAACTTTCGGTGCAAGCAAGCTTAACAGTATTATGAAGGAAGTCTTGACTGACTTCTGGGGTGACGCTGTGGAAATTGATGATGATGCTGCTCTGACTTGGATGCGTCAAAGCCACTACTACATGGGGCTTTACAGTTACACTTACTCAGCAGGGCTTGTCATCTCAACGGCTGGTTATCTCCACCTTAAAAACTCTGAAAATGGCGCACAAGACTGGCTAAACTTCCTCAAATCAGGCGGCAGCAAAACACCGCTTGACACAGCTCTGATCATCGGAGCTGACATCTCTACAGACAAACCACTCCGAGATACAATCCAGTTTCTTTCTGACACAGTTGACCAGATTATCGCTTATAGCGAAGAGCTCGGGGAATAACTTTCACAAAAAAAGACACGGAACTAAAAAACTCTGTGTCTTTTTGTATGCTAATTTTTGTGATTTACCCAAACATGGAAAGATTCATTTTTACCTGAAGCGACTTTTTCTTTAAGGACAACCTTTTTCTCTTGAATATCATAGAGTAAAAGTTGATCTCCAGCTAAAACGAGAAGTCTACGCTCATCATAACGCTTAATGTCTTTTATCCAATCCTTGCCATGGGACAATCCAAAATCAGTCAAATCAACAAAATAGGAGGTTTTATCTTGTAAATTCAGGATATCGTGTCATGTTTTTATTTTAAAAAGAATGAAAGCCAGCCTCAAGACAGAAAAGATTCAACTGTACGGGGAACAGATTTATTCATGATTTTCACTTGACCAAGTCGAGAAATTGTTTTACAATGTTAAGCAGCTTAACGAAAAAGGAAAATAAAGATGAAAGAAGAAGATTTATTGCAATTTAGTCAGAAATTGCAAGCATTTACCGACCAATACTTACAACTAAAAGAGCGACAGCACTATATTGCAAACTTCCCTGACTTGACACTGGCAGAAGTCCATACGCTGGTCAGCATTGCCCGCAATGAAGGCACAAGTCTGACCGAGCTTGCCAAACTACAAGAGGTTTCTCGTAGTGCCATTACCCAAATGATTCAGCGACTGGAAAAGAAAGGATTGATTTTTCGAGAGGAAAATCGGCAGTTTAAAGCTAGCTATCAGCTACGATTGACTGGTAAAGGAAGGGAAGTCTATCAGATTCATCAGCAACAACATGCCTATCTAAATCAGCAACTCTTGGATGTTTTAAAGAATTATCCTACAGCTAGATTAGAAGAATTTAAAGCGCTTATGGATGATTTGGAAAAGATCTGGCAGAAATTACCTTAGTTGCAAGAGTAATTTTTAGTCATTTGTTAAGTATATTAACTAAAAGGATAAAGATAATGACAAAAGATATTGAAATTTTACTAGAACAGGCTAGCCCGCTAGCAGACCAACCCTTTAACATCGAAATTAGAGGGTTGCCACCGCAACAGTTAACGACCATTCAAATGAGACTTGACAATTACTATAATATTAACGCTCCTATGCGTCTAGATCCCAAAGTTCCTTGGACTTCTGAAGCAAGCTTTTTATCAGATGTCAAAGGTAAGGTATCCTGCAAGAGCACACCCGCCCTAGTCGGTTCTTATACAGGGATTGCTCAAATGGGGCTTTTCTTCAATGCCAAGCCCAGTAAACAAAAGTTGATACAGTTAAGTTCTGATATGGCTGAGGTTCCCCTTTTTGCTGACTTTGAACTTAAAATCACAGTGATAGTGAAAGGGAAAATTATCGCGACGCGCTGTTTCAAACGTTATTTTCAAATACCCAATATTGTCAGTCAAAATCTAACTTTCAAGCGAGCTTATGGTCGTTTCTTTTATCCAGAAAATCAGACTGCGCTCCCTAGCATTATTGTGTTGAGCGGCAGTGACGGTCGGATTGAAAAGGCTCAAAATATCGCGCAAGTTCTTGCCAGCCATGGGTTTGCCAGCTTGGCGTTGGCTTATTTTGGTTTTGAGGGTCTTGCCCAACATTTGGAAAGAATTCCACTGGAAATCATCAAAGACGCTCTCAGTTTCCTACAAGCTCAGTCTCAACTTAATTCTACTAGGATTGGACTCTACGGACGCTCCAAAGGCGCTGAATTCGCCCTACTTGCTGCAACGACATTCCCCGACCAGATTTCCTGCCTTGTCCTGAATTCTCCGACTAATATCAGTTTAGAAGGGATTAAGGGCTGGAAAAATTCCAAGACTTCTTCTTGGACTTATGACGGTCAGGAACTACCTTACACGCGTTTTTCATGGCGATATTTTTTAAAGGAAAAATGGTTAGGAAAGTCTGATTTACCTATCAATCCTGCTAGTATTCTTCCAGTAGAAAGGGTTGAAGCGCCACTACTAGTCATTGCCTCTACCTGTGACGAAATTTGGCCTGCTACTCAGGCGGCTTGGAAAATTAAGGAGCGAGCAAGTAGTAAAACGCTAGAAATCGCTCTTTATCCTAACTGCGGGCACATGATGACCCTCGCTTATCAGCCTAACAGTCGCTATAAACGTATTCCTTGGGAAAGAATTTTACAGGACAACACGGACTCTTGGCAAAAGACTGTCAACTTCTTCAAAAGATATTTATAAAAGCAAAAAAGACTGAAAATCATGTTTCAGTCCATTTTTTATTCCCCTTCAAAGGCGTCTTTGATATGGTCGAAGAAGCCTTTTTTCTTAGGATTGACTTTTATATCACCAGCTGCCGCAAATTCGCGCAACGCTGCTTTTTGCTTATCGTTAAGGCCTGTCGGCGTCACCACATTAACCGTGACAAATTGGTCGCCAGTTCCGCCGCCGCGCAACTGCGGCGCACCTTTTCCACGCAGGCGGAAACGTTTGCCCGTTTGCGTTCCTTCCGGAATGGTCAGCTCAACCTTGCCATGAACAGTCGGCACTTCGACACTGTCACCCAGTGCTGCTTGGACAAAGTTTAGATTTAATTTATAGTAAATCGTTGATCCGTCGCGCTCAAATTCCTTGCTAGGCTCTACCTGAACGACTACATACAAGTCGCCATAAGGTCCGCCGTTAAATCCTGCTTCTCCTTGACCAGCTAAGCGAACTTGTTGACCAGTTTCCACACCTGCTGGGATTTTGACATGGACGCTGTGCGCCTGCTTTTCATGACCGGTACCGTGACAAGTCGTACATGGGTCTTTGATTTCTTTCCCACGACCATGACAGACATCACAAGTCACCTGACGGCGCATCATGCCAAGCGGAGTTTGGGTATCGACATTGATCACCCCTGCGCCATGACAGCGGCTACAAGTCACTGGACTAGTGCCCGGTTTAGCACCTGAGCCGTCACAGGTATGACAAGTCGCTTCGCGATTGTACTTGATTTCCTTGTCCACACCAAAAATCGCTTCTTCAAACTTGAGCTGCACCCGATATTGTAAATCATCGCCCTGACGCGGAGCATTAGGATTGCGAGTACCACCACCGCCAAAGAAGCTAGAGAAGATGTCTTCGAAGCCGCCGAAGCCTGCACCGTCAAAACCACCGAAACCGCCTGCGCCGCCGCCAAAGCCGCCCTGGGCCCCAGCCGCACCGTACTGGTCATAGGCAGCCCGCTTTTGCTCATCGCTTAAGGTCTCATAAGCCTCTTGGACTTCCTTATATTTTTCCTCGGCACCCGGCTCCTTGTTAATATCGGGATGATATTTCTTGGACAGCTTACGGTAAGCCTTTTTTATCTCGTCTTGCGAAGCATTTTTTGACACTCCTAGACGATCGTAAAATTCTGTGTTGTTCATAATGTAAGATACAAAAGGCGTGAAGCGCAAAGTAAAAATAGGAAATCAACGATGTGCGCTTGCGCACTAGGCGATTTATCTTTTTTACACAGCGCTTAGCCTGTGTTCATTTCAGAGAACACCTGTATTCCTTTCTGTAAATTCTAAGAAAGAGCTGCTCCTACCCACGACTGAAATTTAGGAAATCGATATAGCTTTCGATGAAAGCAAGACAATTATCTAATTTCCGAGCTTTTAGGGCGGGTTCATTTCCTTTCTTTTATATTGATGAGATAAAACCCAAACCACTCAAGTCCTATCCCTTTTCACCGAAAAACAGAGGCTGGGTTGCAACCTCTGGATTTCCAATTTGTATTAATTAATCCATTTAAATTGAAATGACTCTTTTATTTTTTATACTTCAACTGATACTTTTTCTCTACTGCGTCATAGCTAGCAACTGCAATCATAATAATGTCTTCATTACTGTAATTCTCAGCCCTTACTTGTCGTGTTATAGAATAATCGTCATCACCTGAGTTTTCCTCGATACCTTCTAAATATGTTGGAAAGACTGTATCTGTATGAAATTTTACTCTTGTAATTTCATCATCTTGACTATAATAGATTTCTAAAAATTTATTACCAACGATATCATCCAAATAATACAAAGAAATTTGTTGTTCATTATTCTTACGGTAGATTTCTAAACAGTTTTTCTCAAGTTTGGCAATTAATTCATCAACTTTCATTAAATCCTCCTGACTTATAGTTTACTTCTCCGTAAACTCACCGTCTACGACATCATCGCCTTTGTTGTCGCCTGTATTTGCTTGGCTTGTTCCTTCAGCACCTGCTTGGGCTTGTTGGGCTGCCGCTGCTTGCTCGTAGAGTTTGACTGCAAGGGCTTGCGCTTTTTCGTTGAGCGCTTCGAGTTTGGCTTTCATATCGTCCAAGTTGTTGTCTTCTTGGGCTTTCTTAAGTTCATCAAGAGCAGCTTGAGCAGCGTCACGTTCTGCATCAAAGCCTTTGCCTTCAGTTTCCTTGATAGTCTTTTCAGTTGCAAAGATAGCTTGGTCTACTTCGTTACGAAGGTCTACTTCTTCTTTACGTTTCTTATCTGCTTCAGCGTTTGCTTCTGCATCTTTCATCATGCGGTCGATTTCTTCATCAGTCAAACCTGAGTTAGATTGGATGACAATTGTTTGTTCTTTTTGAGTTCCAAGGTCTTTGGCCTTAACAGACACGATACCGTTCTTGTCAATGTCAAATGTTACTTCGATTTGAGGAATTCCACGAGGTGCAGCTGGGATATCTGTCAATTGGAAACGTCCAAGTGTCTTGTTATCCGCTGCCATTGGGCGTTCACCTTGAAGAACGTGGATATCAACGGCCGGTTGGTTGTCTGCTGCTGTAGAGAAGACTTGTGATTTAGAAGTTGGAATAGTAGTGTTGCGGTCGATGAGTTTTGTGAATACGCCACCCATTGTTTCGATACCAAGTGACAATGGAGTCACGTCAAGAAGAACAACGTCTTTGACATCACCAGTGATGACACCACCTTGGATAGCCGCACCCATGGCAACTACTTCATCAGGGTTAACTGATTTGTTTGGTTCTTTACCAGTCTCAGCTTTAACAGCTTCTACAACAGCTGGGATACGAGTTGAACCACCAACAAGGATGACTTCGTCGATTTCTGACAAGCTCAAGCCTGCATCAGAAAGGGCTTGACGAACTGGAGTTTTTGTACGTTCTACAAGATCACGAGTCAAATCATCAAATTTGGCACGAGTCAGAGTCATTTCCAAGTGAAGAGGTCCTGTAGCTCCTGCTGTGATGAATGGCAAGCTGATTTGAGTTGAAGTCACACCTGAAAGGTCTTTCTTAGCTTTTTCAGCAGCATCTTTCAAACGTTGAAGAGCCATCTTGTCAGTAGACAAGTCAATACCATTTTCCTTCTTAAATTCTGCAACCATGTGGTCGATAATCTTTTGGTCAAAGTCGTCACCACCAAGTTTGTTGTCTCCTGCAGTTGCCAATACATCGAAGACACCATCACCCAATTCAAGGATAGATACGTCAAATGTACCACCACCAAGGTCAAATACCAAGATTTTTTCTTCTTTGTCAGTCTTGTCCAAACCGTAAGCAAGGGCTGCTGCTGTTGGTTCGTTAACGATACGTTCTACTTCAAGACCAGCGATTTTACCAGCGTCTTTAGTCGCTTGACGTTGCGCATCGTTAAAGTAAGCTGGAACTGTGATGACTGCTTTAGTTACTTTTTCACCAAGATATTCTTCAGCGTAGCCCTTCAAGTATTGAAGAATCATCGCTGAAATTTCTTGTGGAGTGTATTCTTTGCCGTTTGCAGAAACTTTTTCAGAAGTCCCCATCTTAGATTTGATAGAGATAACAGTATCTGGGTTTGTTACTGCTTGACGTTTTGCAGCATCACCAACGATGATTTCGCCATTTTTGAATGACACTACTGATGGAGTTGTGCGGTTTCCTTCTGGGTTTGCGATGATTTTGCTTTCAGTTCCTTCAAGAACTGCAACTGCTGAGTTTGTTGTACCTAAGTCAATACCGATAATTTTAGACATAATAATGATACCAAGAACGCCGACAATGCGACTGAAAATTAGGGAACCAACGAAGCATTCGATGAATGCCAGGCGGTTTATCTATTTTCCGAGCATTTCGTTCGGGTTCAATTCCTTTCACATATTTAAATTTATTTTTTCTTTACTTTATTTGTCGCAGTAGCTGTCTGATAGCTGTTTTCGCTATCACTCAACACCTATCTAGACATCCTTGCGGAGGTGCGTCAACGAAATCATAGATTTCTGACTTACCGCCTAGTTTAGCGACTTTTCGGTCGAGTCGCTAAGGGTGATGATTTTTTCTAAATCTAGGCAAGTCGCTGCGGGCTATACTAAAGTATGCCGAAGCAACTTAACGACGAGTCAGAGAAAATCAGCCTCTTAGTTGTAAACTACTACCATGGCAGGGCGCAACACCCTCTCATGTAGTTTATAGCCTTTTTGGAAGACTTGCGCAATGGTATCAGCCGCATGTTCTTCATCAGCAGGCACGGTTTGAATGGCCATGTGGAAATTGTGGTCAAAGTCGCCGCCAACTTCCGCAGGAATTTCTTCAATACCCTCGTCTTTCAGAGCATGAACGAGACTTTCCTGCACCATTTCAAGCCCTTTTTTGACATCGTCGGTTAGACCGTCAACAGCGAGAGCCCGCTCGAGATTGTCCAAGGAAGGCAGGATAGCCTTCGCCAAATCTTGACTGCGATATTTTTGCAAGCTTTGCCGTTCTTCATTGCTGCGTCGCTGAATATTTTGCATTTCCGCGACAGCGCGCAGGTACTTGTTTTCAAAGTCGTCAGCGCGTTCCTTTGCCAAGTCTAGTTCTGATTTTTCAGGAGCAGCTTCCGTTTTTTCAAGAACTTCTTCCACCACTTCCTCTTTCAAGTCCTCGACTTGCTCATTCTTTTCTTTTTGGTCTTTTGCCACTAGGTGACCTCCTTTATATATGATAATAAATTGGCAGATTTAATGAACTTCATAATGATTACTGCTAAGATAGCGATAGAAATCCGTCAGCTTCATCGTCAAGACGCGGTTGACCACATTGACCAGACTGACCAAGTGCTGATAATCCAGATTGATCGGTCCAATCAAGGCCAGCAAACCAAAGCCACGATAAGGAACTAGAAACTTACTAGTAATCAGGGTGAGATTGGCAAGGCTAACCTCCCGACTGTCCGCGACACGTACCGTCTGCATTTCTTCCTCAGCTAAGCTCTCACGTAGCTCGAAAGCCACCTTTTGCTCATGGTCGAAGAATTGATAGGTCTCTAAGTCTGCGTACTGAAGCAGGTGCATCTTGCCAGACATCTGAACTTTTTCTGCGAACATCTCCGCAAAGATATGTTCGAATAAATCCAGAACATTGTCTGTCGTTGTGAAATAACGCTGGATAATCTGCGGAATTTCCGTCCGAATCTTGTAATGAATATCCAAAACCGTCTGTCCCAAAAATCGCTCCTGAATTAAATCGCGTAAGCGAAGCAAGTCCTCTTGCAAGAAATTTTTAGGAATTCTAAATTGACTGGTGACGGTAGACGACTCATCCAAGGTGAAGACGGCTAGAGCTGCATGCTGGCTGATAACCACGATGTCAAAAGCAGTCAGCCGCTGCCGACTAGGCTCCACATCTAGGGTCACCACCGTGCAATCGGTCAGTTGCGACAGCACATCCGCCGCTCGCTGCAAGATGTCTTCCAACTTGAAAAATTCTTGGTCGAAGGCTTTGACAACCTCGTAAACCTCATTTTCCGCTAGGCTTTCAAAGGTCAGCGAATGCTTGACAAAGTATTGAAACCCCGCCACACTTGGCTTGCGTCCACTTGATGTGTGCGCTTTTTCCAAAAGCCCCTGCTTTTCAAGAACAGCCATGTCATTACGAATCGTCGCGCTGCTAGACTGGATTGATTCTTGTAGGGATTTGGAGCCGACTGGCTCATGGGTCTTTGTAAAGATGTCAATGATCAAGTTTAAAATCTCATTCTGACGTTCCGTTACCATGACATCACCCCTTTCAGCTTTGAGCTGGAATATGAGATTTTTTGTTTAGCACTCTACATACCCGAGTGCTAAGTTATGATTCTATTATACACGGTTCATTTTTAAAGTCAAGACAAAAACTCAAAAAATTAGCACTCTTGTAAAAAGAGTGCTAAAAATACATCTTAAGACTTAGAAAATTCCCTTTTCAATTTTACATATTGCAGCAAAAAGCGCACAGCAAGCCAGGCGATAAATAGATAAAAACCTGTCAGCAAGATATAAAAGGCATCATAGAACAACTCTTTACCAAACGAACGGTGAAGCAGGCGCTCCCAAAATAGGTAGCCTGAAAAAATCATAGACAGTAAAATGAAAGCAAATTGTCTGGCAATCCGCTGCATCATCATGGTCTTACTTTGGGGATTGTACAAGTCCCCTTCTTCCTCCTGCTGGACGTCCTTGGCTGGCTTTCTGAAGTAAGAAAAATTGACGTAAGTATCAATGTATTCCCAACCATAATCTGTAAACAGCTGGACATAAGAGTCCCTTTCTTCGCTTGCAAGCTGACAATAGTCTAGCTTGTAGACCACATCTTCTGGCTGGCATTCCTCAAAATGAAAGAAACCGTTGAAACCAACAAACTTCCAGCCTTGAGCGTGCATGCTGCGCAGCCATTTTCCCTCTCTTTCGTAATCTGCGATTGTAAAAATCCGCCATTTTGTTTTAGTCTTCATCATTCAGTCAACTCCTTTTTTGCGCGATAATAGGCTCGAAAAACGTTTAATCTTGATAGTGATAGATAAGATAAGAAGAACAGGATTGATAACCAATAAATCTTTGTACTAAAATGATTATCTGTAAAAATAGTGTACAAAAGATAAAGGATGAAACAGAAGCTAGCAATTTCCAACCAGACGAGCCTTTTCAACATAGGCAATCTTGCCTCCAGCTGGGTACGACGATCTTCATAGAGGAGGGCGCTAGAAGCAAGCTCTCCTTCTGCCAACTTTCTTTTCAGCAGCAAAATGCCACTTTTATCCAAAACCTTGGTCCAACCAGCATCTTGATAAATCCGAACCATGCCAGGTGTCCAGACATCTTGGGCAAAATCAAAACGATAAACGACATCTGCTGGCTCACATTCCTCAAAGGTGAAAAGGCCCCACCAACTATAGTTAATCAACTTCCAGCCTTGAGCGTGCTCCTTTCGCAGACGCTCCTCCAGCCAGTCGCTATTTACAAAAGCATCGGAAGTCTGAAACGTCATAAACACTTTTTTATTTTTCATCATGGTTCCTCCTGAATATTGCGGTAGAGGCGTTCAATACGCTTGAGTTCCAAATCAAGAATTTCCCGCCCAACATCGGTAATGTGGTAAATGCGGCGTTTATTTTCCTCGCGCGCAAAGACAATCAAACCGTCCTTTTCCATTTTGGACAGGGTGCCGTACATGGTACCGGGGCTAATTGTCACTTGTCCCTCGGTCATTTCCTTGACCTTTTGTGTAATGCTGTAGCCGTGCATGGCCTCTCTCAGACAAAAAAGAATGTAGAAGCCTGTCTCGGTCATAGGCACGTAAATTCTTTTTAATTTTTTATCCACTACTTCTCACCTCGATATATCGAACCTTGATATAATTAGTATATCGCAGTTCGATATACTTGTCAAGTATCTATACTATGTAAAATCTTATATTAAGCAATATTTATTTTGCCTCCCCCAATCCCACACAGAATAATTCAAATAGGCGAAAAATCAGGTATTTCAGCGAATATAAAATTGGAAGAAATGAGGCGATTACCACCCTCAAAATTTAAAAAGTCTAGAGCCAAACACATATAAATAATTGCTTTTCACAACAAAAAAGAGAGTGCAGATGCACTCTCTAGGGTATAACCCCTTGTTTTAGTCACGACGAAGTTGATATTTCGCGAATAAGCTTAATACCGCTACAAGAGCAAATCCTGCAATTGTAAACCACACATTCACTTGTTCTCCCGTCTTAGGAAGAAGTTGTTTTTGTTTTGGTTCGTCTGTTGGTAAAACTTTTTTCTTCTTGTAGATATAAATGACATGGCTGTCGCCTTCCGTCACCTTACCATTAGCTGACGCGGAATTTGGAGATAATTTCACAAATTCATAGCCGTCAACTTCTTTCGGACTTGTTGTGTAGTCTTCACCCACTGGGGCATTAGTCTTCACTTGCTCTGAAGGAGCAATTTCCTTGCCGTTTTCATCAACGTATTTCACGTCTACATTACCAGTCTTTGGTTGAGGAGCTGGCGCTTTCTTCTTGTAAACGTAAATAACGTTGGTGTCACCCTCTTTGACTTTACCATTTGCTGGAGCAGAATTTGGAGATAATTTCACAAATTCATAGCCGTCAACATTTTTCGGACTTGTAGTGTAGTCCTCACCCACTGGGGCATTAGTCTTCACTTGCTCTGAAGGAGCAACTTCATTGCCGTCTTCATCAACATATTTCACATCTACATTACCAGTTTTTGGTTGTGGAGCTGGTTTCTTCTTATAGACATAAATGACATGGCTGTCGCCTTCCGTCACCTTACCACTCGCTGAAGCGGAATCTGATGACATACCCTTGAATTCATAACCGTTGAAGGTCTTTTGACTTGTAGCGTAGTC